>JBLHOC010000028.1:0-24158 GCA_047620825.1 Bacteroidia bacterium | reverse complement strand
CTGCAAATTCCATAGGCAGTTCATTAAACACATCCTTGCAATAACCATTAACAATAAGGTTAATAGAATCCTCCTCACTCAACCCTCGTTGCATACAATAATAAAGTTGATCTTCTCCTACTTTAGAAGTTGTGGCTTCGTGTTCAATTTGAGCAGTGTCATTATCAATTTCGAGATACGGGAAGGTATGCGCACCACATTTATCTCCCATTAATAAGGAATCGCACTGAGAAAAATTCTTAGCATTTTTTGCATTTTTTCCTACTTTAACTAAACCTCTGTACGAGTTGTCGCTTTGGCCTGCTGAGATCCCTTTAGAAATAATAGTGCTGCTGGTATTTTTACCTATATGCCACATTTTAGTTCCGGTATCAGCTTGTTGAAAATTATTTGTAACTGCAACAGAATAAAACTCTCCCGTTGAATAGTCACCTTTTAAAATGCAACTTGGATATTTCCAAGTAATAGCAGAACCCGCTTCGACTTGTGTCCAACTTATTTTTGATCTGACGCCTGCACATAAACCTCTTTTGGTCACAAAATTATAGATGCCACCTTTTCCGTCTTTATCTCCCGGATACCAGTTCTGTATAGTAGAATATTTTATTTCGGCATCATCCAATGCTATCAATTCCACAACTGCAGCATGTAATTGGTTTTCGTCACGCATTGGGGCAGTGCATCCTTCCAAATAACTTACGTAGCTGCCTTCTTCCGCGACAATCAGCGTTCTCTCAAATTGACCTGTTCCGGCAGAATTGATGCGGAAATAGGTGGACAACTCCATCGGGCAGCGCACACCTTTGGGGATATAACAGAATGAACCGTCTGTAAAGACGGCTGAATTAAGGGCCGCAAAGAAATTATCGGAAGTTGGCACAACCGATCCCATATACTTTCTGACGAGTTCAGGATGTTCCTGAACCGCTTCCCCGAACGAACAGAAAATAATACCCAGCTCTGAAAGCTGTTTCTTAAAAGTAGTGGCTACAGATACACTATCAATGACTATATCCATGGCAACTCCAGTTAATCGTTTTTGCTCTACTATTGAAATACCTAATTTCTCATACGTTTTCAATAGTTCAGGATCTACTTCATCTAAGTTGTTGAGTATCTTTTTTGGTTTTGGATTAGCATAATAAATGATGTCCTGATAGTTTACGGGTGGATATTTCACATTCGGCCATTTTGGTTCTGTCAGGGTCTCCCAATGCCTAAATGCTTTTAAACGCCAATTAAGCAACCACGGAGGTTCATCCTTTTTAGAAGATATTAATCTAATGGTATCTTCATTTAAACCTTTCGGAATAAGTTCAGTATCAATATTACTAGTAAACCCATATTTGTAATCACTCCTAGTATAATTTTCAAGCGTTTCTGTGGAGGCTTCTTTGCTCATGATTTATATTTTTTTGGTGTTAAATTCAATCGTTCTATGCAAAAATACACAAACATATTTTATTTATACTAAAAGGTATATTTTAATTAATACAAAAAAGTATACTTAATAGTGAGGGTCGGATTTTTTTAGGCGAAATCCACTTAAAGAGGCAAACAATTGAGAGATAATATTTACGTAATGCACACTAGAAAATGAATAAAAACCCTTTGTATATAGGCGGTATGGATTGTACGTAAACGTTAAATGTGATGTTCGCTATAACGAACATGCCTATATACAGTGGATTCCCTTTATGTAGAGTTGGATTTTGGGAATTGGAATAGAGGAAATATATTTGAGTATATAATTAAAGAAATAGAAGGGTCGCAAGATTCTTTATCGAAGCAACATAATAGTACCGTTTTTACGTATTCTTTCACTTGATGAAGAAAGAACATCAACAGTATAAAAGTAAGTACCAAATGGAACGGGGGTGTCTTGGTAAATTCCATTCCAACTTGCGTTAACATTACTCGAAACAAAAATGAGTTCTCCCCAACGGTTATAAATTTTCATGCTGAATTCTTTGGGTTCAATCAATCCAACCACACCAAATTTTTCATTTAAGTAATTTTTGTTTGGGGTAAATGCATTCGGGATAAAAAACTTTGATTCAATACAAGGCAGAATAAGAACGGTATCTGTATCAACACATCCATTTCTATAAACCTTCAACCACAAAGTGTCCGATATAGTAAGAAATTGATTTATATATTTAATTGAGGTTTCCTTTGTTCCATCACTCCACACATGATTCCCTGATTCAGAAGAACGAAGCTCTAAATGATCATCACACAAGCGTATGTCATGCATTAAATTCACTTCAGGCTTAGGGAGTTTATTTACGTCAATGCTATCGGTACGTGAGCAGAATTGATTGGATGTTGTGAGATAGTATCGACCTTTTTCATCTACCTTTATAAAAGTGTCCGAGGACCCGGTGCTCCAAAAGGTTTTGTTATTGCCCGATTGATTTAAATTGATCGTCACATATTTACAATCTACACTATCCAATGTAAGAATAAAGAGTGGTTTTTTAATGGCATCAATATTGATTGTATCGGCATCATCGCAAGAATTCGAATCCGTGACTTCTACCCAATAGTTCCCGGCTTTATCTATGGTAATCGAAGAAAGGGTATCTGAGGTGCTCCAAAGGAAGTTTTGAAAACGATTGCCTGCTTTGAGTAGATAACTGAACGAATCACAAAAGGCTGTATCAGGACCAAGATAAACTCGTTTTTTAGGACCAACGGAAACCCAAATACTATCTCGCAATAAATTACCATTAAAGTTTTCTGCTAGGGTTGTACAGTTACCAAACATGTTGAATCGACTATTAAACAGAAACCATGAGGTTCCTTTAGACGATATAAGGCTGCTTCCCTCTACCGGTGCAACAGAACCAACCGTATAAATTGCTATCCTTCTACACGCGAAAATGCAAGGGCTTTTAGCTCTTGTTCTGCTCTTGATATCCCATATTTAGTTGCGAGATCTTTCCAGTTCCTGATAGAAGATTTCACTTCTTCCAGTATTTCATTGGCTCTATCTTCCGTTAATCGGAAAAACTCGTGTACTTCCATGGCAAGATCGAGATCTAAGGAATTGTCATTATCTGAAATGTTCAATTTCAATCCTGTACCTGTTTCTACAGGATTAATGTCGTATGCCGGTGATAATAACCACCCTTGGTCTGAGAGAATAAAACCATGATTTCGAAGGTGATCATCTGTGTTAGTTACGCAAATACTAAAAACAATTCTACGCCATAATTCTTCTAAGTCTTCATTTACCTGAGCACCATTTTCAGCAATAAACTCAGCTAATTCTAAATAACTAATTCCATCTTCATGGTCTTGTCCATCAGTGTATCCTAGCATGGTCATGGCCGAAGCAAAGTGAATTCTATTACCATTTTCTGTCCGGTCAAATCGTTGTGTTAGGAATGTATAGTAATTTGAAGAGAATTTTTGTGCTTTCGAATCTGCCATATTTATGCCTGCAGCAATGGCTAGTTCGTATGTAACTATTTCCCATCCGCCTATATCTCCTTCATCATTTCTACTTGGGAATTTAGCAATCCATAGGCTTTCATCTTTCCCAACAATGCTGGCTTTTGGTCTTGCACCTCCTAAAGAAGCACCTGGAGCAATCAGCATACTCAACCATTTCAAATATTCAGGATCGTCAATTATATCATCTTGCTCCAACTTCAAACTAATCTGTTCCAATTCCCTTAATGAAGTCCATGGTGGGCTGGCTAACTCTCTATTGTCATTTAAAAAATGACCTTCTTCATCTAATTTGAATCGTAGTGCTCCCATTCTATGCCCGTCAAAAACGCCAAGTAAGTAATCGGTTTCAAATAGATTTTGCTCCGCTCTTTCTTCCTTTCTCGCCATTGCGGCTTCTCTTCTTCTCATAAGCAAACGCCCCCAACGGTCAGGAGAAGAATCTAAAAACAATCCGAAATTCATATGATCTCCACCGAGGTGTTGTAATCCTGTGTACAATTGTAATTCCGGATCGAGAAGCTGGGCATGACCTGATGCTAACCAATCCTTATCGTATTCAAAAGAAAATATTTCTTTTCCCTTTAATCTTTCAGAATGTAGCTGTCCCATTAAGATAGGTTCCTCTATCTCCTGCCAATTCGCATACACATGCACGTACCGCTTTTTATCTTGCTTTGCCATCATTCTATCTCTTTCGTTTAGGAGCTCTTTCTTTAGTCGTTAATTTGGCGTCTTGAAGTTTTCTCCCAAGCTCATCATCTTTTGCTAATTCTAAAAAATCTTCACCCAATCGGAGTACCATAAGTACTTGTAAATAGGCGCCAACACTTACACCTGGATCCCCATTCTCTATATGATATAGCGTAGTTCTACCAATGTTTGCTCGTTCTGCTACTTGTTCACTACTAAACTTTCGTCTTAATCGAGCTAACTTAATATTCTCTCCTACCTCGACCAATATTTTGCGGGCCTTAGGTAATAAAACTATCTTCTTGTTTGCCATAATGTTCGTACGTACAAACAAACATACATTTTATTGTTCGTACGTACAAACATTATTACCATAAACGCAAATAGCTATCAGCCATTTTTTTCTGATTTTTTGATTAGTCTCAATGCCATGCGACCAATCATATGAATTCATACGGGGTTGAAGTCAGCGGGATAGAGTTTAAAGAGCATTCATTTCTGATCTAGAATCTATTAGACACTAATATTCAAGATCCTGGCTTATTCAGTTTTTTCGAGGTTACCCTTTAGTGAAAACTGAAGGGTTGAACAAGTGCCAAACATATTGAATGGACTATTAAACAGAAAAAACGAGGTTCCTTTAGACTTGCATCTATGTTATTTGTAAGATAATAACGATTGAGAAGAAGAGGTAAGTAACCCATAGAGGTTCTAAGTAAAACTTACATATCGATTCGGACTTACCACTTCTTTATCAAGTATAGACTCATATAGAAATTCAGGTGTAACCGAACCATGGGCTTTGTTTGCTTCTTTTCACGGGGCTGAAGACACAATTTATTCAATCGGAATGAGTAATGCAGATACATCATCGGCGTCTATTGGAATTCATCGTTTGCGCTTTTCAACACGAACATTAGATGGGTCTTTCTATGAATCAAAACTTGTCAAATTTATGGATGCATATGCTTGTGAGATAGCTGGTCCAAGAGCTGCTATGAAAAATAGAGATGGTATTACAATTGCTTGTCAAACTCGTGATTGACTCGGAGAACGTAAATGCTATATTTTAAAATTTAATAATCGGCTTCAGCCAGTTGATACATTTGCTTATAGTTTGACAGCTTATTTGATTCAAGCTCATTCAATCGTATATGATAGCGCAAATGACCAATACTTAGTTTATGGGGATTATTTCGAGACTGACCAAAGTCCTAGGCGAAATTTTCTTCTTGAGGTTAGAAGTGATTTCTCCGAGCAACGCATTACGACATTTGGCTGCAAAGACTTTAGTCAATATGGTGGTTGTAATGTATTTGCCAAGCAAGTTTTTGCATTGAGCACTGGAAAAAAAATACTCATTAATGAAAAACATGCATACATTGATTACACTTTGACGGATCCCGGTGTATTAATTCTAGACTCAAATAGTCAAATAGAAAATAATTTATGGTTTTTAAAAAGTGATACGTTCTGTCTTCTGGCAACAAAACAGAACCACCATCATTGGTTAAGTTTAACGTACCGCCAGTTGGACTAAGATAAATTTTCTGATACCCTTTTCTATTGTCTAACATAGAAAAATCCAATCGGTAAGTGCCTCCAGCGTCCACTACCTCAATAATGTGAGTAGAGGTGTCGTACGTTACACTATGGATTAACTCATTAATACTTGAGTTGTCATCCAAAATTTGCCATCTGCTCTCATCGCCTTTCCAGTAGAAAAACTTACTCGAATCTGTGTCATACACAAAAAGCCCATTGGATTGGGGTGTAAGCTAAACGTTGATTGGTGGTTAAACGCGGGACTAACAGTCCTTTGTCATCTGCTGATAGATCCAAGATCGCATCTGAAGCAGGCGTTAGAGTACCTATTCCGACATTGTTTTGAGACCAAGCTGTGAAACTAGTCATTAACAAAACGAGCACAAAAAGAGGCACTAAAACTAAGTTCTTAGTTGTAGTAGGTAGTAGCATTATCATCACGAAGACTCGCGTCTTTTAGTAGTACTTCGATGCTATGTCATTATCTCCACAAACACAAGTTTTTTATCAGTTATTCTAGTTTCTTGACGGCATATTTGATGTCAATACTTGGAATGTTTTTGTGAAATTACCGATCTCTTTCCTCTTTTCGTATCTGACAAATATGTCATTTTTCATAACGATCATGGGTCGGGTTTTCTCGTACATGGATAATTGACTTTAATTGTCGAGTATTGAAGCTAAAATTTAGCTACCACAGGATGACGAACATCAGCACACCAGTACACCCAAAAGGTCTATACGTTCTTTTCTTCACAGAAATGTGGGAACGCTTTTCCTATTATGGCATGCGTGCCATTTTCGTATTGTATTTAGCAGCCAAGGCCACTGGATTAAACCCGGGCGTTGGATGGGAAAAAGCAGATGCCTTGGCATTGTATGGCTGGTATACCATGATGGTTTACGTGTTGGCTGTACCTGGTGGCATCATTGCCGATCGTTATCTCGGTCAGAAAAAAACGGTTATGCTCGGCGGATTCCTGCTGTGCATTGGCCATTTCATCTTAGCCATTGACAGCCTAACCTCCTTTTATGTGGGCTGTATTTTCATCGTTTTAGGCGTCGGTGCACTCAAACCTAATATATCCTCCATGGTCGGTTCTTTGTACCGAAAGGATGATCCGAATAGGACAAAAGGTTTTACCCTCTTTTATATTGGTATCAATATCGGTGCATTTGCCGCACCACTCTTAGTCGGTTATGTGGGTGAAACGATTAGTTGGCATTACGGTTTTGGAATGGCAGGCATTGGAATGTTGATTGGTCAAATTGTATATATAAAGGGACAGAAGTATTTAAAAGGCATCGGTGATTTCGTGCCTAAACAAGTGGATCCAAATTCAGGCAAGAGGTTGAAAGAACCCCTGACGAAGATTGAAAAGGATCGGATGGTTGTGTTAGGCTTAACCTTCCTCATAGCCATTATATTTTGGGGTGCCTATGAACAAGCAGGTGGATTAATGAATCTATTTACCAGGGATTCTGTGAATCGGTCTTTGGGTGCATTTACAGTCCCCACCAGTTGGTTTCAAAGCTTGCACGCGTTTTATGTGATCCTTATTGGTGTACCAGTCGCCTTTCTTTGGAATCAGTTAAGGAAACGAGGGAAACCAAGTTCGACTGTTTTTAAAATGGGGGTAGGTACCATTATTACGGGATTGGGATTTATCTTTTTAGCAAAGGCTGCGTACGACGCATCCGTGTTAACATCTGGTAAAGCCTCTATGTTATGGATACTCGCTGCTTATCTACTGCATGTAGTAGGAGAGTTAAGTATTTCTCCAATCATTCTCAATTTTATCACCAAATTGGCTCCATTAAAATACGTATCAATGATGATGGGTCTTTACTTCTGTGCCAGCGGATTCGGCAATAAATTGGCAGGAATTGTAGGAGGAGCTGCCTTTGAAGGGTCTTCGGAGTTAGAGATTTTTATGAGCATATTTGTTTTCTGCGTGTTGTTTGGTCTGCTATTGATTGTGTTTGTCAAGAAACTCAATGCGTTAACCCATGGTGCAGATGAAGAGATTGAATCAGATCCGGTGGAAAGTGCTTAGAAATCGAAATATAAAAGATTATATGCTCTTGATTAAAGCAATAGGTAACACAATAGGGAACTTGTCGGAAGAAAAACAGCAAGAGCACATTGGGAAAGTGGGTTGATATTTCGAATGAGAACGGAGCTTTACAGAACAAACGGTGAATGAAAGTGAAGAAAATATAACAGGCTTCTACCACATACTTTCAAAAGATATTAATGAAGTAATCCATATTGCCAAATCTGACCCAAGGTTTAACGATGGTTTGTGGAAAATGGAAATTCGACCGATAATGAGTATCGAAGGAATCAATTAAAGGGGAAAAGCATTTCCTTCAACAAAAAAGAGATACCACAGCCGAGCAAAGCTAAAGTTCATTTACAAATGGCTGAGAGGCGCTTTGAATATCATGTTTAAAAAGGTGAATAAGCTCTTGTTCTGTGGCCTCTGTGGGATGTTCCTGCTATTCACTTTTATCACCTTATTTGGCACGGTGGTTTATGAAGAAGGTATGGGCGACAATCTTTTGCTCAGGCTTTCGTACTGGGCCTTCAATATTTTCCGCTTTCCTTCCCATGTGTTGTGGTTCGAAAGAATGAATGGCTTGATCTTTTTTTGCGGCCTTATATTTAATTGCTTCTTCAATGCATTTATACTAGAACGAATTGTTACAATGATAAAAGGTATCAAATTGCGCAAATTGAGATAAACGCATGACCTTGATTATTAGTGAATTAACAATACATTTACATGTATTTACAATTGAATTACGTTGTTTTACATACCGTGTGGATGGGTGGAAAGTTGAGTTCTTATCTTAGATGAAAAATCAGAATAAAATGAAAAAACTATTTGTAAGCAACCTCATCCTCGTATTCGTTTTAATGCAAGTATTAATTCTTGCATGTTCGCCTCAAGATAAAGAATTAGCGCAACACGCGTCACATAAACGGAACGTCGATAACCCTAAACCCGAAACATCTTCAAATCAATTAGGGAGACATATTTTCGACATTTTCGAAGATAGTCAGGGAACCCTGTGGTTTGGAACGGCCGAAAAGGGTGTCGCATACTTTGATGGCAAAACATTAAACTATCTTACTACAGACGATGGCCTTTGTGGCAAAACGGTAGCCAACATTGCGGAAGATAATGAGGGTGTTTTATGGTTTGGAACCTTTTCAGACATGTGCAGATATGATCTCAAAAAAAATAAGGACTCAATTGCAGTTTCATTAATAGGATTCGAGAAAGATAATGAAGGCGTCCCATTACTTGGGTATGGTTGGAAAATGGTTCAAACGGATAAGGATGGGAACATTTGGGTAAATTCACACCACGGCATGTTCCAATATATAAATTCAGAATTTAAAGAGTTTAATGTGCCAGGCGTAGTGAATGCCGAAGCTTCATTTTGCAATACGCCTGGTAGTATCTCAATGGATTTTATTGACAGTAAAGGAAATTTATGGTTTGGAACGGATCACGACGGGGCTTACAAATACGATGGCACAACATTTTTTCATTTTACAAAAGCTGACGGGCTTACAAGCAATAGCATCACCAGTATTCAAGAAGATGGTAACGGTCACATCTGGTTTGGATGCAGAAGTGCATTGAATTCAAATAACAAAACAGATGGGGGTGTATGTTCTTATGACGGAAGATCCTTTACTGTTTATCAAGATCGAGAGGGGCTATACGAGAATAACATACACACGTTATATACGGATCGAAACAATAATTTATGGATTGGTGCTACAGGTACAGGGGTCTATAAATTTGACGGTGAGGCATTCAAGTTGTATAAGGAACCTCAATATGTTGATGCTGCAGACGGATTCAATGTCGCAGGACTTCAAAGTATGCTGGAAGACAGTAAAGGAAGAGTTTGGATGGGATTTTCCGGAGGACTTTTTCGTTTAGATGGTGAGACCATTATCAATGTACAAAAGAACGGGCCTTGGGATTAAAAACGCATTCTAAATCAAGAAAAAACACAGCTTCTGTCAGTTGGCAGACTGGTTGCCCTGTTGTAATTTAGCTTGCTAATCAAATGCAAACCAAACATGGCCATGGCCAAACCGTTAGCATTAATAAAGACAAAACTGTTTAAATGATTGTATTAAAAAGAATAGGAGTTTCCATCCTGGTTCTAATCGTTATTCATAGCATTACTTTCTATATGATAGGTGAAAGGTCCTTAATAAAGGAAGTAAGGAGCAACTATGAAAGTTATGTTTTACAATACGAAGAAAATGAATTTAAAGACATTGGTGTATTTTCGAAACTCAATCCGACGAAGGCACAAGTGTTAGCGTATTTTGACGAGTTTGAACCATATAATGTAAAGATTTGTACATCAATATCGGATTGTTCAGACTTGCGAAAATCTGATAACTTTTATCTCTATTGGTTTGACCTAGAAACTAAAGGTCCGTTCACAATAAATTTAGTAAAAGAAGAGGAACTTGCTGAGGAATATATCGCAAGTTGGGATTCTAAATATATCTGGATAATTTGTAAATGGATTTTAATAGAAAAGACGAATACTGGAATCTCGTAATAAAGAAATAACTAAATGATAACAGGATGTATCGTCCTTAGCACACTGCGTGATGCTGCGATTCACATTCAAACCATAGGCTGTAATTAGAATAGATAAATGAATCCCATAGAAAATTTAGAAAAGCTCGGACTGAAATTGCCAGATGCGTCAACACCTGGAGGAAGTTATGTGTCGGTAAATGTCAGAGAACATATAGCTTATATTGCTATTCAATTTCCGATTCTGAATGAAGAGTTTAAATATCAGGGACGTTTAGGTAATGAAGTTTCGTCCGAAGATGGATTTAAAGCAATGGAATTATGTGCCTTGAATGTGTTGGCTCAAGTGAATAAGATAATTGGATTTGACAACATTGTAGGGCTAAATCATATTGACGCGTATTTCCAATCTGGAATGAACTGGGACGATTCACCAATTGTGGTTAATGGAGCGTCAGATTTGTTTGTTAAAGTGTTAGGAGAAAAAGGTAAACATTCACGAGCAATATTCGGTGTCGAAAAACTACCTCGGAATTTTTGCGTTGGATTGACTACTTCATTTACAATAAAAAAGGAAGAATAAGTACGCACCTCAAGGTGTATTGTGTATTTAAACGGGCCTTACACAAACCATTGTAGGTAATTAGAAAAAAAAGGATGGAAGAAAATAAAAAGACAATCGACAATTATTTAGATAACCATTATATACATCGTAGTAATTGGTTGAGAGCATCTGTGCTTGGCGCAAATGACGGTATTTTGTCCACGGCAAGTATCGCTATAGGAGTCGCTGCTGCGAGTGATATTAGAGATCCAGTCATATTGGCCACATTAGCTGGGTTAGTCGCTGGAGCGCTCTCTATGGCTGCAGGTGAATATGTTTCAGTCAGTTCCCAAACGGATGTAGAGCAAGCTGATATAGCGCGTGAAAAACAAGAATTAGAAGAGGCACCTGAACTTGAATTGCAACTGTTAGCGGGGATATATGAAAAAAGAGGCCTCAAGAAAGAAACGGCATTATCGGTTGCTAAAGAATTAACAGAGAAGGATGCGTTGGCAGCGCACGTTAGAGATGAATTGGGCATCAATGAAATGAATGAAGCCAAACCAATTCAAGCAGCGCTGGCATCTGGAGCAGCATTCACGGTAGGTGGCATATTGCCTTTTCTGGTGACGCTATTTGTCCCTTTAGAAAGTATGGAATATGCGCTTTACGGCTTTGCCCTTTTCTTCCTTATAATTTTAGGTGCATTGGCAGCTACAACTGGGGGGTCGAGTGTAACAAAAGCAATCTTTAGAATAGTTTTTTGGGGAACCGTTGCCATGGGATTAACGGCATTGGTTGGATATATGTTTAATGTGAATGTTGGATAAAACATCCGGGTATCTCGTCAGGAAATCAAATCCAGACCGTTTCACAGTTAAAATATAAAACTGATATACATGAGCAGAATAAAAGTAATAAAACAAGAAGAGGCAACAGGAAGACTGAAAGATATCTATGATGATTTAATTGCAAAGCGAGGAAAACTTGCGGAGGTACATATGATTCAAAGTTTACGACCAGAAAGTATCGTAAAACATATGGAATTGTATATGGAAATCATGTTTACGAAATCAGAGCTGTCTCGTGCCGAGAGAGAAATGGTTGCCGTTGTTGTTTCTGCGAGTAACAATTGTGAATACTGCCAAATCCATCATGGGGAAGCGTTAAACCAATATTGGAAAGATGAACAGAAAGTAAAATTGCTTAGAAAGGACTTCCGGAAAATGGAATTATCTGATAGATCCTTTCGTCTTTGTGCGTTTGCTCAAACCCTCACACTTGACCCCAAAGCATCGAATGACACCGATGCAACTGAACCGTTGCGTAACGCAGGACTGAATGACAATGCGATTTTAGATGCAACGTTGGTTATTGCTTATTTTAATTTTGTAAACAGAATTGTTATGGGTTTAAATGTTAACGTGGAGAAAGACTTAGGTCAAGGATACAAATATTAAGGAATCAATAGCACACAACATGTTATAAACGGGGATTTTAAATCGCAAATAATCGTAAAAGATTACAAATCGGTCGGAACCATTCATACATCTATTATCTTTGGGGCAATGCGCTACTTAACACTGCTTTTGGTCTTAACTCAAATGTGTTTTTGGTCGTTTTCAGATACGGAAAATGATCAAATTCAATCAGAAAGAGCTGAAGTAAAAGTGAGGTATGTCGGACACCAAATTCTACTTCAACTCGGTGATTCAACAAGTCGCGTGCTTCCAATTGAACAAGAGGACGGCACGTATCGCATTCGCTTTGAACATCCTATTGCTATTCTTCCCGATGATCTTGTCTCTGTTATTGACCGTTCAGTGGCATACACAAAACTCCCGCCGCATTATTTGGTAATGGTGGAGGAATGTTCCAATTCAAAGGTTGTCTATAGTTTTGAGCGCGATACCAAAAATGTAACTGAAGTAATTGCTTGTGGACAAAGGCAGCTAGAAAAAGGGTGCTACATTGTTGCGCTGAGATTTGTCAATGTACAGCAAAAAAGTAATAACTGGGTTTTGTATATCATAGGTTTGTTGGCACTTGGAGGTGGCACTATCTTTTACTTATTCAAGTTTGTTTTTAATTCGAATTCCAGCCAAGTGAGATTAGGACGGTATAGATTCGACACCAAAGCGATGTATTTGGTTTATGAAGGCGAACGGGTTGATATGACCACGAGAGAGTCCGATTTGTTGTTTTTGCTGTTTCAGTCTATCAACTCCACAGTAAAAAAAGAACAGATTCTCAATGAAATTTGGGGAGATGAAGGAAGTTACGACGGTCGAACATTGGACGTATTCATATCGAGGTTACGGAAAAAATTGGCGTACGATCAACGTATCAAACTGGTCAATGTAAAAGGTGTGGGTTACAAACTCATTATTGAATCATAATAAATTTGTTCAGGTAATGTGCACATAGCCACGGTGTTGTGATGCCGTTTAGGATTGTTTACATCTACTTAACCTTTCTTTAGAATGGTTTCGGCCAGTTTAATTGTGGCGGATTTATGTTTGAGTTCAAAAGAAATATATTATGAATTCTAAACGTATTATTAAAACAGCAGCCTTCCTGCTTATCTGCCTTGGAGCAGTTGCATTCGTCAACAGAAGTATGGATGGGGAAGAACCTATTCAATTGGAGGAAAATGTAAAGATTGGAAAAGCAAATTTTGCCATTAGTCATGGACATTGTAACCTTGGATTTTCAGGTGACATCGAACAGATGGTTGTCCAATATCCCAATAGCAATCCTCGCGACTTGAAAGTGGATTTTAAAGTAAATACAAAATCCTTAAAAGTGCCGGGATGTGGTAACGGTTTATCAGCTGGGATTCAATCCGAAGAAATGTTTGATGGGTCAGGATCGAACTACATCCAGTTTAGAACCGATGACGTTTTTGTATTGGCATATGACTGGTACCAATTGCGTGGTATTATGACCATTAAAGGGGTAGATAAGGTGGCCAGGTTAAGAGCAACACCTGTGAGAGATGGAAATGGACTAACGAAATGGATATTGGAAGGCACCATTGATTTGGATGCCTACGGCATCCAGGCAGATACAGGTGGAGCAGAAGCGAATGGTCACGTAATGTTCATCAACCTGTCGGCTTCGCAAGATGGGTGCTAATTAACCAACAACCTAAGAGCCCAACACGCTTACACGCGACGATATCTGTAAGTACACTAACCATTCTAACTGACGTGGATTATTCTCTAACCTTAATGAGGATGTAAACAAGATGCTGGGTTTACACTCAAAGTATCCCAACATTCAACCATCAATTCATTTGGATTTCATAGAGGCGTTACAAAGTCTTAGTGAAGGCGGGTTAAGTGAATATCAAAGGTTTAAACGTTTTGCAGATAAATCTAATACTTCAGTAAAAAAAATCCCATAGAAACTATGGGATTCAGAACGTATTAAAAGGATTGGTTTAACCCTTTTTGGTTTTAAAGGTATACCTAAGACTCAGTTGTAATAAAGTCCAGGAAATTTCTGGATCAAATTCATTATCAAAGTCAGTTAGCAATGAGCGCTGAGCACGAATGTCAAAAGTAAACCCATTATTCATGTTGTAAACGGCACCTACGGCCATTGAAATTTCTTGAATATTGTCATTATAATCATCTGAATATTCTTCTGATTCTTCGTACACCTCGTTTGTTTCAAGATCGACTTCCTTGGAATAGTACTCTACTTTTGACTTAATTCCAATGCTGGTACCGAATTGTGGTCCAATGTAAAACCCTAAACCAGAAGCCGTTCTATATTCAAAAAGTAAAGGTATATCTATCATGGAAATACCTGTCGTGACCGTAAAGCTCGATTCATACGAATAAGCGGAATTAGACCCAGACTCTTCGTACGTGTCTGTTAGATTTCTTCTTTGGAAATTTAGTTCAGGTCGAAAGAAAATCTTTTTACTTAATGCAAAGGTTCCGGACAAACCCAATGAATACCCAAATCCGTTAGAGGTTTCATAACCATCATTAAGTTGGTTTGAAAAGGCTCCAGCTTGTACACCTAAAGTTGGACTTTGCGAAAACGCGAATAAGGACCAAGTGAATAGTGTAGTTGTTAATACTAATTTTATCATCTTTTTAATTTTTTGTTAGGCCAAAGATGAAGAGTGTCATTAAGGTTGTCCAATCGAATAATAGGCCAGAAATGCTATCTACATAAATAATCGCCAAATACGATTAGGTGGCGCCTATGGATTATCTTTATATAATAAAATGGTAGTATTATTGTAGAGATAAGCAATTATTATACTGAAAATGTGACAGTTATCTGGTGTTTTGCACAATTCGATAATTGCCAATCTACCTTTTCATGCAGCTTATAACCAATCCCAAACGAAAAGTAATATGGAATATCAAAAGACCAACTGTTCCAGCCATTACGACTCAAATACCGCTGTTTGCCATAACCCCATGCGAGTTCTGATAAAAGGTATATATGTTTATAAACGCGGTATCTGGCCGTTGTTTCAATAAGTAAACTCGCGTAATTTGAGTTTAGATAAGTGTGGGTCTCATTTCTTTTTAGAACATATAACCCACCTAAGCCAATGTCTACACGCAGTCTTGGATTGTTTTCAAAAGATAATATGCGTGAAACGCCTAAACCAGCACCGTATTCAGTCGACAAGCCAGAAAAGGCGACGGGACCAGAGTAGGCTTTAAGACGAATCGCGTATTTATTAAAGTCATACCAATATGGGCAAAGGCCTCATGTTTGCTACAAAAAAATAGTAGAGGTATTATTTGTACTGATGGCTTGAGGAAGACCAATCTCGATAAAATCTTGTGCTTTTACCAATTTACTGCACAACAGGAATAGTGTAACTATGAGAAAGTGGATGTTTATTTTTTTCACTGGGTCCATCTCTTGCTGTGTTTAATTAAAATTTGGTTTGATCAAATTTAGCAAAATCAGGAAACTGCACAAGGATGAAGAGAAGGTTTGGCCTTTGAAACAACGTCCCATATAGACGAGAAAACATATGGATTAATTCCATAACGTTGTAACATGAACAACATCATCATTTATGGCGCTTACGGATACACTGGGAAACTGATTGTTGCCGAAGCTGTAAAGAAAGGGTGGAAACCAACTGTGGCAGGCAGAAATGAAGCTTTGGTTAAAGCATTGGCCGACAAATATGACCTTCCATTTGCTTCCTTTGATTATGATGATCAAACGGCATGGGACAATGCCTTAACAGGTAAAGATTTGTTGCTTAATTGTGCGGGACCTTTCTCCCTGACGATTGCAGAAATCCTCCCAGTGTGTATTAGAAACAAAACCCATTACACCGATATTACGGGTGAGATTGAGGTGTTCGAATACATCCAATCCAACCACCAACAAGCCAAAGACGCAGGTATTGTGATGATGCCAGGTACTGGTTTTGATGTCGTTCCAACAGATTGTCTTGCCAAATATTTATGTGAACAACTACCAACCGCAAGTCATTTAGAATTGGCTTTTGAATCGGCTTCTGGCCTTTCAAGAGGTACGGCATTGTCTGTATTAAATCGTTTCCATAAAGGAAGTGCCATTCGTGAGGGTGGTGTTGTTAAGGAACAACCAGCGGTAAATGCATATAAAATAATTCGGTATCACGACAAGGACAGATTGTCTGTTGGCATTGCTTGGGGTGATGTTTTTACAGCATATCATTCAACCGGAATCCCTAATATTCAAGTGTTTACAGGCATGTCGGAAAAACTAATGAAGATCATGCGCCGTGCAGGAAAATGGTCGTGGTTGATCAAAACGGGGCTCGTTCAAAAAGTCGTGAGATACTTCATCCGAAAGAAAATTGATGGACCAAGCGCGGAGAAAAGAGAAAGCTTGCAAAGCCATTTGTGGGGGAAGGTTTCTGATGAAAATGGGAACGAGGTTCAGGCCCAAATGGTGACTCCCGAGGGATACAAATTGACCGCCATAACAGCAGTATTGTGTGCTGAAAAAATATTGAACGGCGAGACAACCGCTGGTTATCACACGCCAGCAGGCGCGTTTGGGAGTGGGCTGATTATGGAAGTTGATGGTGTGGTTCGTAATTTGATTTAGTAAGAAAAGTAGATAATTATATCAAGTCGTTTTATGATCCTCAAACCTTAATTCTAACGGTTTGTTGTCTTAATATGAAAACATTTGCAATAGTAATGCTGATTTTGGGTGTACTGTTTTTGATCTCTCAAGTGGCAATAAAACGGGCAACTAACAAAACAGAAGGACATGCCTTTACGGTGCTCCGTTGACAGGAACAAGGACACTGAGTAGATACTATCCATACGAAATGCCAACAGATACTTGGGAGTTACGTTTTTCGATTCCGATGTGGAAGCAAAGAATTAAAGGCGGAGTGCCTTTTTAATTATTAGGCAATAACGTAATGCGTTTGCCTTGTTGTAAAATAGTCACTTTAGAACAATGAGAGGGGTAAGTAACCTCAAAAGGTTTGTTGACATGTAATAACGCAGATGGTTTGAAATGTCCAGTACATTCAAGATCTCCTAAATTGGAATAACGTGTTACTTCGATTGTGTCTCTTACCGCCTCAAAAACAAACCAAGATCCAGCACCTTCTCCAGCCAACCATTTTGCTGATTGAGGTATGTTATTTGGATGCAATGGCGCTGATAAAACTTCAGGAAGTTTGCTCACGTAGATATACTTTGTTCGATTCGTGCAGCGGTTCAGCTTGACCGACACAAATAGTGTCATTTTGTAAAGCACGTAAATTCCACATTGGTGTCGGACTGATAGTCAACGGGAATTTTAGTAAGGCATGTTCATCACGTTTTGGCTTTCCAGCTCTAATGGCTGTATTGACAAATCGTGAACAATTGGTGCCTGATTGAACAAATGGGCCATAATCAATGAACTCTTTTTCAATCATGCTCTTGATTTTTGACTTGGTCTTGTGATAGTTAATCTCTGTATGGCTGCCGAATAATGGGCCTGCTCCATGTCCTGATTTGTTGCTGAATAGCTCTTCTAGAATGGCCTTCGTATTTATTAAGACACCATTTTGAAATACCGCTTTTGTATGAATGGTTAGTTCATGGTCGTGCTTTAGATTTCTAACTCGACCATACCCTTTTGGGGCATGATATCTCCCGAAATCGTAAAACTCACAATGGCTAGTGTCTTTGTCAATTAAGATCAAAGCAGCATGCCCAACTTGGTAATAACCATCTCGGCTGAAACCTAAATGATCCATTAACTTGTCGTACCAGGAGCCCGCCTGTTTACAGCGGGTTTCTGGCCAGGCACATGCAATTACATATCCATTCCTTTTCCTCATTCAGCGGTCAAGATAGTTTATTCTTTTGTAAATTTTGTCTTAAACGTCGCTGCAACTGTTTTAGCGATGTTGCTAGATGGCTTACCTTTTTCAAAGGCTACTTTATAGTCTGCCAAAAGGATGTCCAATTTGAGCAAAACGGATATGGAACCATCTGCTACAGTAATCGTTGCTTTTTCAGTTGTGTTTTTAGTCACACCGTGCAGTGTAAGGTCACCAGTTACTGTTGCATCATAAGTACCATTGGCATCAAAATTCACAGCACTAAGGTTTGTGATTTTACCAACAAACTTTGCTTTTGGAAATTGCTTAGTATCCAAAAATTTTGGACTGTTGTAATGCTTTTGCATTAAGGCTTTTTCGAATTCGAATGCCTGCATTGGTACTGAAACAACTACGTCTCCTGTACTTGGTGTTAGAGCGCTAACAACTTTGTAATTGTCTGCTGATATGTCCTCTACGTCAGTATGTGAGTAGAAATTCATATGCCCAGTTTTACTGATTAATTTGCTTTCTTCTGTTGTAAAAGCGACTGCGATTAACGCTACGGCGATTAATATTATGTTTTTTTTCATTTTCTTATTTTTCATTTTCTATGTTACATTTTTCTAGGATGACATCTTCGTACATGTCTAAATCGGCATCGTATCCAGCTCCAGAACGAATAACGCCTTTCACAGTTACATCGTCACCTATTTGAAGGGCTTCCGCTTGATTATTGGTTTCTGCTATAAACGTACAACTTACTCCGGCCTTAGCATTTGGGGATTTAAGTAAAACAACATTTTGTTCGTTCATGTCCTTTGTAACTGAAAAAACCGTGCCAGTTACTTCAATAATCTTCGATTCCCCTTCTTCGTTTAAATATTTGTCGTTTGCTTGATCTGCGTTGCTAATGTATTCGTCAACCAAAGCGGTTGATGTCATTTGAAAATCTGACCCCATTCCAACCACATTTCGATGCGGCATGAAATAAAAATATGCAACAGTCAATAGGCCAATTAAACCTAGGCTTACAATGATTAAAATAATTCGTTTTGATAATTTACTACGCATTTTAAGAGGTATTAATTAACCTCTGGGATTAGAGTAGGGGAGAATCTTGTTTCCTGACAAATGAGAACAGCAATAATTTAATAAACGACGTTAAACTTTCCGTTTTCTTCAATGTCATTTCCGTTCATATCTACGCCGGTGATACGATAAAAGTAGAAACCCATTGGTACTCTAGAACCATTCGCATAACCGTCCCATTGGTTTTCAGTAGGTGTGGATTTCCACAAGACTTCACCCCAACGATTGAAGATCATTATGTCGTAGTGCCGCATCCCTCTTACAAAGGGAGAGAACTTGTCATTTATGACGTCGTTATTTGGGCTTATTGCATTTGGTATGTATAACACCACGTCATCTTTAACGAAAATAGTTTTACTCATTTCGTCTGTGCATCCAATGCTATTCTCTACCAAAAGCGTAGCTGTATACGATCCAGAATCAGGGTAGATATGATAGGTTGATAAGTCTTCACTGGTTTTGCCATCACCAAAATTCCAACTGTTTTTTGTCTGGTGACTGGACGCATTAACAAAGTTTACACGAGCATTCAAAAAGCTGGGATCTAATGGGTTGCAGCTAAATAGCGCCACAGGGTGATCCTCGATTAAAATGTAGTCCAGTTTTGAAAGGGAGTCTGTACACCTAAACTCATTTTGAACAATTAGATGAATGGTATATTGACCTGAAGTGTTATATGAATGGATTGGGTTTTGGTCACCTGATACATTACCATCCCCGAAATTCCAGAGGTAGGAGCTTGGTGCTATGGCATTCGATTGTTCTGTGAATTGAATTTCAATGCCTGTACAATTTGGGATGCCTGATGCATTAAAATCAATAGTAGGCAGGGCGTTCACGGTTACAACAAAGTCTTTTGATATAGAATCACTACAACCATCCCAGAAATGAGCGTGGTAAGTAGTCGTTTGTGTGGGGCTAACCTGTTTGTCGATTCCTGTGCCCAAGCCGTTATTCCAAGTCAAAACGTGTTGTGTTTTTATGCCTCCTGAAATGTCAGCATGTACCGTTGCTGTTTCTCCAATACAAATGGTCGTATCAGCAGAAAGTGCCAGCGACAATGGTGCACGTGCAACGATATTGTGTGTTGCTTGTGTGGGTTTTGGCGTACAACCATCTGAGAATTCAAGGGTGAAATCCGAAGTTGCTCTAATTGTTGTGAAATGGTTTGAATTCGTTTCTAAACTAGGTTTCCATAAATACGTGTATCCTGAAATCATCCCACCAGAAACGGTACTCGTTAATTCAATGCGTTCACCGTAACAGGCCGTGTCAACACCTTGAATAGAAAGTGATAACGAATCAAGAACCTGAACTGTTACATCGGCACTTGGCTCATAATCAGAACACCCATCAGATAAAGTAACCGTGTACGTATTGTCTTTTAATGGACCAACGATGTGGTTCGGGTTTGACTTCTTGCCATTACCCCAATCATAACTATACGCTGTATTTAACCCACCTGTGGCAAATGCGGTTAGAGAAGCGTTTGTGCCATAACAAATGGTGGTGTCAAGGCTTGCAGTAATAGACAATGAGTCTCTCACCGTAATTTGAAAAAATGCTGTGTCGTCTGGTGTGGTACAACCATCGGAAAATTGAATCCAATAGTTGTGGATACCTGGCGCAAGATTTGGTGTTGCATAGGTAATCTCAGAACCGACTTGTGTATTTCCGTCGAAGACTCTAAAGGTATAATTGCCTTTGCCGCCTGTGGGTTTTACGTTGAGTTGTGTGTTAGACCCTTCACAGATTAAAGTATCATTACTTTGGGTGAATTGTATTGGAGGTTTGACGGATATTCGTACAGAGTCGTAGATGTACTCCTTCATGCAGTCGTCCCCGAATGTGATGTAAATGAGTGTATCCGTTGTAGCTGTAAATGTGATAGACTTTCTACCTTTAATACCATTCCAGAAATAGGCATGATCGGCTATGTCTCCACCTCGGCCTAACGCCGTTAAAGTTACAGACTCGTTGTGACAAACATTTCTATTGCCTGGTTTGAACAGCCTTAAGGGTTCTTTAAACGTCTCAAATTTCACTTTAAAACCAGTGCCAACTTCTAACGGATCTGAGAAGTGTCGGATGGTGATGGCACCTGAATACAACGTTTTGGTTTTGCCCGCAAATGGCAAGTTCTTTCCTGTAAATCCACCTAAAAGTATTCCGTTTGTGCTAGACCCATCGTAGACATATATTGAGTCATATTTATTCTCGTATTCGAATTCTTCAAATGTGATTTGGGCGCTGTCACTTATACCAAAATCAATGGTTAAGGTGTCCCTTAATAAACCTTGGTAGTCAGCTTCACCATTGTGGTCATAGATAAAACCATGGCAGGCATGAACAGTTGACCAAGTGCCTTTTGGCAGCAAATAACCACTACATATATCTTGGTTAGAATCAATTAAGATATAATCTGTTTTTTTAATTGTATCAAAATTGCTTTTAAAACAGCTTTCTGCAATGAGCTGTACACTGTACTTCCCCTGACTTGGGTAAACGTGCGTTGGGCTAGATTTTGTAGATGATTTCCCGTCTCCAAAATCCCAAACATAAGTTTTAGCATTGCTTGATCTGTTTACGAATTGAACGACTTCACTGGCATTACAGTAGGTCGTGTCAGCTTCAAATTGAGCCACAACCACAGCGCTGTCATAGGCATTGCCAACACCTACAGCATACCATGCATTGGTCGTTGCCTGTACTTCTTTACTGCAATCACCATAAAGATCGGTGGCAGATTGTATGGCAAAATGACGCGCGTCTGCATAATCAGATGAGCTCGTGAGATATACCGTTAAATTACGATACGCGATTTGCTGGGCCTTGTGAATCCCCAGACTATCAACCTTGTATTTGTCTCCTTTATCGTTGGTGCCGGATGCACCTGTAGTGAGTACATAAAACCAAAAATTTTGAACGCCACTATTGGTGTGTACGCCCCCATTATCACCAGTTCCACCATACCAATATGTGCCTTTGTAGGTGCTTGGGTCACGGTGTGTTTTTGGGTTCGCCATGTTACGAAGACCACTAGCACTTGCCATGATATCCTCTCCCATACGCCAAGAAAATTGTGTTGAATCTGCGAAATATTCAATCGCATTTCCAAAGATGTCACTAAACGATTCATTTAAAGCACCACTCTCGTACCTGTAGATGAGTCTTGCGCTATTTGATGTAACCGCATGGGCTATTTCATGACCACAAATGTCAACACTGGTTAGCGGTGTATAAGATGTCCCATTACCATCTCCGTAAGTCATTACACTCCCATTCCAAAAGGCGTTGACATAATTGCTCCTGTAATGTACATAGCTTCGGATTTTGGCGCCTTTTCCATCGAAGCTATTCCTGTTAAAATACAACTTGAAAAAATCGTAAGTCTTTTCAGCACCAAAGTGTGCGTCACCTCCTATTTCGTCAAAGTTTGTATTGTAATTATTCCAATAGTTGTCTGTATCCGTGAAATCAACTGCAGAGCCATATCTAGTGCCCTTATTCATATCATATGTTTCAATTCCTCCGCCTCTACCAACTTCTCTTAATCGATATTTGCCAGGGGCTGTACTATCCGTGGTAATTGGTTTTACACCTCTATATTTCGTGTTCGCCGATCCCTTCACATCCGTCTGGTGTAACAAGTCTTCCTCACCTACGAATTGGCCAGTGAAAGCATCGATAAAGATGTTTTTACGCATCAACGGTGTCTCAGCGTTAATCTCAAAACTATAACACAATTGTAATGGGTTCTTGAAATCTAAGTCCTTAGGCGCATATATCAATTCGCCAGTTGGGTAATAGGTGGCATTTGAATCTTCCTGCCATATTTTGTACATCGCTTCCTCCTCAGGGAATTCCCATTTAAAGGCTGTTGCTTTGCTGGCGACTTTGGCCCTTTCAAGGGCAATCTCCTGTGCTATTACTTCTTTACTTTGAAGCGTTGGAACACGCAATCGACCGTTGATTCCAGTAAGTAAACCATTGCTAAAATGACAAACAACATCGCTGCCAAGAATTCGATTCCCTTCATAATAGTGATCATATCGTTTGTGAGATTCACTATTACTTAGATCTAGTGTTTTTCTTAAAACAAAGGCATGTGTCTTTGATAAATGAAACCGTTGAAGTAGAAAATCAGTAATCTGATCTGCATGTACATTGTGTGATTGCAAATCAACTTGGTGAAAAGATAAGCTGCTGTCTAAGTTTTGCTTAAACAATTGACCCTGAGTGACATGTGAAAATGAAATTGCACATAGCAACGTAAGCACACACTTAAAACAAGGGCGTAGTTTATGAATAATTTGCATCAATTTTCTTTGAAGAATCTTCAAAGATACGAAAGCTTTAACAAAGCTAAAAGTAAATGGATACTGGTTTAGAACAAAAAGAAGCGGTATTAAATGAATTCCGTACCAACGGTTTTGTCGCAAATCCACAATCGTCTATCGTCATTGCGACTGTATGTGGAATGGGCCTCATGTTTCTTACCATAATGGTCGGTGCCCCGATTATTGTCTCCATGGTTGCTTTGATCGGTGGAATTCTGCTCGTTTATGGGTACAGGGTTGGTCAAATAACATATCAAATTACAACTTCGGGTTTACATATAAAGATTCGTATATTTTTACCGTATTGGATTCGTAAAAAGGAGGAATATCGTTATGTGTTGTGGCAAGATGTAAGGTCTTTTAAACACGATTTTGATCAGAACAGAAGTTGTCAGCAATATGAATACATTAAACTATATCTGCGAAAATATCCAGGCGAAGTCTGGATTGCAAACCAACGTGACAAGTCTGGTTTTGTGACTTTCCGTGATACATTTTTACAAATCGTTGCGATTGAAAGGCATAACAGTGAGACAAATACCAAGGCAATAAGTGAAGTAAGCCATAAAAAGGTAGTTGAACAC
>JBLHOC010000027.1:0-24446 GCA_047620825.1 Bacteroidia bacterium | reverse complement strand
GGCTAATGCCGCTAAACTCGATAGCGGTACATATTACCGCATTAAATGGGCTAATAGTTGCGGACTTAGAAAAACAACCAATCCTGCCCAACTTATTGTACCTACACCGAAAACACTTAAGATTCAGGCAGACAAAGACACAATTAATCAAACAACATCGACTCAGCTAACGGCCTCTGCTGGTTTTAGGTCTTATAATTGGCCTAATGGGGCAAGCACTCAAAAAACTCAAATAAATGGAAAAGATTTAGGACTTGGTGAGCACTATGTTGTTTTAACTGTGATTGATTCCAATGGCTGCTCAGCTGAAGACTCCATAAAAATAACGGTGATCGATAAATCTTCGGTCAGGGATGTTTTTACAAAAGAAATTGTTGTTTACCCGAACCCAGTTATCAATACATTGAAAATCAGCATTAGTCCATATTGTGATTACCTAATACATAGTACGGAGGGGAAACTATTAAAATCAGGACGAATCACAATGGATGGAATTGATGTCTCTGCATTAACATCCAATGCTTTATATTTTATTACACTACATACGGAAAAAGGAACATGGATAGGTCGGTTTTTAAAAGTTGATTAAAACATGCCATAAAAAAAGCGGAACCAATTGGTTCCGCTTTTAAATGTAGTGTGTAGTTGAAGTTACTTCACTTCTTCGAAGTCAACGTCTTCAACGTTATCTGTTTCTTCAGCACCTGCTTCAGCATTTCCTCCGTCACCAGCATTTGGTTGGTCACCTTCGGCTCCGCCTTCAGCTTGTTGTGCATTATATAAATCTTGAGAAGCAGCTTCCCACGCCTTGTTTAATGCTTCTATTTGAGCATCAATTTCAGCATTGTCTTTCGTTTCAAGTGCTTTTTTCAAAGCATCCTTAGCTTCTTCAATCGCTGTGCGTTTGTCTTCAGGGATTTTTTCACCGTACTCCTTCAACTGCTTTTCAGTTGTAAATACAAGTGTATCTGCCTGATTCACTTTGTCAACAGCTTCTTTAGCCGCTTTGTCTGCATCTGCGTTTGCTTCCGCTTCTTGTTTCATTCTTGCGATTTCATCATCACTTAATCCGCTTGATGCTTCGATTCGAATTTTTTGTTCTTTACCAGTACCTTGGTCTTTCGCGCTTACATTTAATATACCGTTGGCATCAATGTCAAACGTTACTTCAATTTTAGGTATTCCACGTTGTGCAGGTGGTAAGTCAGATAAATGGAATCTTCCAATCGTCTTATTGTCTTTCGACATTGACCGCTCTCCTTGCAATACGTGTATTTCTACAGAAGGTTGATTGTCAGAGGCCGTTGAGAACACTTCTGATTTCTTTGTAGGAATGGTTGTATTGGCGTCGATTAGTCTAGTCATTACATTACCCATGGTTTCGATACCTAATGATAATGGCGTAACATCTAACAATAGAACGTCTTTTACTTCTCCAGTTAAAACACCACCTTGAATGGCTGCTCCAACAGCAACTACTTCATCAGGGTTAACCCCTTTTGATGGTTTCTTTCCGAAAAACTTCTCTACTTCTTCTTGTATTCTTGGGATACGGGTTGATCCACCAACTAAGATAACTTCGTCGATTTCACTTGCCGATAATCCTGAATCTTTTATTGCTTTTTTACATGGCTCTAAGCTTCTTCGAATCAAATCGTCAGCCAATTGTTCGAATTTTGCTCTTGTTAATTTTCGAACCAAGTGCTTTGGTACACCATCAACTGGCATAATATACGGAAGGTTAATTTCCGTTTCAGTACTACTTGATAGTTCAATTTTTGCTTTTTCAGCTGATTCTTTCAAACGTTGTAACGCCATCGGATCTTTTCTCAAATCGATGTTTTCGTCGCTTAAAAATTCTGCAGCCAACCAATCAATGATTACATGATCGAAATCATCACCACCTAAGTGCGTGTCACCATTTGTTGATTTTACTTCAAAAACGCCGTCACCCAATTCTAAGATTGAAATGTCAAACGTTCCACCACCTAAATCATATACGGCAATGGTCATGTCTTTATCGCGCTTGTCTAACCCATAAGCCAATGCTGCTGCTGTTGGTTCGTTTACGATACGTTCTACTTTTAATCCAGCAATCTCGCCAGCTTCCTTTGTAGCCTGACGTTGTGAATCATTAAAGTATGCAGGAACCGTAATTACGGCTCTTGTTACTTCAGTACCCAAATAGTCTTCTGCAGTCTTCTTCATTTTTTGAAGCACGATTGCCGAAATTTCTTGAGGTGTGTACTTTCTGTCTCCTATTACTACTCTCGGTGTGTCATTGTCGCCCTTAACGACTTTGTAAGAAACTTTACCAAGTTCGTTTTTGATATCTGTATATCTCGAACCCATAAATCTCTTAATGGACATTACCGTATTTTCAGGGTTGGTTATAGCCTGTCTTTTGGCCGGGTCGCCTACTTTGCGCTCACCGTTACCATTGTCTAAAAATCCAACAATTGAAGGAGTTGTTCGTCGTCCTTCACTGTTAGGAATAACAACAGGTTCGTTACCTTCCATCACTGCAACACACGAGTTGGTGGTTCCTAAATCTATTCCTATTACTTTGCTCATACTCTAGCTTTTTTATTTTCAAATCTGCAATAGAAGTGCCAATTCATATTTATTGGAGAAACAATTCAAAAATGTAACTTGAGGAAGTGATTGGTTTGTGCAATGAGCACAAAATCAGTTTGTTATGAAATGAAATGGTGTTTTGTCTAGGTGTGACAAATAGTCACTAAGGTCTGACAAAATTTAAGTCTGTCATTATCGGGGATGCTGCTAAACGTGACAACATGTGGTCGTCAATCTTGGCGTGTTCATATGATTTAACGTGTAATGACGAAAAGATTCCAACGCCATCAACGATGTTTGAGAATTCTGGTTTTTTCTGAACGATACCAATACTTGGTTGGTTTACTTCCACATAGGTGAACAAATCCTCACCAGCGGCAAATAAGTAGAAACCCATATCAATAGGAACACGTTCCAATTTTGGATCAGCACCGATTGCGGCGTTTAGAAAATGATAAAATTGATCACTTCTAAAACTGGTTTGCTGTTCTTCATACCCACGTAGCCGTATGGTTTCTTTATTTTTAAACACCTGCCAGTCCACACTATCTATTTTAACATTGGTTGGGTTGCTTTTGTCGTATTCTTTATACCTAAAACGAATCATGCAATCGTACATTTTAGCTTGAGGCGCTTCTCTATATCTAATATACGTATACCTATTTGAGTCGTCGTCAATGTTAAACCGCGGATCTTGGTCTCGTATTGGAGTCAATACTTCTGTTTCTCCAACCATATTCGCTTTGGACCGATATTCTTTATTGCTTTTATTATTGAATACAACCAGCTCATAATTGTACAAGTTCGCAAAATCAGATGATTTAATGTTGTAAGATGTTCGGTACAAAATGTTTGGTGACTGAGCGAAAACCCCAGAATCTTTTGGCAGCCCAATGGTATCGCCATCCACTTTTTGAAACTTGATTACATTACCTTCAATACCGTTTCTGCGTTCAACCAAACTAACAGTGAGATCTTCAAAGTAAATGCTGTCATGAACACTACCAAAACTTATGGCATCACCGGCTGTGTTGAGGTAAGCACGATTAATGCGGATGTAATTCTCTGTGGCAGATGGGTTTAACAATCCGTAAATGACCGGTATTTCCTTCCAATCAGCCGTAACGTTTAGTGAGTTGTCACACTCACTAAAAACCAGTAAACCGAGGCAGATGGTTATTAGATTACGTAAACGTTTTGTTATGTTTATGACCATTTAATCAATTCAATTAGCTTTGCACAAAAGCCGTGGGCAAATATGAAATATTTAAGTCTGATAATACTGTTATTCTTGTCAAATTTTACAAACGGACAAAACACTCCACGCGTTTTTACCACGTTCCAAAACGTGGCCGTCTTTGATGATTTTAGCTACATCACAGGTCGATGGGATCAGAAAAATTCAAGCACTGAAAGACTGATCATTTCAAACAATCAATATCGGATACAAAGAATCCAAAATACATACTTCACCATCAGTCTAGCAAACGATATTCCGAAGCTAAAAGACTTTGAAATCATAGCATCTATAGAGATAGAAAAGAATAAAGCGAACAAGAATGGCAGTGGGGGTATTGTGATTAAAGCACAGCATTCTGGCAATGGGGCGCTGATATTGGAGATAAACAGTAAGAAACAGTATCGTTTTAGGGTGATGAAAAATGGCGTTTTTAAGTCGCTGTTTGCCGATAAAAATGATGGTTGGATTAAATCTTCCAATCTAAACAAGACGGGGATAAACGAAATTCGGATCGCAACAAAAGGCAACGAATTTGACTTATACCTCAACAATGTTTTTGAACGATCAATTATTGAGACGTCTTTTGCCGAAGGACGTATTGGGTTTTATGCGGATGCGCAAAGCACTGTAACGGCCCATGTTTTTATTTTAAAAATAAACGGAAAATTGGGCGAAGTAAGTCAGAAGAAAAAGGACGAAACACCCGTTGAAACTGAAAGCAAAGATGACACCTATACACAACTGGTTAAAGTGTTTAAAGCGAAAATTGATAGACAACAAGCACAGATTGAAAAGTTGACTGAAGACCTAAACATTTGCAAAGCGAATCTTACCATAGACACCAGTTCTGCAAGTTCTGTAAAGTTGCTAAGGAAAGAAAATGAAACGCTAAAATCCAAAATCGACAGTAAAGAAAAGGAGTTGGGGCAAGTCCATAAAAGGCTGGCATACTTGGAGTCCATGAGAGAGGATATTGAGAGTCAAACCAACGGTGACATCATATTACACCTGACTAAGTTATTGTCAGATAATAAGTTGGAAAACGACCAATTGAAAAAAGATAAAAAAGAGCTTCAAAAAGAAATAAGTGAACTGCGACGACGCAATTAGCACATCCTATGGCATCAAACGAATATAAAAAAGTTACCACACACGCGTTACTCGAAATGAAGCAACGTGGTGAGAAAATTAGCATGTTAACGGCTTATGATTACTCATTTGCTCAGATTATCGATGATGCTAACATAGACGTGATTCTGGTTGGAGATTCCGCCAGTAATGTAATGGCGGGTCATATATCGACTTTGCCAATTACATTAGATCAAATGATTTATCATGCACAGTCGGTGATTCGCGCTGTCGATCGAGCCTTGGTTGTGGTTGATCTTCCTTTCGGGTCTTATCAAGGGAACAGTAAAGAGGCTTTGAACAGTGCGATTCGTATCATGAAGGAATCAGGCGCTCATGCCATTAAACTCGAAGGTGGTGCAGAGGTGCTAGAGTCAGTAGCACGAATCCTTTCTGCGGGTATCCCAGTTATGGGTCACCTAGGTTTAACGCCGCAATCCATTTTTAAATTTGGAACGTACTCGGTACGTGCTAAAGAGGAAATTGAAGCGGATAAACTAAGAAGTGATGCGAAATTGCTTGAAGACGCTGGTTGTTTTGGAATTGTATTGGAGAAAATTCCAGCAACGCTTGCAACAGAAGTAACCAAGTCGGTACATATACCAGTTATAGGTATAGGTGCTGGAGCTGGAGTGGATGGACAAGTACTTGTATTGCATGATTTAATTGGTCTCACGAAAGAGTTTAACCCAAGATTTTTGCGTCGGTATCTAAATTTATATGATGACGTAAAAGGAGCAGTCCAAAATTACATTTCAGATGTAAAAAGTGAGAATTTCCCGAACGAAGAAGAACAGTACTAACTTGAATGTAAAATTCTAATTGTAAAATGTAAAATGAAGGTTCAAATTATTGTTATTCTTTCATTTTTTATGGAGATTCTTCGTTACGCTCTGAATGACGCATAGCATATTTTGACTATCGTTCAAAATCATGATTTATGAGAATGAGTCCAATTGTGCTGAGTCAATCCTTCTTGCGTCTACCACAATTAAAAATTAAACATTAAGAATTTAACATTTAACATTTCGGACCGGCACAGCCGGATTCGACTACCAACTTCCTCCAGCGCCGCCGCCTCCAAAGCTTCCGCCTCCGAAACCGCCGAATCCACCGCCTCCAGAGAAACCGCCTCCACCACCAGTAAAACCACCTGCGCCTGGACCGATAATCCAGCCACCAGATCTACTGCGATAGGTGCGTCCGTTGTTGCTTCCAAAGGATGAAAATACGATAATGGCTAAAATGACAAGGACAATGATTAGCCAGAGTGGCATACCGTTGTCTGGTCCTTTGCCACCTTTATATTCACCAGCAGCATATAATATAAGTTCGTCGATTGCTTTATCTAATCCTTCATAATAACCGACTTCTCTAAAATTTGGACGTAAAACATGATCAACCACACGGCCTGCATGCGCATCCGTTATGCGATGTTCCAACCCACGACCGACTTGGATAAACATTTTGCGATCCTTGATGGCGACATAAATTAATACGCCATTATTGTTTTCATCACCACCAACACCCCATTCTTTTGCAGCTTTGTTCGAATACGTGAAGACATCTTCACCCTCCAGGCTTTCATCCAAATAGATGGCAAATTGGTTACTGGTACTGTCGTCATAGTTACGCAGCTTGTTGCACAATAGGTCTTCTTGTTGGTCGCTAAGCGCATCTGCAAAATCTTGTACATAAATGCACTTACCCGTGTTGGGTTTTGGAACGTCTTTGGCCTGTACTGATAAACCAAGGACTATGAATAGAAATGCTAAAATATTACGAACCATAACTGATATCATTCGTTAGTTCGTTGCCTTTCGAAGCATCTGGTGGAAAATATTTTTTAAGTTGTTCGCCAGCGCTGAGAATGCCAGCTGTAATAGCAGTCGTAAAATCGTTGCGTTTAAAATGCAATATCATCCGTTCTTTTGTCTCCTCCCAAAAGTTGTCAGGTACTTTTTCATTGATACCGGTGTCGCCTATGATGCTGAACTGATGATCTTTTAACGCCACATAAATCAACACACCGTTTTTTAAATCGGTTTTGTCCATTTCTAAATGAAAGAAAATATTTTGCGCCTTAAAAACAGGGTCACCTTTACAATACTCGTCAATATGCACTCGGATTTCTCCAGAGCATTTTTCTTCAGCCTCAGCAATTGCAGCCAGAATGAGTTTTTCTTTTTTCGATGAGAGTGGTCTCCAGGCCATTGGCTTAATTTGAGCGATCTAATAAGTCATCCATCTCAGGAGCGTCTTCGCTACCCGGATTAGACTTGAAGACTGGTTTTTCCTCAAAGCCAAGCATACCACTGTAAAAACCGTTCGGCAATCTCTTAATTTTTATATTGTAGTTTGTTGCCACTTCGTTGAAATCTACCCTTGCAGAAGCAATGCGATTTTCAATACCTTCATATTGGTGCTGGAAGTCTCTATAGGCTTGAACAGCCTGTAATTCTGGATATCTTTCAACCACAACCATAAGCTTGCTTAAGGCACCAGACAACTGACCTTGTGCTTGTTCAAATTTTGCCATATTTTCTGGCGTTAAATTATCAGCGGAAATGTTAACGCTAGATGCTTTTGATCGAGCTTCAATCACGGCTGTTAATGTTTCTTGCTCAAAATTTGCTGCATTTTTAACGATTGACGCAAGGCCTTTAACTTTATCCGCGCGGGCTTGATATGCTGTTTCTACATCTGCCCACTTCTGATCTACTTTCTTACCAGAAGTTAACATGCCATTGTAGCTCATGATGATCCAAATGACTGCAGCTGCTAATGCGATTATCCAAACTTTATTCTTACCCATTTTTTTAGTTATTAGTCAGTACAAGTATACATAATATTTGAAAAGGTTATAGTTCCTGGGTTATCCCAAAAGACTCCTGAATCTGATACCGATTCCGCTCACCGGCTGATCTACTTATCAATTCTCCTAAGAATCCAGCCACAAATAATTGAACCCCAATAATCATAGCTAAGATGCCAAGATAGAATAAAGGTCGAGATGTCATTTCATATTCCTGCCAAACAAGCTTAGCAATCGATAAATAGGAGGCGATTACAAATCCACCCAAAAAGAACATACTACCTAAGGCACCAAATAAGTGCATAGGCCGTTTTCCGAATTTACCTACGAACATGATCGAAAGCAAATCAAGTGGACCATAGATGAAACGGGATAAGCCAAATTTGGTTGTACCGAATTTACGGGCTTGATGTTGCACGACTTTCTCTCCAATGTTACCGAACCCAGCCCATTTAGCGATCACTGGAATATAGCGATGCATTTCACCATAAACCTCAATGTTTTGGACTACTTCTAATTTGTATGCTTTCAGGCCACAGTTCATGTCATGGAGCTTAACGCCCGACATCCTGCTTGTAACGTAATTGTATAATTTTGTAGGAATGGTCTTGGTAATTGGGTCGTATCGCTTCTTTTTCCAACCTGAAACCATGTCGTACCCGTCTTTCATGATCATCGAATATAGTCCAGGAATTTCTTCTGGAGAATCCTGTAAATCGGCGTCCATGGTAATCACAACGTTGCCATTGGCGTATTTAAACCCTTCATTCAGGGCGGCAGATTTGCCATAATTTCTTCGAAACTTAATGCCCTTGATGTTGTCGTTTTCTTGTTTAAGCTGTTCTACCACTTTCCAAGATTTGTCCGTGCTACCGTCATCAATAAATACAACTTCATAGCTGTACTTATTGCTTTCCATTACCTTAGAAATCCAAGTAGTTAATTCGGGTAAAGATTCTTCTTCGTTAAATAATGGTATAACAATCGAAACGTCGTTCATTGGTATTAATAGCTGTTATGGTTATTGCCGTTGACTACAAATCGACACTTTCCTTTTAGACTCGTGTTAAACAAAGGATTGTTTTCTGATCTGGACAAGTTTGAAGTTTTGTTATACGCCCAATCTAACGTTGGATCCGCTACCCAAAAATCGGCTTTGTTTCCAACTGAAATGTCATTGGATGCTAGGCCTAATAAGTTTCGAGGTGAAAAAGCCACACGTTGTACAAACGTTTCAAGGTCTATTTGGCTAGATAATTTGTCGTTATAGACAGAATAAAAACTTTGCAAACCGTTGATCCCGAAATCGGCATAGTCGAACTCAACTTGTTTATTTTCAATATTCTGTGGGTTGTGGTCAGAAACAATAGCGTCTATTGTTCCATCCAACACACCTTTTATTAGTGCTTTACGGTCTGATTCTGACCGAAATGGAGGCGTTACTTTGAAATTTGTATCGTACTCGACAATGACCTTATCGGTGTAAATGAGATGCCATATACTCACGTCGCACGATACTTTTAGTCCAGCTTTTTTTGCTTTCCGAATTAAATCGACAGACTTGGCAGATGAGATATGCGAAAAGTGTATGGGCGCATCTGCGTATTCTGAGATGTCTATTTCTTTTTTAATCTGGCTTGTTTCTGCCAAATCAGGCTGTTGTTTCAAACCTGTATGAATCGTTACCGCACTCTCATTTACAGAAGCGCCAACCGCTAAGTCTGCATCCAAGGCGTGGCTCATCAACAAGCCACCAATCTGCTTAGAGTAAAGCAAGGCACGCGTTAACGTTCCTGAAGATTCGTATCCGTTGTCGCCATTACTGAATCCAACGGCACCTGCTTGTCTCATGTCAAACATCTCGGTGATGTGTTGAGATTGCATGTCCTGAGTTGTTGCGCCTACCGGTAAAATATCTGGTAGCACTTTGTCGCTCAGTTGTTTTAGATATTCAATTTGTGATTTGTTTTGAACTACTGGGTCAGTTGTTGGGTGCACAGCCAACGCCGTAAACCCACTTGATGCGCCTGCAGCAGCACCAGTTTTTACGTCTTCTTGGTGTTCAAAACCGGGATCTTTAAGTTGGCATCTTAAATCCAGTAAACCAGGCATGATGTAACAACCAGTCGCGTCAATAACTTGAGTGGTTTTAGATTGAAGTGGTTTTTCTGAAATTGAAGAAACTCGTCCTTGATCGATTAGAATGTCGACTACTGTGCGATTTAAATCGCTGCTGGGGTCGATAATCGTACCCCTTCTAATAAGAATTGTGTTGTCAGACAATTGTCCCATTATTATTGCTTGACCTCAGTCGGCCAAAATCTCAACAAAAGTATCTCAATTGCCAAGAATATCAATGCGAGAATGATACATGCTTTCCAAAATTGTTTACCAAAGCGATATTTTGCCACCGTTTCCTGCACATATGTGGTTGGGTTGGTCATAAAATCTACCGTAATTCCTGGAAACATAGTCACTATGTCAGCTTCAGAATTGAAAATACTCCCTGATTCAGATCGATTATAGTTAAACGCAACGACCTGCAAAACGCTGTCGCTTGCTTTAAGCTCAATATTTCCTGCTGTTATTTGGTCAAACCCAGCATCTATGTAAGGTGATGAGCCTACAGCGTTGATTACTGGCATCCATTCAGTTTCACCTGAAACTAATTTAAGCTCCCCTTGAAGACCTCGTGATTCAGGAACAGCCTTGAAGATATTTTGATTTTCTATCGTGTTGGCCAAGTTGTAATCAATAGACCTGTTCATGGCCATTTTAAGTAAAGTTGGAACAAACAATCCATGTTTTGGGAAATTGGTCCACGATTCTTCCAATGGGCAAGCCAATAAATAATAATGTCCAGTCCCAATTTTTGATTCTGAAAGAAAAACGTCTTCGTTTTCCATTTGCATCAAAGGATAGTATGAAACCCCGTTTGTGGCTAGACGATAATATCGCTGGACAGTAGGGTAGTTTGGATTGTTCGGTATCTTCTTAAATACCTGATCAAATAAAGGGTTGTTTAAGTCTAATTTTCCAACCTTAGTTTTTTGTTCAACGCGTGATCCGATGGTTGGTACACCAAGATTCTTAGACAAATCAACCAACTGATCTGTTTTTTGTAACGTGGATGGTACAACTAGAATATTGCCACCAGAGGAAACATATTCTGACAAGGCTCCAATCAAACCTGAACTTAATTGAACTACTTCGTTCAGTATGACTAAATCAGCAGTCCGCAATACAGCTAAATCCATATTACCTGCCAACTGATTGGTCAAGACAAAGTATGGGTCTGGCTCAAATAGACGGTTCAAATAGTCGTTCGCCTTTTCGCCATTAACGACCATAACATTTAGGTTTGCCTTAATGTTAAAGCTTAGAAAGTAAACATCATCGAAAATGATTGGGTTGTCTTCTATTTCTAATTTAACACGTTGCCATCCTCCCGACTTAACGGTAAACCCAATACTCACGGTGGCCGAGGTATTGCCTGTAACATCAAATCCTGTCACCGACTTTTTATCTCCATTGACCTCAAGAGCAACGCTACCTCCATTTAAATCTTGATCGCCATGATTTGTAATCTTTACAAACAATTCAACGGCTTTGTTTAATTGAATGACTGGCGATTCTATCCATGCCGAATCAATACTTATGTTACTGTTCTGGATAGGTTGTGCCGGTACAGCAGTCACTAGGAAATTTGAGTCGTATGTTTCTTCTAAATCGCTAGGGATGCCTTTTTGGAAATCGGAAAACAGGTAGGCGTGTTTGTTCAATACACCATTGTTGTCTAAGTTCCTGTGGAGTCCGAAAACAATATCACCAATTGGTTTGGTGGTTTTGTCTACTTCAATATTGTCAATTAATGCAATGGCATCTTCAGGATTAACAGGCGTTAAAGAGTTGGTTGTATTACTTGTAACTATAAACCGATCAGTTGCTTGATATGACTTGACTAATTCTCTTGCTTTCGCTTTTGCCTCTTCAATCAATGGCCCTTGAACACCTTCGTTATCCATGCTAAAGGAATTGTCGACGTATATGCCAACAACTTGGTCGCTCGAATCTGCTTTTCTATCGTTAAGGGCTTTGTAAGGTTGTGCAAATGCAAACACTAAAAAAGCAATAGCCAATAATCGGGCAAGCAACACCAATAGGTTGCGAATTTTTTTAATGGATTGCGTTTGTTTTTGTACGTTTTTTAAAAACTTCACATTCGGAAACAGGACTTTTTTATACCGTCGAAAATGAAAAAGATGAATGATTATTGGGATTGCAAGTAAACTTAATGCCCAAAGGAAGTTAGGATGTACAAAACTCATATCTAAGTATACGCGCGATTCTTGATTTTATTTCAGCAAATGTATGTGCAATTGTGAATTATCGATTAACAATGAACAATGTATAATCAATAATTCTTCATACCCAATATCCTTTCAATTAAACATTAAACTTTAAGCATTAAAAATTATAACCGCATACTTTTGCTATCAATAATTAACACCTATGATATACGCAGGGGACGTCGAGATTGAATCGGTTTTTTTACATCACATTGGAAATAAAAGCTTGGAGGAAGGTTGCACCTTTTCTGAGGAACCAATACTAATAGATGATAAAGTTGAAGAAGCGTTAAAAACTTATTTCTTCGAATCGTTCGACGACAGTGAGATGTATCATTTAGATCACGACGTAGACATCAAGCTTAACGAGTTGTACAGTTATGTCGGTCAGATTTTTAACAATGCCTCTACCCTAAAAGAACAAGCGAACAACATAGCCCGTCACCTTTACAGATGTAGTGATCATCCAAATATTAAACCGGGAGAGTTATGTATTGCATTGCTAAGAGGTTGTCAAATCGAAGGTCAGGTGTTAGATGCCGTAGGTATATTCAAAGCTGAAAACAAAGACACTTTTCTTAAAGTGATTGCTAGAAACAATCAGTATGAAGTCGAAAGTGATGAAGGCATTAATGTTGGAAAGCTTGATAAAGGCTGCTTGATTTTCAATACAGATGAAGAAGAAGGATACTTAGTTACCGTTGTTGATCAAACCAATAAAGGTGTTGAGGCACGTTTTTGGTCTGATGAGTTCCTTCATTTAAAACATCGCCGCGACATCTATTTTAACACTCAAAACGTGTTAGAAGCTTGTAAAACATTTGTATCTGAAACCTTGCCGGAGGAATATTCAATGGAAAAGGCAGATCAAATTGATTTGTTGAACAAGTCTATTGGTTACTTTAAAGACAATGAAAGGTTTGTTCAGGAGGAGTTTGAAGGAGCCGTATTAAAAGATCCTGACGTGATAAAATCATTCCAAAACTTCAACGAACAATTTGCGGAGGAGCGAGATACGGAGGTGTTGAAATCGTTTGAAATCTCTAAAGAGGCTGTAAAGAAGAAAGCGCGTGTTTTTAAAAGTGTTTTGAAATTGGATAAAAACTTTCATATCTACATCCACGGTAATCGTGACTATATTGAAAAAGGAACCGAAGCCAATGGGCGTAAATTTTACAAGATATATTACGACAGTGAACAGTAAATCTGTTCTGGGTAATTGTCTGCGTTTTCCCTTTTCTTTGCGACTTAATTTGAACGTATGTCGATTTTAACAGCTCTTAAAATTCCAACCAAGTTTGTGCGACTGAGAAAGCACTTTGGCAACAAAGCTTTTACCTTGTTGGATATTGGCTCAGGAAATAAATCGGCAACCGACTTTAACACCTATTTCCCAAATGGGACGTATCACGGTGTTGATATGGTGAAGGACTATAACTATACCGATGAGGATTTCGGTAAGATGGAAGCCTTTTACGAAATGGATTTAACCAAGTTAGATTATTCGGCCATTCCTGATAATCACTTTGACGCGATATTGATGGCCCATATCATCGAGCATTTACATAATGGTGATATGGTGTTGGAGCAATTGGCACCTAAGCTCAAGTCAGGTGGAGTGATCTATATTGAATATCCAGGTCAAAAGAGTACCACTTTGCCTAGCCGTAAGGGGACTTTAAATTTTCACGACGACGATACACATGTCCGTGTATATTCAGTTCCTGAGGTTTCTAAGGTGTTAGAAAATGTTGGTTTTAAGGTAAACGCTGGTGGCTTAAGAAAAAGCTACCGAAATATTCTGATGATGCCAATCAAATTCATCCACAACAAAATCAAGTATGGTTACATTATGGCCAGTGTTTTTTGGGATTGGTATGGTTTCGCCGAGTTCGTTTGGGCGGAGAAGAAGTAGCTTATTTGTGAATTATAATCGGTAGTTCGTCTGGCTCAAATAAAATGCTGTCAATTTCAATACTCGACAAAGCAAATTCAGGACATGGACCGCAACAGTTTTTTTCATCGGCTGGTGGTGTTACGTCGAGTAGTTCGAGATTCTCAAACCTTAAACGTTGGCCACTTTGAAATAGTAAATGGGCTTCATATACATCCGTAGGTTCAAACCCGTTAAATAACACAAAAAGTGGTATGTTATTCCACGATGGGAATAGATTTCGTTTAATCAACGGAAATGTATCTGAGAGGTTATTAGGGTAAAACTGAATAACAATTGTGCTATCAACCTCGGCTTTACGATATCCATTTAACGACGTATCGAATTCTACGATTAAGGTACTCGGCATAGTCGGCGGACAAACATCACACAACGCTCCATCGCAACCACAACTGCTTAAATATGTGGTAAGAATGGTGGTGAGTAAGATGCAGAGAAATGACTTCTTAATTGACATAATCCTATCTCACCCGATTGAAATAGTAGCCGAAGGCATCATTCATATCATGAGGTGATATCCCTATATTGTCATTACCAAAAGAGACTCGATATCTTACTTTTTTGTATGGATGTAATATCTGAATTGAATTGAAGTCAGGAATAAAATACACCAGTAATGCATTGGGCTCTAAATCTGAACCGATTTCGATGCGCCCATATTCTATTAATTTATTATCGAGGTAGTATCCATAAATACCATAAGGTTTTATTTCAAGGGCATCAAAACTGTTGTTTTCTATTGATGCTCCCCCGCCACCTATGCCACCGCCTATATCTGTAAGTTCCCAGAATCCATATAGTTGTGAAAGCGATCCTTTGAATATTTCAGTATCGTAATGTTTAGTCTTAGAAGCTGGGGCAATACCGTATGGCGTGATTGGGTCCTTGCTGCAACTATTTATAAATTCAGCTAAAAGGATAATGCCTAAGGTTATGAGTATTGGCTTATACATATGTCAAATGTATAAATAATTTAACACCTTTATTCAGCTGTGGCTGCATGAGTACATCCTGATCGTGATAAAAGTGAAATGGACCTAAGGATATGAGAAACAGTCAATATTATGCTAGCCTCTTCTTAACATCCATTCTCTGATGTAATATTCTTACAATCTCTACGATGTCCGTATCAACTTTTCTGTAGAAAATAAGATGTGACTTGATTTTTGTGACTCGGTAGTTTTTTCTAATATGATCAATCGGCCTTCCTGCTAGATAATTGTCAGTTATGAATTCTATCTCATCAATTATTAAAGCAAAGTAACGATCGGCCTGCTTTTTCGACCATTTGTTTAATGTGTAAACCCAAATATTGCTGATATCTTTAAGTGTTTCTTTGCTTATTCGGTATTGACCAGAACTCATAAATGTTTTTGATGCAATGCCTTCAAATGTAAATCAGCGTCAAAGTCTTCAATGAATCCACTTTGTTCACCAACGTCAAGCGCTTTCAGTAATTCTTTTTCTTTATTTTCTTCACTTTCTAAAAGCCTTAATGCAGATCGTATCACCTCACTTACTGAGTTATATTTTCCAGACTTAACTTCCTCCAGAATGAATTCTTCGAAGTGATGACCGAGTGATATGGATGTGTTCTTTCCCATTTAATAAGTGCTTAGCCAAATGTACCAATAATTGGTAACAATGTCAAGTGTTCTAATTGGTAACCTATAACCCCTTAGGAAACGGTTCAGCCGAACCTGCCACTATCGTCTCAAATTCTTCGAATTTTTCTTTCGTCGCAAACATTGACTTGATAAATTCATATTTGCCTCCAGACCAAGTGACGCTCAAAATTACTTGTCGGTTTACGTTTGTGGTTTCAATTTGTGTAGCCTGGTCGTGGGGAATGACAGTAGCTTTTCGCATGCCTAGTTTATGACTAAATATTTCACTATCGTAATATTTCGTCTTAGTAGCCGGAGCAATATGATATGCGATAATTGGGTCCTTGCTACAACTATAAATTGTTAGTAGCTCAAAAAGTGTGGTGATAGTTCTAATATGAGTCATTCTTTGATTCTAAGCCGTATTGTCTTTATCCCTCTGGCTCTTTATAAGCAGTTCCTCCATATATCTTTCAGCATCGAATTCTTCTACTAATTCGTATTCGTCTCCTGTGGCAAGTGTGTTAATAAATACGCTTTCCATTTTTTCTTCCTTTTCAAGATGTCTTAATGCAGAGCGAATCACTTCACCCACGGACTTATACTTTTCCGTACTCACTTTTTCTTGAACAAATTTTTCGAAATGATTTCCTAGCGATATTGATATTGTCTTTTTCATATTTAGTTCTTTCTCAAACATACCGCTTAACGACAACTTTGTCGGTAGATAGAGATATCTAATCACTAGGCGTATCTAATAATAAACCGAACGTTACCGCATCAACAATACGGTCCCTTTTTCTTCAAAGACTTGGCCACTATAGAATCGTCCTGAAACAATGAATATATATTGTTCCATTTCGCTCATTTGGTTTTGATAAAACCCATCCCAATATCCGTTCACGTCTGAAGTCTCAAAAATATGTTCACCCCATCGATTGTATACCTGAAACAAATATCCATCTGGATCAACACCTTCCATCGTCGGTTTGAATATGTCGTTTAAACCAGGTGATTTAGTAGGAGTGAAGGCGGTAGGTATGTAGATGTAACCACTGTCTTTAACAGTTAGATATAGCGGTCGAATAAACGTGTCACGACAGCCAAACGTATTAATGGCTTGTAATTCTAATGAGTAAACGCCAACTGCAGTTACCGTGATTTGAGGGAATGCATCTACAGATGCACCTACATTCTGATCATTTTCGTCAATCAGATACCACTGGTATGAACTTGCATCAACACTTTCATTCGATGGCGTGAAAATTGGGTTGGGCAGATACTGCTCGGTATTCGATACCGTGAAATAGGCTGTTGGTTTTGGATAAACCCGAATGAGCTTATTAAACGTGGTGTCGGCTTGTCCCCCAGGACCATAAGTGACCAAACCAATATCGTAATATCCTTCAAACACAAAAGTGTGTAATGGGTTCTCTTCACTTGATTCTGACCCATCATCAAAGAACCAACGGTAGCTATTTGCGTGTAAACTTTGAGCCGTAAATTGAACATCAAATGGACCACATCCAGCTGTATCATTCACCATGAAATCAGGAATTGGCAGTGGAGGAGCCACGTACAAAGGTTTGGTAATCGTATCCCTACAAAAGCCGTTATCAATTATAAAGGTTACATCATAAAAACCGGAGTCTAAAAAAGTGTGTGATGGGTTTTGAACGACGGATGATTTACCTGCATCATCGAAATCCCAGGCGTATACCAAACCACTAGAAGGTGTACTGTTGTCTGTAAAATTGACGAGTGAGTTTGGCATTTTGGGATTTGTGGGATTAAAATTGAAATCGGCTTGCGGTCTATCAAATACCTGCACCATTGCCTTCTTTGTAACAGAGTCTGGACATCCATTTAGATCATATCCGATATATTTTACATCGAATAAACCTGCAGCACCATAAAAATAGTTTGGCAAAGAATCTCGTGATTCACCACCATCGCCAAACAACCATTTGTGATATGCTGCAAAGGAAGATCGATTGTTGAATTGAATTGGATCGCCAACACAAACAGAACGAATTAACGACGTGTCAAAATCTACGGTGTGGATAGGGTTTAGCACAATAGTATGTGCAGCCGTATCAGGGCATCCAGCTTGGTTTTTGACAATGAGCTGAACGGTATAAGTGGCTGGAGCTAATCTGTTTCTTTCAAACAAGTGATAAGGTTCTGGCAAAGTGGAAACTGAACCATCACCAAACGTCCACTCATTAACAGTATTATTTATACTGCGATTAACCAACGTATGATAGCCCGAATCACAGACATCCAACCGAAAGGGCGAAAAGTCTGCAATAGGCTCTGGCATGATTTTAAATTTAAGCGTGTCATCGTCAACACAACCAAAATCATTTTCGGTATGTAGGGTTACCATTAAATTTCGGGTAACGTTGGAAATGTTCTGATAGAAAAACGAAGGTTGCGTCTGGTTGGATGTGTTCCCACCACCAAAATCCCAAAAAGAACTTGTATGGTTCGATGAGATATTGGTAAAGTTTATTGTGGTTGGCGAGCAAAAGGAATCAATGGCATTGCCAATTTCAGCAACAGTAAAAGGATGCACATTTACTGTTTCATATACAGTGTCTTTACAGCCTTTGGCTGTCGTGGCCTCAAGCCTAACCGTGAAATTTAAATCTTTAAATGCGTCGGTGCCTTTTGCATACTGGTGTGCTGGACTAGTCGTTACAGACGTTGCTCCATCATCAAAATTCCATTCGTATGCTGTGGCGCCCAATGAGTTATTTGTGAAATAAAAACTGTCATAAAAACAAATGCTGTCATCACCAACAGTGAAATTGGCAATGGGGTAGGACCATACCGTAACTACTTGCAAAGCCGTGTCACTGATACAACCATTGCTGCTTTTTGTGTTCAGTCTAATTTGGTATGTCGTGTCTTTCAGTAATACAAAAGGAAATGTGAATTGCGTATCAGCTGGTGAAACGGAAAAGCCACTTCCAAGATCCCAATAGTTGGTGTCGTTGAGTGTGCTTAAATTGGTAAAGTCGACTTGTAGTGGACCACATCCAGCAGAATCACTCGTTGTGAATTCGGAGCTAGGTGTTGGGTATACGGTCACAGAATCACTAAAAGTATCTTTACATTGATGTTCTGAAATTGCAATCAATTGAATGATGTACATAGAATCAGCAAAGTTGGCTTCGTTGTATGTTGTTGTATCCTGTTGGTTAGACGACGAGAAACCATTGCCATAGGTCCACTCAAAAGTCATGTTAGCAATCGTGCTGGTGTCGTATGGTGTCGACAAATTGTCGAATTGTACTTCTAATGGCGAACAACCAGCATCCTTATCTAGACTAAATTTAGCAAGTGGCTTTGGGTAGACTTGAATGACTTTTTCAGTGCTATCAACACATTGGTGTTCTGAAATGCCAATCACACGAACGGTATAAAACGTATCCCGACTCAAACTAGCCAAGTAGGAGTTCACCGGATTTTGAATGATTGACGTTTGCCCGTCACCCAAATCCCACACAAACGACATCAGGTTTATGGACCCTTTGTTATTCGGAAGTGAGTTGTTTTGAAAGTTAACCGATAATGGTCCACATCCAGTAGGTTCTGAAATGCTGAAATCTATGCTAGGTTTTGGATAAACCGTCACCGTATCAAATGATTCTGCAGGACATCCGTTTGTAGATGTGACAGATAGCTTGACGATGTAGGTTGTATCAATGGTCTTGGAATCTGTGAAAGTGATTCCAGAAGGATGAAGCACAGTGTCCGTCGTTCCGTTATCAAAGTCCCAGGCAAAACGCATGTCTGATAAATTACCCAAACCATTTGGATCCGATTGATTGGTGAAGTTTACGTTAACAGGATAACACCCATTGCTGGTGTCCATGGTAAAGGCTGAAATCGGAATTGGGAAAACTTTCCGAGTTCCATATGTCGTGTCCACACATCCCAGCCAAGTTGAGACAACGAGCCTGATTTGATAACTTGTGTCTCCACGAGCCGCAGAAACGAAAGTAGAAGCCGGGTGTACCAATGTACTCTGATTTCCATTTCCCAAATCCCATTTGTAAGTCTCCCCAAACGTCGATGTATTAAGCAATGTATCCGTCAGCGGACTACAGCCTGAATCAATGGTACTGACAAATGCAGCTACAGGATTTTTGCCTGTAAATACAAGCTGTTCGGCTGTGTCCGTTTTGCAACCGATGGTATCAATTGCAATTAACATGATCCGCTTTAGCACTGAATCTTGAACAATAACCAAGCTATCAAGTTGTGTCTGATTTGATATAAACGTGTCGTTGATGAACCATTTATAACTACTCGAAAATTTACTTTTATTTTGAAACTTGAACGTAAATGGGGCACAGGCGGCTGTGTCCGTTAGCGAGATAACAGATTGAGAATTAGGCTTGATGATGACAATTAGCGTGTCATACGTTTCGCATATCAATTCATTGACAGCTCGTATGACGACAGCATAGGTGCCACTGTCGGTATAAACATGATTGAACAGACCCAGATTAAATATGGAGTCATTGGTTGAACCGTCACCATAATCCAGTATTAAAAAGTCAAAATTGGTTGAAGTGTTGTTAAACTGAACCGTGTCTAAAGAGCATAAAGCAGAATCAGCCGTCATTTGAATTGTCGGTAGCAAGTCCACTCGGATGGATTGCATTTGGGTATCGGCACCGCAAGTATCACTTACGATAAGCCTTATGTCGAAAGTCCCACTGTCTGAATATGGGACTGTTGGAGGAGCTCCGTTAAAAGAGGAGTCTCCGTTTCCGAAATTCCATCTGTATATCGCACTTGAATCAAAATCTGTTGTGGCGTTGTTCTTCAGGTTTATGGTATGAATCACACAGCCATTGGTAAGTCCAGAAAACGAAGCGGTTGGTTTGTCTTTTATCACCACTTGCCTTGTCAGCGAATTGGACCCGCATCTGTTTGCAACGGTAAACTTGAGATTATACGTTCCTCTACCCACGTAGGTATGGCTATCGATAAGTCCCGATGACGATGTTCCATCCCCCCATTGCCACAAGCGTGTGAGACCATAACCGATACTTGAATCTTTTACGTGAACAGTGGCAGAACCACATCCAAGTAATGTATCAATTTCAAAACCTACAATTGGTGTATAGATGACAGTTGTAGGTATACATGAGGTATCATTACCACATTTATTTTTAGTGATAAGACAAACGGTTTTTGGACCTTCATCTTTGTAATTGTGAAAAACTGGCCCTTTGCTTGTAATCCATCCAGAATTAGTGCTATCTCCAAAGTCCCAATAATATTCTTTCGTGTCTGGGAAAATGCAAAAACTATCGGCACTTAGATTGGTAAAAGTGAAATCACCCACACTATCACAGTTGGTGCTGTCTAATGTAAAAATGGCTCTGTCGGGTTTTGACACCTGTATTGGGTTCCAGGTGGTTTGGGAAGATCCACAAGCGTTACTGGCTATCAAACGGACTGTGCCACTGCATAACGTGCCGGTGTAGGTGTAAAAAAAGGCTTGATTAAATGTGCTGTTATCCTTTTCTACGGTTGTCCCATCTCCCAAATCCCAAGTAAACTTGGTTCCATTTGAAATATTTGAGGAGTTGTTGACAAACTTGATTGAAAATGGCGCACAACCTACGTTAAAGCCGGAGTTCGGACCAACAATACCTGCCGTTGGAATACGCTCATTAATAATTGTGCCGATGGTCGTGTCTGTACAGCCGCCGGTATCCGTTGTGATGATTAATGTTGTAAAGGTTCCTGTTAATACGAATAAGTGCTTTATGACACTGTCTTTTTTGAGGTTGGTGATGTTCGTTCCAGTCCCATCCCCCCAAATAATACGTACAGCGGCGAGCGAGTCTTTACTTTTTGTGGCGACGATGAAAGAGTCCGGGTCAGTGCTTTGTTGAATGCAATTGATCCATTCGGGTGTGGTTGAGTAACTGCCAGGGTTGCCGGTAAATTCCCACGAGGCCTTGGTTATATTAATGTTCTTTTGTGTGGAGTCGATGCAACTGCTGTTATCAATGGATTTAAGTTTTATGGCATATGTGCCACGGGACAGGTTCAACGAAAATGTTTTGCTCAGACCATGCGCCGTATCCATTAATGCACCGTTTACATAGAGTTGGTATATGGCAGTAGACGCTAAGGTGCCGGTAGAATTATTTTGTATTGTAACTGTTTTAGGGATGCAAGAACCAGACTGGGTGGCGTTAAATTTTACTGTGATGCCGGTACATGCCAAAGAAGATACACTGCAACATGCAAGAATTGCAAAAGCAAATCCCCGAATGAGGTGAAACATTTTAAGCAGTGAAAATGGCATCTTTGAAAAGCGTAGTTAACAAAGATACTAAATCTGTTATTCACCTTGAGTCACATTACCCACGCTGGTTTTGATGCGTCTAAATGATATGAAAATGGTGCCTAATTTTTCACTTAAAAATCAATACTTTTGCCGTACGAAAAAATCACAGAAAATAGAGACATGATTAGCGCGAAAGGCAATAAAAAAGTGGAAGATTTATTAACAGCAATCCGAAAGGAATTTAAAGCTGAAGATGTTATTGAAACTTTAAAGGAAATCAGAGAAATTGCTCGGGAAGAAAAGAACCCAGCTCTAGTTAAGATATGTAGATTGTGTTACTCCTATATTGAAGAGAATAAAAACTTTGACATCAATTTTGTTGATGAAGAAGAAGGCTTGGATATGTCGGATTTAGAGTATTTGTTGGAATTGATGTTGCGTTCTGAAAAGGAAGTAAACTTACAGGAGATACGAGAAATACGAGATTTATTAACGACTGAACTTTACGGTTAATCTTTGAAGCGTATTATCGCCATAGCGATTTGCACATGTCTCGTTCATTTGGCTTTCAGCCAGAATGAAGCACCTGAAATTCCACCGAAAGTCATCCCTGAATATCACTTTAACTTAAGCTATACTTTTGTCCACCCCGAATCGATTCAACATCTTGAAATTGGATTGAACAAGGATATTATTAATCTATATTCGAACAAAGTCAGATTAGGTTTAGGTGTTCGAGCAGGTATTCAAGATAACTTTAATGTCGACTTTACTTCTGCTCACTCATCCATAAAAGATAATGCTAACAATAGGGATACCTTATATCATAAAAGGTTACAGTCAGCGTCTTTCAACTTGTATTTTAATGGAGAATACCATGTTTCAAAACATGTTAGTTTTGGTTTAAACCTCGACGTGTTGGGTGTTTCCACTGGATTGAAGACTGACGCAACTTACAGACCAGGTATAACGTCGCAACAATTGGGATATACGGTTGTTGATGATGTTGAAACCCAGCCAACAGCTGCAAATGCTTTTAGTTTTGGCAATTCTAAAGGGTCTTTAAATACACAACTTTACGCAAAAATTGAGTTGTCTAGAAAAGTAGCGTTTCGAGCTGGAATAGGATATTTGTTTCAGGAATTCTCAACAGAAAAAGGGTATGGTGCTAACAACTCATACCGATTCGAGTATAATACGGCTGCATTCTTTGCAGGTATAACATTTCATCGTTTTGACGAAAAATAAATGACAAACGAACAATTGGTAGATTTAAAAGGCAGAATCAATGCCTTGGGGAGGTATCTTTGACATACCTCAGAAAACAGCTGTAGTCGAGCAAAAAGAAATTGAATCCCACGACCCGAATTTCTGGGATGACCCCAAAAAAGCTGAAGCGCATCTTCGCGAGATCAACAAAATTAAAGTCTGGACAAATGCTTACGCCAAAATAGGCGCTTTGTTAGATGATTTAGACGTACTCTACGAGTTCAAATCAATGGGCGAGGTGGAAGAAGGAGAAGTTGATGGACAGTACAACAAGACGCTATCAGTGTTGGAAGATTTAGAGTTCAAAAACATGATGAGCGGGGAGGAGGATCAACTTAACGCGGTGATTGAAATTAACGCAGGTGCTGGAGGTACCGAAAGTAATGATTGGGCCAATATGTTGCTACGGATGTATGCCATGTGGGCTGAACGTAACGGATTCAAAACCGAATTGTTAGATCAGGTAGATGGCGATGTTGTTGGGATAAAATCATGCAGTATTGAAGTCACAGGTGAATTTGTTTACGGCTACCTAAAAGGAGAAAATGGTGTACATCGATTGGTACGTATTTCTCCATTCAACGCGCAAGGCAAACGACAAACCTCATTTGCATCTGTGTACGTTTATCCAGTTGTAGATGACTCTATTGAGATTGTCGTAAATCCAGGAGAAATATCATGGGACACATTTAGAAGTAGTGGAAGTGGTGGACAAAACGTCAATAAGGTTGAAACGGCAGTACGATTACGTCACGCGCCTTCAGGTTTGGTAATTGAATGCCAACAGGCAAGATCACAACTTCAGAATAAAGATCAAGCCATGAAGATGCTTAAGTCTCAATTGTATGAGCTGGAGTTACGAAAGAAGAATGCAGCAAGAGCAGAAATCGAATCTGATAAGATGAAGATTGAATGGGGCAGCCAGATTCGAAACTATGTGATGCAACCTTATAAGTTGGTGAAAGATGTGCGCACGAGTCATGAAACAAGTAATGTGCAAGCCGTTATGGACGGGGACTTGAATGAATTTTTTAAAGCGTTTTTGTTAAAGAACAGCGGGCAATAATTGAATGTTTAATGTTGAATTTTTAGTTTTTAATCCACTAGCATCCGAAAGTAGCTAAATTATAAAGCCTTTAGAATCCCATATTTTTGAATTCTACTAAAAATTTTTCAAACATG
>JBLHOC010000026.1:0-24554 GCA_047620825.1 Bacteroidia bacterium | reverse complement strand
TCGTTGGTATACGCGCCTTTAACTATTTTCGCTTTATGCAAATAGCACAGCAAATTGTATTTGTTATCGCGCTCTCAATCGCTATTTATTTTTTTTACAAAAACGTTTCTAAAATAAGACGAAACATTCTGCTTGGTCGCGACGAAGACAGAACAGATCAGCCTAAGAAACGGTGGTCTATTATGTTTAAGGTTGCTTTTGGTCAAACCAAAATGGTATCCCGACCTATCCCTGCCATTCTTCACGCTTTCGTATATGTAGGATTTATCCTGATCAATATCGAAGTCCTGGAAATCATGTTAGATGGTATTTTAGGTACACACCGGATATTTTCCTTCTTAGGTCCTGTCTATGATTTTGCTATTGGCTTTTTTGAGATACTCGCTGCTTTGGTTCTTATTGGATGTGTGTTGTTTTTAACACGACGTTTTATTAGTCAAATACCACGTTTCCACAAACCAGAAATGAAAGGATGGCCCACTAAAGACGCAACAATCATCCTCATTACAGAAATCGTACTGATGGCTGCCATTTTAAAAATGAATGCTGCAGATCAAATATTACAAGCAAGAGGTGTTGAACATTATACCCAAGCCGGTAGCTTTCCAATAAGTCAATTTTTAGTGCCTTTCTTTAGTTCATTTTCTGACGGCTCAATAATTGTTTTTGAGCGAATAGCCTGGTGGTTTCACATCATCGGCATTCTAGTCTTCTTAAACTTCTTGCCATACTCTAAACATTTTCATATCATTTTGGCTTTCCCCAACACCTTTTATTCAAAGTTGAAATCTATGGGTCAGGTTGACAATATCCCTTCAATAACCAATGAGGTTAAAATGATGATGGGAGATCCTACCGCTGATCAGAATGCACCTCCACCAGAAAGTTTTGGTGCCAAAGATGTTACTGACCTAAGTTGGAAAAACATAATGGATGCGTATACCTGCACTGAATGTGGGCGATGTACATCGGTGTGTCCAGCGAATTTAACAGGCAAATTATTGTCGCCTCGCAAAATCATGATGGACACGAGGGACAGAGCTGAAGAGGTTGGAAAACGTATTGATTCAGGAATTACAGAAACCGACGACAAAAATCTATTAAGTTACATCAGTCCCGAGGAACTTTGGGCTTGCACCAGTTGCAATGCCTGTGCAGAAGCTTGTCCGATTAACATTGACCCTTTAAATGTAATAGGTCAATTAAGACAATACCTTGTCATGGAGAAAGCGGAAGCACCAAGTGAATTGAACACGATGTTTACCAATATTGAAAACAATGGCGCTCCATGGCAATTTCCTGCCACCGATCGCGACAAATGGACTACAGAATTATGAGTAAAGAATTGAAAGACGTTACTGTTGATGGTGAATTAATTAGCCCTGTATTAGACGATAAGGTTAAAAATTACCTCATAGATATTGACGGCACGATCACAGAAGATGTGCCAAATGAAGATCCCGAACGAATGGCCGTTGTAGATCCTTTCCCGGATGCTTTAAAAGTATGCAATCACTGGTACGATGAAGGTCATATCATTACATTCTTTACTTCAAGAACTGAGGAAACTCGTGAGGTGACTGAAACTTGGTTAAAAAAACACGGTTTTAAATACCAGGCCTTACTTATGGCTAAACCAAGAGGTGGCAATTATCATTGGATTGACAACCATCCTGTGCGATCAACAAGATACAAAGGCAATTTCACAAAAGGATTCAAGAAAGTTTCAGTACTTGTAAATGAGTTCGAAGATTAAAAATAGACAATGACTGAGAAGATACATGTCCCAACGGTCGCGGAGTTAAACGCCAAAGGTGTTACACCAGATGTTTTGTTTTGGGTTGGATGCGCAGGCAGTTTTGATGAAAGAGCGCAAAAAATCACCAAAGCTATGGCTAAAATATTAGCACATTTGGAGATTAATTTTGCGATTCTAGGAAAAGAAGAATCCTGTACTGGTGATCCAGCAAAACGAGCAGGTAACGAATTCCTTTTCCAGATGCAAGCGATGAATAACATCGCGATAATGAATGGTTATGGTATCACCAAAATATTAACAACGTGCCCGCACTGTTTTAATACCATAAAAAACGAATACCCAGATTTAGGTGGAAATTATGACGTGATGCATCATACGTCATTCATCCAAGACCTAATCAACGATGGCAAACTCACCTTTGGTAAAGGAGATTACAAAGGCAAAAAAATTACGTATCACGACAGCTGTTATATAGGTCGGGCTAACGGCATTTATGATGCTCCTCGTGAAATTCTACAAAAACTGGATGCGGAATTGGTAGAACTCAAGCGTTGCAGGTCTAATGGTTTGTGCTGTGGTGCTGGTGGAGCTCAAATTTTCAAGGAAGCTGAAAAAGGAGAAAAGGAAGTTAACGTTGAAAGAGCTGAAGAAGCTTTGGAGACAAAGGCTACAATTGTGGCTTCAAATTGCCCATTTTGCATGACCATGTTAAGCGACGGAATTAAACATTTCAATAAAGAAGGGGAAGTTGAAGTACTTGATTTAGCAGAGTTAGTTGCAAATGCCAATGATTTATAAATATGAATAACTGGGACAAACTTTCATCTGAATCTAAGGTTTGGATTTATGGTGCCAACCGGCATCTTACCGAGCAAGAAAAAACTTCAATTCTTGATATTTTAGATCGTTTTTGTGATAACTGGGCGGCGCATGGAGACAAATTAGACTGTGGATTTAAAATCATTCACAACCAAATAATTGTTCTTGCTGTAGACGAAATAAGCGCAGCCGCTTCAGGTTGCAGTATCGATACCTCAGTAAAAGTATTTCAAGAAATAGATTCCACTTTTAATCTGGATTTATTCAATCGTTTACGAACGTATCAAGTTGTTGATGATCGTGTTAAAACACATATGTCTATAGCAATCAAAGAAGGTCTATCAAATGGAACGTTGGAATCATCATCACAGTTTATCGATACATTGATAACCACAAAAGGAGATATTCATTCTACCCTCGTGAAACCGTTAAATCAGACGTGGTTATTGAAGTACCTTTAGCTTAACTTTATTCTGGAAAAATCATCATCGGAACCTGTATTTGGCTCGTTAACTTTCTTGTGGTACTGCGGCTAAATAAGTAATCCAGTCGAGAGTTGTGGCGATGACAAACAACCAACATATCTAATTGATTATTTTCTAAATACTGATTAATACCTTCTTCTGCAGTTTTAACACTTACAGTATCTACCCTTATTTGCATACCGTTTAACGGTAAGCTTTTGTCTGCTTTTCCTTCCGGCTCAGTTAAAACATGTAGTATTGATAACCTGACTGATTGTTTGTTCCTCAAGTTGTCAAGCATCTTCTCTAACGCCTCAACATGTGGTATTTCAGATTTGGCAGTGGCAATACAGATGCGTGGAGCATCATCAAATTCAAAGTCACTTGGTACAGCCAGAATCGGTGCAATCCCAAGTCGAACAATCTGTTCAGTATTGGATCCTATCACTTTGCTTGCTAATGTATTATTCCCCCTTGTACCCATAACAATCATATGAGCGCGATGCGCAGTACAAAATGATGGCAAAACATCTTGGAGGTAACCCAACTTGGCGTGCGTTTCCACCCTACTTTCTCCTTTGAATTTAGCTTCAAGTCTCTTTTTTTCAATGGCTAAATCACGCTCTGCATCTTTTTCCATTAAGTCGGTGATGTTTATCATCATACCCGGAGTAGACCGTGGCGGTGCAACACCGTGTACTAGAATTAGACGAAAACCCGAAGAATCGAACATCCTAAATACGAAATCTGCCGCTTGTTGCGCGTTTTCAGAAAAATCAGTTGGCAGCAGAATATTCATCATAAGGCGGTACTTTTTGCTGACAGATCCATTTGATGTGCCAAAGTATATCCATCGGTTTGAACAGTTTCAATCCAAATATTTCTCATTTTTCGAAATATCTGAGCATGTAAGCCTGCTTGAACTTCAAAGGCTGATTCCACTTCAGAAACAGTCATTTCAGGATTAATATTTATATGAACAGGAAGGTCAACACTAACCAATTCGTCAATAGTCTCTGTCCCAAAAACTCGCATTTTAGAATTCGAAGATTCTTCGGAATCATGCGCTTTTTTAAACATTTCAAGTTTTAACCCTTTGTATTTATTACCAAATTGATGCTTAACATCCATTACAGTCTGACCTTTTTCTATATGTATATTCATAATCTAATCTTTATAATACGTCCGCTGCAAAACGACTAAACTCACCCTTCAATTCCTTATAGATTTTATCAAACATGGTCATTTGCTCAATGATTTTCGCATCTTCTTCCACCTTTCTGTGGTCGGTAGCAACATTGTTTGCTTGTGCATTTTCAACCAATTTATGTTCAGCAGCATGAATATCATGTTTCAACGTGTCTATTACTTCATTTTGGCGAATAAACTGATTTTGAAAATGTTCTACCTGTGCAGTGACTTCAGTTTTGGTATTCTGAGTGATAATTTCTCCCAGTCTTGTCTTATACGTCGCTATCTCGTCTTTGTAAAAGTCAAGGGACTTGGTCCATTTCGTATACTCTTTGTGCAGCTCGTTTAAATATTTCTGTGGCATAATGTGTTTTTGTTAATGTTTTTAAAAAATAAATACTGGCATCTTGCTGGTGATAGCCAGTTCTTTAGATGTGCTTTTGTGAAACAAATTATTGATGAAGCCTCGCCTGTGACGCTTTATCGCAATTAATTGTAAATCATTTTCCAATACGTAATCATTCAACTCCGCAGCGATGCTCTCCCCAACTATTGTATCCACATTTGCAGTTGGTTCAAAGTGACGAACAACGGCAAGAAGTTCATCCGCATTTATCTTTTTATTGGATACATGAATGATGCTTAATTCAGATGTAAAAGGTCTAATTAATTCTTGAAAATCAAGTATGGCGTTGTCGGCTTCCATTGTGAAATCCGTTGCATAACCTACTTTAGTCCAACCAATATACACAGACCCTTCAGGCACTATAATCATCGGCATCTCGCAGCGTTGCATCACATCACTAGACGTTGTTCCGATCCATTTGTCGAAGGAATTAGTAGCTCCTTTTGTTCCCATAATGACTAGTGACACTCGAGATTCTGCCTCGATTTCTTTAATCATATCTACTACCAACCCAAATGTTTGCCAAGTCCGAATGTCACCCCCGATAGAACTTTTAAGACGACTGGCTAAACCATCCAACTTTTTTGAATTCTCAAGTTGTTGGTTATCCATCATATCTTTTACCGTTGAAGGTGGTGTGTGTACATCTAAAACAGGCACGTGTTGGGCATGTGCCAACACTACTTCTGCGTCTAAGTCCCGTGCAATTCGGGCGGCGTAATTTGCTGCGTTCTCAGATAAATCAGAAAAGTCAACTGGACATACGATTGTTTTCATACAACTGTGAATTTTAATTATACAAAGAAGAATGATACTTCGCACGAGCAGAATGACCGTCATCACTTACGCTTCTGATATATGACAGTGAAATATTTTTAGATACCCAACCCTTTTTAATCTTGCTACGTCATTAGTACATAAATCACTTTTTTATATCTATGAACAAGCTCACCTTCTTAATTGTATTAGTTTTTTTCACTACACTATCTTTTGGCCAACAAAAAGAGTCGATATTATTTGACTCAGATAGTTACCGGTTAACGCCTTTTCAAACCGAGAAAATAAACGTGCTATTATATCAATTGGAGGGTGAGCAATGTTCTATTACCATCTCAGGACATACAGATTCTGACGCTGATGACACATACAATTTGGCGTTATCTCAGAACAGAGTCTCAGTCGTTAAAAAGTATATCACTACAATCTTCAGACATTTTACCATTGCTGATGAAACGTTTCATGGAGAAGAAAACCCACTTAACGACAACAGTGACAATCTAGACAAAGCAAATAATCGCCGTGTTGAAATAACAGTGGTTTGCCAACAAACAAAACCAACCGAAAAAATAGGGGATATCTGGCCGATTTTAAACAAAATTAAGCCAGCTCCCACACAGTTACATTTTGACGGAGCAAAAGGAGGTGCGTTCGACTTGAAAAATGGCGTGCGCATTTCCATCGCTCCAAAAACATTTACACCTGGGCAAATAAACCTGCAAGTTTCTGAGTGTCTAACCATAGGTGATGGGTTCGCCTATGGTCTCACCACTCAATCCAACCAGACTGGTAATGGTCTTGAGTCTTCAGGTATGTACAGGATTCAGGCATTTCAAAATGACCGACTGGTGCAAAATATAAATAGCAATGACATTACGATATACATCCCCATTACCGACAGTGGATTTCAAACATTCGATGCCGTACAGGAAGGAAAGTATACTGAATGGACAACGAGAACAGGATCAAATGACAAATATTTGAAGCCTTATGGAAGTCTTTGCGCACTCACAAAATGTGACATCACATCGAATAAGAAAACAAAGACTCGTTATATTACTTGTAACTTCTTTTGGTGTAAAATTAAAAGCTTCTTTTCTCGAAGCTACAATAACGAAAAGGAGCAATTTGTCTTCCGCACAATGTCGGTAAACCCTGATTTTAGGACTTTGTATGACATATATAAGAAAGACCTAGACAAAGCTTTTGAAAACGAATTTGGTTTTGCACAGTTCGTCGCTAGTAATAGTTATACGACTATATTGGACAAAATGAATGAGTTGTTCCCGAGGTTTACGACCGACATCTTCTATGCTATGAAGATGCCTAATTATGCCTGGGTCAACTGCGATCGATTTGGAAATTACAAAAATCTAACGTCTTTAACAATTAACGAAAAGATGCATAATGGGAAAGACATTAGATTGTATTTCAAGAGTTTGAATTGTGTTATGAGTCCAAACGGCAAGTCCCCTTTTGCCACAAAATTTAAACGTATCCCAGTGGGTAAGATCGCGACATTAGTAATCCTTAAAAAAGTCAATGATGTTATGTTAATGAGTAGCCAAGATTTTCGTGTTGGTGAAAAACCAAAAATCAATTTCAAAGAGGTCCGTGGACAAGATTTGAAAAAAATATTTTACGGCAACTAAGGTAGTTTCAACAGTTGACCGGTCCCTTTTTGCTCATATAACTCCTTTAAGCCAGACGGCTCTTTGACGTAATACATATTCCCTTTGTTATAAATACCTACGTAGATGAGTTTCGTTGCATTTATGTAACAATCTAAAGGCGTATGAATGTCTACTAATGCTTCTTCTGCTAACAAATCTCTTGCATCCAGATTTGTTATTTCTTCAATGGACCCTTTTAAAATTTTTGTGTTACCATGCAGTACCGTTCCGCCAGAGTTTATCGATTCCACGTATATTTCGTTCGTCACATCCACGGTTAACTCTAAGTCTTCCAGCGCAGAATGGTAGATGTACAGGTCTTTTAAATGCAACGTATCACTATTTGTAATGTTAGTAGCCCCGAACAACGACAATTCTGTCAGGTTATGTACGAATACTTCTAAGGTGATCATTCGATTATAAGACCGTACGAAATTGCACTTATTGCAATTCTCAATGGTTAAGAGTCCGTTATCCACCTCGGCCGATACCCCTTCTAAAATGTTTTCACCTCCTGTTAATATTATCCGTTCCGGTTGCGTTGTATCTTGACTCAGTATGAGTTTAAACTTGTCACCAATTGTTATGCAATCAAAAGACTTGAGTGGTCGCGCAATGGAAATATCATCCCCAGTGGAGCTAAAACAATCATCCAATTGTTCTTTTTTGCACCCAGACAGGCTTACAAGTAATAGGAGTATGATGTGTCTAATCTTCATATTCGATACCCTATTCCCCATGTAAAATGATCCGCAATCCCAAAATGAATTTTTAACGCCGTCATAATGTAACCGCGCTGATTGAAGTGGTAGTTAAACCCGACGCGTTGATAGGTAATAAACTTATTCGTGCTCGGCTTATAGGCATAAATTCCTATGTCTGTTATAAAGTATACCCGACTGATTAATAATTGGCTGCCTGCGTAAATACCTAACTCTGTTACTTCTAACGGTGACAACCCAGTCAATGATTCATCTGGATAATCAATAAAATGATGTGTTTTGTCGACAAACAACTCCGAACCAAATCTCCAACTTCTTTTGATACTGACTTGCTCTACACGTGTCACACCTACATTCCAAATATTAAATCCAGTTGTATTCGTAAGGCTACGTTCTTTAAAACCATACGCCCCGTAGATTTGCCATTTGATAGGATTTAAGGTGTCTTTTAATGGATTGCGTTGTGCTTTCTGCTCTATCAAGTAATTCGCCCCAAAATAAAGCGAGGGCATGTTGACGCCAAGATTTGGCACTCGGTAACTGCCATTACTAAAATGGGTTAAACCTAGTCCAACTTGCAAGTGCCATGGATTATTATCTCTACGCGTTTCCCACGTGGCAAACCCTTGCATCACACCATTTATATGGCTTCCAATGGCCTGATTTCGTCGGTTCGTATAAACATCAAATTTCTGGGTGAGATAAGCCAGTCCCGTACTAAACCTAATTCTCAATTCACTATGCGCAAAAGACTTCAGTGACGTCTCAAACCCTGGCATAGCGGCAAACGCGTTTCCAGTTAACTCAGGATTACCAAGGTTCATATACAACAAACCCATATAAATTTCAGGCTTACTGTAATGTTTCGCCCAAGGTTGTACCGATTGATGTTTTGAAATTTGAATTTCAAATCCATGGCTATGGGCTTCAAGGTTTTTAGAGTCTTCACGATGAGCCACTAAGAATCCAGGATAATAGTTGAAACCAATTGCAACTTTGGGCAATACTTGAGCCTTTACAATTAAGTTGATGCTCAGAACAATCAGAATAAGTAACCTATATCTCAAAACTGCGTCAAATCAAACCATTATTTAGGTTACCACCAACCTGTATTTGGTAAAATTAGCCTCATTTTGACACGTTTATTCGTCATATTGAAAAATAAAATGAATAATTTTTCATCATCGTTTTATATAGCTAGTCAAATTTGCGCCTTTATTTACAAGCTTCTCCATCTAAATGCCAGTAGTTACGTGGGTTTGGCTTGATTATTGTAGTTGTTTAGGCGTAACGAATCGAGCAAAAAAAGTAAAACATTCGTATACCTTTGAAAGTTATATTCAATAGACGCAAACAGAAGTAGTTACCTTAAAAATTCTATGAGACAACTAAAAATTAGTAAGCAGTTTACTAACCGCGAAAACAAATCATTAGACAAGTACCTGAACGAGATTAGTAAGGTGAATATGATTGACGCGCAGGAAGAAGTAATTCTAGCGCAACGTATTCGTGAAGGCGACCAAGCCGCGTTGGAGAAATTGGTTAACGCCAACCTACGTTTTGTGGTTTCTGTATCTAAGCAATATCAAAACCAAGGATTGACCTTGGGAGATTTGATTAATGAAGGTAATTTAGGATTGATTAAAGCAGCGAAACGTTTTGATGAAACACGTGGTTTCAAATTCATATCGTACGCAGTTTGGTGGATTCGACAAAGTATCCTTCAAGCATTAGCTGATCAGTCTAGAATTGTACGACTTCCATTAAATAAAGTTGGGTCTATCGGACGTATTTCTGCAACTGCTGCAAAACTTGAGCAGTTACATGAACGTGAGCCAACAGCAGAAGAGATTGCAAAAGCATTAGATATACCTGTAACCGAAGTTGAAAACGCTTTTAAGACTTCTGGTCGTCACCTAAGTATTGATGCGCCTTTAACAGAAGGAGAAGACAATACATTGTTAGGTGTGCTGGACAACAATGACGAACCTGATCCAGATAATCCGTTGTTGAACGAGTCGTTACAAAAAGAAATCAACCGAGTAATCTCTACACTTTCTGAAAAAGAAAGAGACGTATTGAAATATTACTACGGTCTTGATGGCGGACCTGCACATACATTGGAAGACATTTCTGAGAAAGTAGGTTTAACAAGAGAAAGAGTAAGACAAATAAAAGAAAAGGCTTTACGAAGATTGAGAAAATCCTCTAAAAGCAAAATCTTAAAATCCTATTTGGGATAATACAAACAACACTTATGAGAAGCCTCCGTCAATAGCGGGGGCTTTTTTATTTTATGGCTAATCCCAAACCTGTGGCATAAAAAACTTCTTCCGTATTAAATACCGTTTTCCAATTTCTCCAATAAGTATTAAAACCAACTCCAACCCCTAAGGAGAATGTTAATGGGAATGATTTAAACAATTGACGGGTATATTCAAGTCCATACCGCATTTGGCTTCCATTTATAGCTGGCGTTTTATACTCTATCACAAACTCTTTGTTGGACGTTCTACCAGCTACATTAACACTGTAGTAATCATTTTGATTGGTTTGAAAACCGTTTACATGTCCATCTCCATATTCACCTCCTGAAATTCTACTGTAATTGTAGTACTGCATCTCCAATGTAGTCGTATTGTTCAGGGCTGTGAGTAAATTTCCGCTGACATTAACATAAAAATGATTGCGCTTTGAAACATTTTCATGCAATACGAATTGAACTGAGACTCCAATACCTATGAAGGTACTTGGATTGTCTAAATATGCCAACAAAGTCCGTGGGACATACAGGGTTGTATCGAATTGAGTTTGGCTATATTTCGTCAATCGAACTTCATCCAATACCCCAACTTCTTCTAGATATAATGTTTGATCACCGTACGGCGTATCGTCAAGCGGGTAGTAATCATGGCCCCCAAAGGATTTATTTTGAATGGTTAAATTAATACCTGTTCTTAGCCTCCAGTATTTCTTGGATTTAAGTTTAATACCTATTTGACTTCGAGAACTGATCACGTTACTCGTATTCCCACAACAGTATCCACTGTAATCGCTGTAACTATAAGCCACATCGAAAGGTCTTTCCGATGTGAGTCGGTCTTGTTTTATTCCAGCATTGTCGTTAGCAACTTCCAAGTAGCTTAATGCTGACGCCCCATGCATTCCATCTTGCCATGTTTGATTCGTAATTCCACCTTGCCCAAACTTCAACTCAACGGATTCAATTTTAAAATTTTTGGCAAACCATGATTGTGCATGTACTACTGAACATGTTATAGATAAAATTAAGATGGTTACGATTCTCATAAATCTAAATTACTTTGGTTCTTTTCTTAGTCTCAAGAATACAATTTTTAATGGATATTGGAAGGCCGTTTTAACCCTCTTTGTGTAATTTTGAATATGAAGTCCGTATTGTTCTTGTTTACCGTTATCCTATATGTTGCTTGCCAAACACAATCTACTCAAAGCAATTCCTCTGAAGCAATGGCCAAGAAAACTGAGGCCCAGCTCACCTTGCTGGATTCGGGTACCGTTATAGCCATGGAAGACATTGGCTATCCAATGTTTGCTTTAGATTTATTATCTAGTAGTTCTAAAAAAACGACTTCATATCTGCTCAATATTGAAGGCATTGAAATGCTACATGATGAAGCCTATAAATTACAAGATCACCAAGTCGTGATAACGTATACTCGAAACAAAGAGCCTTTTGTGATGGATATTACCCACAGCGATACATCAATTTTGGGGGTTTACAAACCTACTAATCAATATGATTTTCTACACATAACTGGGACCGTCTCAGGAGCAACAGAACCAAGTCAGGGTGACCTGCCAGGCCATTTCACGATTACAACTACTAAAGGCAACCCATTAACGTTCGAATATTATGTCGATGATGTATTGGCGCTCATAAACGGGCAAATAGCAACAGTATATTATGAGTATAGAACGGTTTATGAGGTGTTAAAAATAGAACCTAAGGAGTAGCTACCCAATGCCAAAAAGTATTAAACCAAAGTCGTTTATATTTGGGTAAAATAAACCTATGAAAAAACCTTCCTCAATCTTTATCCTTATGCTCATTCATCTGCTGAGTTTCGGGCAGTTTAAATTTGACCAAATACAGTTAAACCTTGGGTTTAAACTCTAATGTATCGATTTACGCTTATTCTTCTTTCTTTGGTCCTGACTGGCTGCCCACTGGTTATTAAAGAACCAATCAAGAAGCCCTCTCCATCTCAGACTCAGCTCATCATTTTAGGTAATGTCCAGGATGCAGGATCACCACATATCGGGTGCACCAAATCTTGCTGTGCTGATCTATTTATTAATCCTGATCCAAATCGACAAGTCGTGTCGTTAGGTCTTGTTGACCACAGCAACCACAAATCGTACTTGTTTGATGCGACACCTGACATATCGAGGCAACTTAAGACACTGAAACAACAGGATTCCAGTTTACGCGAAATGCCAAATGGTATTTTCTTGACGCATGCTCATATCGGTCATTACGCAGGTTTGATGTACTTAGGGAAAGAAGCTATTAGCGCCAATTGCGTTCCGGTATATGCTATGCCAAGGATGCAACAATTCCTGCAAAACGACGGCCCGTGGAGTCAACTTGTTGCCCATAACAACATTGACATTCGACCTATTTCTAACCACATTCCCATTCAATTAAACGATAGTTTATCGGTTACGCCTTTCCGTGTTCCTCATCGAGATGAGTTTTCAGAAACTGTAGGTTTTACGATTAAAGGATCGCAAAGTTCCGCTTTGTTTATTCCGGATATCGACAAATGGAGCAAATGGGAGATGGATTTAATTGCTGAAATATCAAAGGTGACTTATGTGTTTGTGGATGCCACATTCTACGATGGTGATGAAATTAAATCAAGAGATATCAGCGAAATTCCACATCCATTTGTGATTGAGACTATGGAACTGTTGAAGGATTTGACCGATACAGAAAAGGCTAAAGTTCATTTCATACATTTAAACCACACCAACCCGCTACTCAACCCAACATCTTCTCAAACAAAAGCGGTGCTTAAGGCTGGGTTTAATATTGCTAGAATAGGCGATTCTTTTAGCTTGTAGTGGTAAACTATCGTACAACCGACCCTGGTTCGATACCACCTACAGGTTCCACAAACACAAGTTTTCCTTCTAGGTTTTCTGCCATTAATAACATGCCATTCGACTCTACACCACGCATTTTTCGCGGTGCCAAATTGGTAACGACCACGGCTTGTTTGCCAATTAGATCTTCTGGCTTAAAATGTTCGGCAATCCCAGAAAGTATGGTTCTTTGTTCAAGTCCAATGTCTACCAATAATTGTAGCAACTTATCGGCTTTAGGTACTTTCTGCGCTTCAAGAATAGTCCCAACTCTAAAATCAAGTTTACTAAAATCGTCAAACGTTATGGTTGGTTTAATCGGCTCCAACTCTGGTTCAGGGGCATTTTCCTTTGCTTGATTTTCCAATTTCTCTCTTTGTTTTTGTATGACTTCGTCTTCTACCTTTTCAAACATTAGACTTGGTTTGTTGACCTGTTGTCCTGCCATCAAAATATCAGAATCATTGAGTTGTAGCATTTTCGAAAGCTTGCCGGATGTATGTGGCAAAAACGGTTTACATGTCTCCGCAAATAACGACAACAATTGAAGCGAGACGTTAATTATTTCTTGAACTCGTTTTTCACCACCCTCCTCTTTTATCGCATGCCATGGTGCTGTATCTTGGAGGTATTTGTTACCCAATCGGGCTATTGCCATCAACTCTGTGAGGCCATCTCTGAATCTAAATTGTAGAATCAACTTATCAACTTGATCGGCTAAGTTTTTAGCCGCGTCAAGCATGTCATAATCCACTTTACTTTCGTTTGGAGGAACAGTGCCTTCAAAGTATTTATGGGTCAATACCATTACACGATTCATCCAGTTTCCTAATATCGCCACGAGTTCGTTATTCACCCGAGCTTGATAATCAGCCCAACTAAAATCACTGTCCTTGGTTTCGGGCATGATGCTCGTTAAGACATATCGCAACTCGTCTTCTTTTCCTGGAAAGTCCTCTAAATATTCGTGCAACCAAACCGCATGATTTCTGGAAGTTGACAACTTCTGTCCTTCTAAATTTAGAAACTCATTGGCTGGCACATAGGTCGGCAGATTGAAATCCCCATGTGCTTTCAACATTGCTGGAAAAATGATGGTATGAAATACAATGTTGTCTTTACCCAAAAAGTGTGTCAATTCTGTTTCCGGATTCTGCCACCAATCTTTCCAATCCTCGCGAATTTCTTTTGTGGCTGATATATAACCAATAGGTGCGTCAAACCAAACATACATGACTTTGCCTTCAGCACCGTCGATAGGCACTGGAACACCCCAATCCAAATCTCTTGTCATGGCTCGAGGTTTTAAGCCATCAGTTAACCAACTTTGGCATTGGCCATAGACATGCGCTTTCCAAACATCCTTTTTAGTTTTTACCCAATCATTTAAAAATGATTCTTGTAAGCTGTCTAAAGGCAAAAACCAGTTTTTGGTTTTCTTACGGACAGGCACATTTCCTGTCAATGCTGATTTCGGATTTATTAATTCTTTGGGACTGAGTGTACGTCCACAATTTTCACATTGATCACCATAGGCCTCGTGGCCACACTTTGGGCATTCACCTGTTATGTATCGGTCAGCGAGAAACTGGTTGGCTTCAGAATCATAGAACTGTTCTGTCACCTCCTCCACAAAAACACCTTTATCATAAAGGGTCTTGAAGAAATCTTTGGCCGTTTCGTGATGTATTGGTCGCGTTGTTCTAGAAAAGTTGTCGAATGCTATCCCCCATTTATCAAGACTTTCGCTAATAATGGCGTAGTTCTCATCCACTACATCTTGAGGTGTTACACCTTGTTTTTTCGCTTTTAAAGTGATGGGCACGCCATGCTCATCAGTGCCACACACAAACAGCACCTCTTTGTTTGAATTTCTTAGATGCCGAACGTAAATATCACTTGGCAAGAAACAGCCTGCAATATGACCAATATGGAGTGGGCCGTTTGCATAAGGCAAAGCACAAGTGACTAAATGTTTTTTGATTGTCGACATGGCCACAAAATTAGCGGACTTTTCGTTTTTCTATGAAGTAAATATCCGCCTTTTTCAAGAGGCCTTGGGCAAGACGTCTTCTTTTAAAACCATAGGTAACCACAGTGCCCTTGTTGAGGTATACAAATTTTGCCTCTTTTCGGACCGTACGCGGTTCACTTCTGTCTATTGTGTCTTTAACCATAGTGACCGTTTCCACTGGCCTTATGCTGCCGAAATAGAGATCATTTTTAGAAGCGTACCCCAATAATAAAGTGTCATTTAAAACACAAGTTTGTATTTGAGTTTCACGTTTTTGCGCCAGATACTCCAGTTCAATTGGCACATAGTAGTCGTGTTTAAACTCACCCAAACTGTCTAAACGTAGTACTAAGGCGTGTGTAAAATCAAACCCTTTAAAACTTTGTGGAGACCCGGCAATTGTATTTCCATTCCTGTTAATACCGTAATAATCCACAAACGACTCTGTATAAAACTCTATTGGCATTAAAAACGCATCACTGGTCCAAATGACGTCATGGATAATGGCATGGGTTCTTACTTCTGTGCTTTTGTTATACTTTTTCAATCTCGCTAATTTCCTTTTCATTTCTTCTTTTTCATAGCGATCTAAATAATCGAAGTAATGGGGAAGGTTGGAGAAGGAATACATCTTGGTTTCCATTTCTTCCATTTCTTCCATAAATCTTACAAAAACCCCGCTTGCCATTATAGAGGATGGTTTTGAGTAAGTGCCTGTGAGCAAATAATTGTCCTCATCCAATTGACGGATTGAAATCAGATGGACATGTTTCTTGGGCAATTGAACTGAATACCGCATCAACTCTTTTCCAGTCTCGTCCCAAATTACAACATACACATCGTCTACTTTGTGACTCTTCTCACGCCAGATGTACGCTATATGGTCACTGTTCCCTACTCTGTTGAAGTATAGCGGGTAGACTTTAGTTCTTTTCTTTATGGATTGAACGACGGTCGATTGAATGACTTTGGAATCTCTGGACAAGATGTGAACCTTTTCTTTATTCACTCTTCGATCCAAGACAAATAACATATCGTCATTTAGGATAACCTGTGGCTCGTAAACTCTATTCGGCAATTGACCACTTTCGACCTTAACCTCATCTGATGAAACAGATACAACTGCGTAATTCCCTTTTCTATAATCATAAAAAAAATCATAGAGCGTCGTTTCAGTCTTATAAAACGCCTTATGTTTATTCCTAAAAGGCAGTGTAACAAAAGAATCTATTTGAGGATTGATAGAGGTGTCCAACACTATATATCTTCTGCTCGGCATATAGGTCGACTTAACTGACGCTTCGACATGGGTTAAAATAATCGCATCATTTAATTCCGTTGTCCGCTCAACATACTGATCATCCTTTAAAGTCAGTTCATAGGTCTGGTTTTCGGATTGAGCTATACCGATATAGGGCAATAAGAGTAGACACAGAATGACTAAGGACGGTATGAGATTCAGCTGTTTCATTCAAATCAAAAATAAGACAAAAGCAGTTGATTGACCACGTAATTTGACAACCGGATTTTTAGCTGTTTGTCAGATTTGTGTCAAAGGAAAAAATATTACATGTATATACAAACAATATGGGCAAACCTAGGGTTACACTTGCACAACGAAATATCTCAAAAACAAAAAAATGAAAAAAACATTATTAATTCTTTCGATTTCAGCAGGTGTATTATTTGCATCTTGTGGAGATCCAAAAACTGCCACAACTGAAGAAGCTGGTGAAACTGCAGAAGCAACTGTTGAAAGTGTAACGTACACTGTTGATGCCGCTGCCTCAGCTGTAAACTGGACTGGTTCAAAAATCCTTGATGGATCACACACTGGAACAATCGCAATCACTTCTGGATCAATTTCAGCTAAAGAAGGTGTTATTGAATCAGGCAGTTTCAGTATTGACATGGCTAGCTTTGTGTTGGTTGGAGAAACTGAAGAAGAATCAGCAGTTAAATTAATGGGTCACTTGAAAAGTGCTGATTTCTTTATGGTTGACACATTTCCAACAGCAAGTTTTGAAATTACTTCAGGTGGAGCTGAAATGGTTAAGGGCAACCTTACTATTAAAGGTATCACCAAAGAAATCGAAATCCCGGTTACTGTAACAACAACTGATGCTGGTGTTACTGCATCTAGCAAATTTGCAATTAACAGAAACGATTGGGGCATTACTTGGGGAAACAACTCAACTAATAAAATCGACTTTTTGAAAGACAATTTCATCAAAGACGAAATCGAATTTGACGTCAACTTAGTTGCGTCTAAATAAGTTTTAGAAATTAGGTACTTTTAAAACAACAAAAAGGGTCGACAGTGTCGACCCTTTTTTATTTCGTAATGTTTTCAAGGTCAAAGATAAAAGCAAATTCTAATGCAATTTCTCTGATTCTTTCAAACCGACCACTTGCGCCACCATGGCCAAATTCCATTTCGGTTTGCAGTAATAACACATTGTCATCCGTTTTTAGCTCTCGTAGTTTCGCTACCCATTTCGCAGGCTCCCAGTATTGCACTTGACTATCATGCAAACCTGTGGTTACTAACATATTGGGGTATGCCTTCTCCTCAATATTGTCATATGGAGAGTATGATTTTATATAACGATAGTACGCTTCATCCTTTGGGTTTCCCCACTCATCAAACTCTCCTGTTGTTAACGGAATTGATTCATCTAACATGGTTGTAACCACATCAACAAAAGGCACCTGAGCCACCACACCATGCCACATGTTTGGTTCCATATTGATTATAGCTCCCATCAGCAAACCTCCAGCACTCCCGCCCATCGCATACAAGTGATTTGCAGATGTATATCGCTGCTCGATTAAGTGCTTTCCACAATCAATAAAATCATGAAAAGTGTTTGTCTTCTTCAATAGTTTTCCGTCTTCGTACCATTGTCGGCCCATCTCTTCCCCACCGCGAATATGTGCTATGGCATAAACGAATCCTCGATCAATCAAACTCAATCGGAAAGTGCTAAAATAAGGGTCGATTGAATGCCCGTAGCTACCGTATGCATATAACAACAGTGGTGCGTTGCCATCTTTCTTTAGCCCTTTTTTGTATACCAATGACACAGGTACTTCAGCACCATCTCTTGCAGTAACATACATCCTTTCGGTAACGTACTCAAGTTTGTCATACCCGCCCAAAACCTCTTGTTGCTTTTTCAAGGTTTTGTGCTTTGAATTCATGTTATAATCAAAAGTGGACATTGGTGTCGTTAACGAGGTATATCCAAATCGCAATATTTCTGAATCAAATTCCGGATTTGTGCCTGTCCCGCAGGTATAGGCCTCCTCATCCATTTGGATATAATGCTCTGCTTTCGTGCTAAGTTGTCTTATACGAAGGTGAGTCAATCCCTTACTTCGCTCTTCTAAAACCAAATGGTCGTTAAACAATTCAATACCCTCAAGCAATGTGTCGTCGCGGTGTTCAATAATTTCTTTCCAATTAGCCTTTTCTGTATTGATGAGTCCACATTTCATGAGCCTAAAGTTTGTCGCCTTCCAATTCGTTAGTATGTACCACTCGTTTTTAAAATGCGCAACTCCATATTCAATTTTACGTTCCCTTGGATGAAAAACAGAAAACGTTCCCCCTGGATCATCGGCACTCAAACACCAATGTTCACTGGTCAGTGTGCTATGTGCCGACATTACTAGATAAGCTCTGGATTTAGTTTTTCCAACATGCACGTTGTATGTTTCATCTTCCTCATGGAATATCATTTCAGACTGATTCAACTCCAAATTAAATCGGTGTATTTTATCAGAACGCAGTGTCAGTTTATCCTTTGTCGTGTAAAACAACGTCTTATTATCGTTCGCCCACGTAGCCCCTCCATTTGTATTTTCAATGGTTTGACTCAGCAATTCACCTGTTTCTAAATGTTTAAAATAAATGGTATAGACACGTCTGCTAACGAAATCAACGCCATACGCTATCATTTGATTATCAGGACTGATTGACAATCCTCCGATTTGACAAAATGACTGCCCTTCTGCCAATTCATTTACATTTAGTATAATGATTTCATCCGCATCCATGTCCTTATCCTTACGGCAATAAATAGGATATTCTTGCCCTTCATTATATCTTGTATAATACCAATAACCTCTTAAAAAGTATGGTACAGAAGAATCGTCTTGCTTTATTCTACCAACCATCTCTTCAAACAGCTCTTCTTTAAAATCTTTTGAATCTGCTAGTACAGCATCCGTATAAGCGTTTTCCTTATTTAAATAGTCCAATACGTCCTGATCTTCGCGATCATTTAGCCAATAATAATTATCCATACGGACATCTCCATGGATCTCCATTTCATGTGGCTTTTTATCACACGTAGGTGCTTGTTTTCCTCTGATCATAAAAGTGATTTGATGCAATATTAGCCAAACTCAAGAGTAAGCAGTTATTCTATTCCGCTAAATCATGCATCTTTGCGTTATGGCTAATATTTTATGTATTGAAACCTCTGGATCAGTTTGTTCTGTTGCCCTTTTTCAGAATTCCGATACCTGTATTGGTCACGTAAAAGATGATAACAGCTTTCAACATGCCGCTGTATTGACTGTGCTTATTGACCAGTTATTGGTTGCTCATGGTCTTGTTCCAAAAGACATAAGTGCCGTTGCTTTAAGTGCTGGTCCGGGATCATATACTGGACTACGTATTGGAACATCTGTGGCTAAAGGGTTTTGCTATGCCTTAAACATACCACTTATTAGAATTAGCTCGCTTAAACTCTTGGCACAATCTGTGGCACTGACCAATCAAATCTCCAAAGGTGACATGATTTGTCCTGTGATAGACGCAAGAAGAATGGAAGTCTATACGGCAACTTATGATTCAGATCTTACTCAAATTGATGGTGAGCAACCTTCCATTATTGATGAGACTTCATTCTCGACAATACTTAAAAAGGGAATGGTCTTTTTGGTTGGAAGTGGCGGTAAGAAAATCGTGGACATCATTTCTCATCAAAATCTACGTTATATAGATGATGTTGACCTTTCAGCTCAATACATGGGGAAAATGGCGTTCAATGACTGGGACCAGAACACATTTGTGGATTTGGCGTACTTCGAACCTAATTATCTCAAAGCATTTCATACAACTGCAAAGGCTTCTTAAGTTTATGTTCATCCCCCAGATAAAATGTAATAGTCATTTTGGGGTTTGTTATCTTTACCAAATGGATCAAATCCTACAGCCCGTATTTTGTCAGTCCCAATGAAGCTCATAAAACATGTTTGTTTAATATTCTGTTTTTTAATCACAGGTCTTTCTAGTGTTAGTGGTCAAGGGACGTTAAAAGCAACTTACACCGGCACTGATCAGGCGGCTAAAGACTTTATAGAAAACGAACAATTAACTGAGATGTTTACTGATGTCATCATGGCAAAACAGTACATAAGAGGTACGCTCGCTTCTTTACGGAACATGGGTTTCCTAAGTGCTTCTCTTGACAGTTTTCATTTTGACTCCACTTCGATTCAATCCATTATATACATAGGTGAAAAATACAACTGGGCCACATTATCATTCAACGAAACAGCCATTAATTGGCTTGAAGAGACCAGTATTGACAGAGGGATCATTGAAGGAAAGGCCGTCACCCCTAAAACATATCAAACACTAATAACTAAACTGTTGAGTTATGCTGAAAACAATGGTTATCCATTTGCAAGTGTCCAACTAGATAGCTTAGAACTTTCGGATAAGTCAGCTATATCAGCTCATATGCTGGTATATAAAAACCGATACTTCCAATTCGACACCCTTTCTGTGGTTGGAGATGCCAAGATTTCTAAAACTTTTCTGTATCAATATTTAGGCTTTTCTCCAGATGAACCATATAGCGAGAAGGTTGTATTAAAACTGCGGGAGAAGTTATCGAAACTGCCTTTCTGCACCATGGTATCTAACCCCCGTATATATTTCGTTGGAAATAGAGTACGTATTTCATTAAATCTAAAACATCGAAAAACGGACCAAGCTGATGGAATCGTTGGGTTTGCGCCAAACACTACAGGTGAGAACACGCTATTGGTAACTGGAGAAGTTAATTTAGGACTACAAAACCTTTTAGCGCGTGGCATTGGTTACGAATTACATTGGAAAAGCTTTGCTGCCCGATCACAACAACTAAAAATGAATGGTCAAGTACCGTTTTTGCTTCGAAGTCCATTAGGCATCGATGGCAATTTTGAGTACGTCAAGTTTGATACTCAGTTTTTTACTTTAAAGTCAAAATTCGGTTTGCAATATTTATTTGACGGGACTGATTATCTTAAAATATATGTGCAGAATAATCAATCTGCGCTGATAACTGTGGATACCTCTTCAATCAGAGTTTCAAAAGTAATACCGATTAGAAATCCAGTGCGGACCACAAGTTATGGCATACAAATTCAAAGAAAGAGACTAGACAATCCGGTTAACCCACGAAAAGGATTTCAGTTGGATATTGATGGCAATGTTGGTAGTCGGAATGTTATGAAAGACTTACGCATTTCGCAGGTATTGTTTATGAATAGTTCCAGTGAGTCATACAACGTCTACGACTCCATTGAATTGAAGTCGTTGCAAGCTGAGTTTTCTTATGATGCTTCCTTTTTTATTCCTATCGGTAAAAAAAGCACCGCGGTTGGTTTGGTTAGTGGAAAGCAATTATTGACTCAAAATGTTTTTGTGAACGATTTGTATCGATTAGGTGGAACAAAGACTTTGCGAGGTTTCAACGAAGAATCCCTCATCGCAAATAGTTACACCCTTCTAGGACTAGAATATCGGTACCTATTAGGAGAAAATGCTTTCTTTCAAGTTTTTGCCAATGCGGCATATACTGAAAATAAAAGTGATCCCGAAAAAGGCATTATTACCGACACCCCTTATGGGTTTGGTGTGGGTGTTCATTTAGACGTAAACGCTGGCATTTTGAGTCTTGCCTACGCACTTGGGAGTGAGCAAGGCAATGGTATTAAGTTTAATCAAGCCAAGATACATTTTGGCATAATCAATTATCTATGATTGATTTGCTAGACTTAAATAGTCAATAAGCTGGCTTTGTTCTGATTTGATGTGTCGCAATAAAGTAGTCTTTTTAGCACCGCCTCTCATCCATTTAAATGCTTCTCTTAACTTCACCCATTCTGCCAAATAGCCGTATGCAAACAAACCCAAGGTTGGCCAAATGAGAAAAAATATAACTGTTAACCACCACACTTGTATTAATTTATGGAAGATGATTGTTTCCCCAATTCCAAAAATTGTAAACATGAGCAAGCCCAAGGCTAAGGCCACCGACCCCATAAAGTCAACACGTCGTACAAATTTCAATGACAGGAATCTCGTTAGTTTAAATGGAATGAAATGCATCAGATAACTCACCACATACAACGGGTATCCGACAATGAGTAAAATTAACTTGACAGCAATTCGTTTTCCAATACTTGAGCTTGATTGATTGATTAAGGACACGTTTTTCTCAACACCCAGGCCTTGCAAGGTTCCAACATACGTTTTAAGCTTGTTTTCAAATGCCTTAAATCCTGTTGCATCATTCGCTTTTTGCTTTTCAATAAATTCGTTTATCCCTTTACGTGTTTGATGCCAGTCGCTACTTTCAAATGGGAGGTTTCCTGTTTTTCCGACAAATAGATTTTCAATATGAGCAACTGTTCTGATTTGCTCTTGGTCTTCAACGGTTATGATGCGTTGTAATAACTCTTTTTCAATTGCGGCAGTGAGTTCATTCACAGCTTCCCACGAATTGTTGTTATAACTCGTTTTAAAATCTGCAGGTTTAATTGGTTCACCAACGTCAATGGTTAAGTTACCTCTAAATCTATGTGGGTTTGAATAATTAATTCCAATGGGTACGACGTGAATATCTAGTTCAAAGTTGTTTTTAGCCTCAGCTTCAAGGGCAATGCGTGCTGCACCGGATTTTAAAGGCGCTAGGATATATTTTGTCTGACAGATGCCTTCAGGAAAGATCATTAAGCAGCCTTTCTTTTCCATCAGTTGGTGGCAATACTTAAATATGTCCTTATTCTGTCCAGTTTTATCTGGATCATACTCTTTCCTATATATAGGTATCATCTTGATTCGATTAAACACTTTAACCATAGTTGGGTTATTGAATGACTCACCACGAACCAAGAAATATGTGACTTGCTTGATTTGTGTCGCGATCACGATTGGATCCATAAAAGCACTTCTGTGGTTTGGAAGTAAAATGACAGGTTTATCCTTCGGGATATTGTCCTCATTCAAAACATTGATTTGAACAAAGTACTTCCTTGTGGCATATGACAAGGCAAATTTTAATAGGCCGTAAAGCATGTTACGAGTATACGACAATGAGGATGGATATTAAAAACGTATTGCTAAAAATGGAATGAATCAATTGAAAGAGATAAAAGAAGATTAGAAAAGAGAGAAACGACCTTCCATATGTTTTGTCTTGTCCTGAAATAGGTTGACACAAAAAGTCAATTTATGAAAATACACAAAATGCATTCACCTTTTACACGATTTAGTGAGAAAGACAAGCACCGCGCGGTTCAGATGTATCTGTCTGGCGGTTACACAAAAAAAGAAATCATTCAGACGTTTAACACGAGTTATGGTGGTTTGGATAGATGGCTCAAGAAGTATGGTCCAGAGTATCTTGCAGGACATGAAGACCCTGAAATTGTATCTTTGAATATTGATATGGAAAAAATCAAACCCACAGATTCAGAGGAGCTACAGCGTCGCATAATGGAGTTAGAACAGAAGCTAGAGCGCGCCAAACTAAAATCGGAGCTGTTGGAGACAATGATAGATATTGCTGAAGAAGAATTAGACGTCTCGATTCGAAAAAAGTATGGGCCCCAGCCGTCCAAAGAAAAGCACAAGAACAAAAAGTAAGTACACTGTGTGACGTATTGGGGTACAGCCGACAGGCTTACTACAAACAAATTCGTTCTCGATCGGAATGGCTTATTAAAAAACAGAAGATTCTTGAGTCTGTTAATGAGATACGAAAAGAGTTACCCAAGACAGGGACAATAAAAATCATGGAACACTGCCAGGAATATTGGATGAGTCAAGGGATCAAGATCGGACGAGATAAAACGTTCAAATTATTACGAGAAAACGGAATGTTACAGCGGAGGCGTAAAAGATATAAGCCGCAGACAACATGGAGCAATCATTGGTTGAGGAAACATCCAGATTTGATTAAGCATAGCACGTTTGATCGCCCTAATCAGCTTTGGGTATCAGACATTACCTATTTACCAATGGGTAAGGGGTGGTGTTATTTATTCCTAACAACTGACGCTGTGTCTAGAAAAGTCGTTGGTTATCATGTATCACGTCGTTTAGATGCTTCATCTGCATTAAAGGCACTTAGTATGGCAATCACAGAAAACCCAGTCAGAGATCGATTAATATATCACTCAGTATAATCCTCCCCAAAAAAAGGGCCAAAGGTTAAGTTAAAAAACGATTACATTTAACAACCTAAAATGACAAAACAAACAAGACGCAAATTCAGTTCTGAGTTCAAGGCGAGAGTCGCTTTGGAGGC
>JBLHOC010000025.1:0-24707 GCA_047620825.1 Bacteroidia bacterium | reverse complement strand
AACAAAATCACAGTATTTTTTAGTTTCATTTTGATATTGGTCATTCTTATGGGGACACTCATGTATATCATTGAAGGTGCTCAACACAATTATGAACTGACTGACAAAAATCACTTTTCTAGTATTCCCGCAAGTATCTACTGGGCAGTAGTCACTGTTACAACGGTTGGTTATGGTGATATTACACCTCAGACCATTTTAGGTAAGTTTTTGTCTTCTACATTAATGATTATCGGTTATGCGATAATCACTGTGCCTACAGGCATAGTAACTGTTGAATATGCAGATCAAAAGAGAGCCAAGAATACTTGTAATGGTTGTAATACTCAGAATGATCTAGACGCCTCTTTTTGTAAAGAATGTGGTGAATCTTTATCCAAGCCATCTGGTACTTCGACGTCATGAATCCGGAAATAAATAAGGATTATTACTTCAATGAAGAAGGTTTATTCGTGATGACTGAAACGTATCTTTTAAAGAGAGGCAAGTGCTGCGGTAATAAATGCAAGCATTGTCCTTACGAACATGTTAACGTCCCGAAAAGGAAACGGAATTAGTTAAAACGAATGGCTTTAACTGGTGTTATGAATCGAACCATAATCGCAGGGATAAGCATCATTAACAAACTTATTATCAATGTCCCAACATTCAAAAACAAGATAGTTTCTAGAGATATCTCCACTGGAACTGTGGCCATATAATATGTTTCTTCCGGTAGTGTAATTAATCCAGTTTTAAGTTGCAACCACGCCAATCCCAAACCAATTGCGTTGCCAATAATCAAACCCGGTATCACCATCGACAAACCTTTCAATAAAAATACTTTGACCACTTGGTTATTGTTAGCGCCAAGACTTTTTAATATGCCAATCATTTGAGTTCTGTCAATGATGAGAATTAAGAAAGCTGTAATCAAGTTTACAACAGAAACAATTGTCATTAAAATGATAATAATCAACGCATTAGAGTCAACTATCTTTAGCCATTTAAAAATAACAACATGTTTTTCTTCAATGTTCTCTGCTCTCAGCTTAATACCAATTTGGTCATCAATCCAATCCGTCATGGGCTCCATCAAACTGAGGTCATTGATGTTTATTTCAAACCCACTAACTTGGCTATAGTCGGTTGTGTAAATACGTTGAATGACTCTTATATCTGTAAAGCATATGGTTTTATCAAATTCACCTAACCCAGTATTAAAGATACCTACCAAAGCCATTCTTCGCCTACGTACTTTGGCATCCTGAATAAAAAAAACATCTAAGACCTGCCCCGTATCTATTTGAAGTCTATCTGCTACTTTCTGTGACAACACAAATTCGTACGTATCGATGCTGTCTTGTAATGCAGGTAAACGCCCTTTTTTAAGATTTTCAGAAATAAACGACCAGTCGTAGTTTTTAGGGACACCCTTGAATACCATGCCTTCAATTTCACGGCTGGTATTTATAATGCCTGCTTTTAAACAAAATGGAGAAAGTGACGTCACATTTGGGTGGTTGCGAATTGTGTCAATAAATTCCTGATCTAATGGAATTAGTTTCAATTCTCGACTTTGGTTGAGATCCAAATTACGAATATGAATGTGACCATCGAAACCAACGACCTTATTTTTAACTTCAGATTGAAAGCCTTTAACTACGCCAACAGCAAGCAACATCACCGCCAAACTAATACCGACAGCAGCAATTGCCAATCTGATTATTAGACGAGTGAACGTTTTACCCGACTGCGTGGCTAATTTTTTCCCTACGAAATAGCTAAAATCCATACTTTCGAAGCCTACAAAATGCTCTAAGCGTTCAAAAATGCATAAAATTGGTCTTTTAGCTTCCATTATTGTTGCCTTTAATTTTTCGGCATGCGGTGAATTAAAAAAAACTACATCTGACGAGTCAGGAAATCAGATTCAGATTGAATCCCAAATAGTTGGTCCAATTGAAGTTGGTGCTGCACAACTCTCTAGATACCTACCATTACTCGAAGGAAAAAGAGTAGCGATGATGGTGAATCAAACAAGTGTGGTTGGAGAATCACATTCGGTTGATACCTTACTACAGTGGGGTGTTAATATTGTTAAAATATTTGCCCCGGAACATGGATTCCGTGGTGACCACAGTGCTGGGGCGCACGTAAAGAGTACAACAGACGCTAAAACTGGTTTACCGATTGTTTCATTATATGGCAGTTCGAGAAAACCTAATGCCGCCATGGTGCAAGGTATTGATGTGGTGATTTTCGATATCCAGGACGTTGGCGTACGTTTTTACACATACATCTCAAGCATGCATTACTTAATGGAATCTTGCGTTGAGAACGATCTTGAAATGATGGTGCTTGACCGGCCAAACCCAAACGGACATTATGTCGATGGTCCGGTGCTCGACATCAAATACAAATCGTTCATTGGCATGCACCCAGTCCCATTGGTACATGGAATGACGGTTGGAGAGTTTGCCACCATGATTAATGGAGAGCGATGGTTGACCGGAGGAGACACATGTAAATTGACTGTAATAAAATGTAAAAACTACACGCACGATTCCATGTATCAATTACCTATACGGCCGTCTCCAAACCTTCCAACAATGGAGTCTATTTACCTATATCCATCACTCGGATTATTTGAAGGTACAAATGTGAGTATTGGTAGAGGAACGGACAAACCATTTGAAGTCATTGGACGACCAATTGACTATTCCAAAATTAATAAAAACGAAAAAGTCGGGAGTGGAAGTGGGAAAGGGCCTTATGCTTTCAAACCTAAATCTATTCCTGGAGTTTCAGACCACCCTAAATATGAGGGCGTTATATGCCAAGGCATTGTACTTACTAATTTTGCAAATACATACATTGTTTCCAACAAGCGCATCTATTTACAATGGCTAACTATGATGCATAACTCTAACAACCCGAGCCAAACTGGTGTGTTTTTTAAACCATTTTTCACCAAGTTGGCGGGAGGAAAAGCATTGCAACAACAAATAGAAACTGGTGTTTCTCAAGAAGACATTTATAAAAGTTGGGAACCAGGCCTCACCGCATTCAAAATTATCAGAACCAAATACCTTTTATATTAGCTAGAAATAATCGAGTAACTATTGCGTTCTTTGAGTACGTAAAACTCTATTTGACATGTATAAATTTATTGTCGTCGTAACATTTCTGATTCTTCAGACTAACGCTTTTGCACAACTCGGTGGAAGTCAGTCGTTTGCTTTTGTAAACATTGACCCAACCGCCCGTACTGCAGCTTTGGGCGCTAGCACCTTGGCAGATTACAAAAATGATTTAGGCATTGGATACCACAATCCTGCTAGTTTGAACAAGTCGATGGATAACATGGTCATGTTGTCTTATAATAATTACTTCACAGATATAAACAGTGGTTTCGGGGCGTTCGTCAAACACTTTGAATCTATCGGAACATTCAGTGGATCAGTTACTTACACAGACTATGGGCGTTTTGACGAAACTGATGTAACGGGTAAAATTATTGGTCAGTTTTGGGCTCAAGATTACGTGTTTCAAGTGGGATATGGCAATATCTGGGAGCGAGACACCAATTTCACATATGGTGTAAATTTTAAATTTTTATATTCTGTTTACGAAAGATATGTTGCAACAGCATTTGCAGTAGATTTTGCTGGGGCCTATCACTTGCCTGAAAGTAAATTCCATGCCGCCCTACTGATTCGAAACCTTGGATACAATGTTATTCCCTATGTGGATGATCGGGCAAATTTACCCTTAGACATTCAATTGGGCATCTCAAAGAAATTGCAACATAACCCGCTTAAAATGACAATTGTAGCGCACAATTTACAGCAATTTGATATCAGTTATGTAAATGTAAATGCACGTAACAAAACCATTGATTTAGAAACTGGTCAAGTGCGGTATGATAATGTTTCATTTGGAGACAAAGCCATGAGGCACATCAACTTTGGTGCTGAGTTGGTATTCTCAGACAACTTTCAACTGAGAGGTGGTTACAACCATATGCGAAGAAGAGAATTAGCACCAGAGACGGTTAAAGGTGCAGCAGGATTTTCATGGGGATTGGGTATCGGAATAAAAAAATTCACTTTAGATTATGCCATGGTGACTTATTTCCCTGGAGTAAACGTATCCTATTTCACCGTTTCTAAAAACATTGCAGACTTTAAGAAAATGAAGCCTGTAAACTATTAACGTATGAGTTTAATCCAAAAATCAACCTTTGTCTTCATATGTATTATCGTCACTGGAGTTTTTGTATATGCCGGTGAACCTTCAAATCAGAGTCGTGAACAAAATGGCTCAAAGGGAATAGATCTAGATCAATTAGATTCTCAATTGGAGGCTTTGAGCGAAAGTATCGAAGTGGATAATGAAGCAATCTATGAAAAGCAAATGGAGCAATCTATGAATCAGTACGCTAGGGGTTTAGACATCTTCATGGCTAAGCAAAAAGAACAACAAGCCAAGAGAAAACGTTGGAATATTATTCGAGGGGTTTTACTTGTGGTTACGATTATTGCGTCTATCGGGAGTCTTATGGCTAAAAGTAAAGCAAAAGAACTAGCAGCTAAGACAAATTCAGAAGCGACTGACGATGAAAGTCAGAGCGAATAAGTACCGTTTAAAAAGGGATTATACTGCTTTTCATGACCGATTGTAGTTTCTGCACCATGTCCAGAATAAACCAGATAGTCGTCTGGTAAAACCAGCAATTGTTCTTCGATAGATTTAAGCAAAACGTCCTTATCCCCTCCTGGTAAATCCACACGACCAACGCTATGTCTGAAAAGTACATCTCCAGCTATAATAAAGCCTTCTTCCTTTGCAATAAATGTAATGCTACCTGGAGAATGACCAGGAGTAAAAACGATATCGACACTAGATTCACCAAACTGTAACAGCTCTCCTTCCTTTATAAAGGCCGTTGGTCTAGGCGACACGGTATAAGGCACATTGTACATCATAGATGTTGCAGTACCGCTATCGAGCACAGGAAGATCCAATTCGTGCATATAGAATGGAATGTTGTATTTCTCCACGCAGAAAGCGTTACCAAGTATGTGATCGATGTGGCAATGGGTATTTACAAGTTTGATTGGCTTTAGCTTATGTCCAGCAATAAAAGTACATAACTCCTGCTGTTCTGTGGCGTTTGAACAACCCGGATCAATTATGACACAATCTAACGTGTCGTCCCATATCACATAGGTGTTTTCTTGGAAAGGATTGAACGTAAACCTATGCAGATGTATCATGGAGCGAAAATATCAAGAGTTATATAATAATGCCTAACAATTTGTAAGAAGAAACGTTCGTTTTCACAATAATGACATTTAAACCTGTAGTCCTTTTATTTACAACTTTGTTGTTTTCTTGTACTCAGAAAACGCCTATTAAGCAAACAAATAAAGCCCATTCATCTCCAGCTGATTCAACAACGGTAGGATACGACACCACTGCTTATATGCACGACGTGTCTTATTACAATAGGGACTACACGATACATGTGAAGCCTTTAAAAATAATATCTGGTCGCCACCACACGATTAACATAACCATGATTGGAACCGGAGATACCATTTTCAATAAGGAGATGTCTGCAAAGATGCTGCTGGACACGAGTTTGTATGATCGAAAACCACTTTACCTCGATGGACTTAAAGAACATGATTTAGCAGGTTGTGAATTACTAGGTATTATATCCCGTGGAGGTGGTCGATCTGGTTATACATTTTTTATTGGTCAACTAAGATTACAAAATGACCCCAAGCTAGCATATGTACATTTCGCGACAAATTATTACAGCAAAAAAGGAAAGCTGTGGGTCCGGTCATTCGATAGCTCTGCCGTTTGGGATAATTTGAATAAATACACCCACCCGCCTACTTCGTTTAACCAAAATCAGCTGTTAAATGAATTGAAGTCGACAAGCGATTCGTTTCTTGTGTCTATGGCTTCAGACTTCCATGTAAAGGCTTTACATAAAGACACCAGTTACTCTAAACTAACAGCTCGGTCAGACTGGCACAGGCATATTGAACTCAAATCAAAACAGCTTTACAATAATTGTTATGTTCAGGAAAGCTACCAAAGGTATTACCTGTCCGTCTATTATTTCAACGAAAAATCAGCTTGCAAAAAAGTCAGAAGGTGGTACTTAGACCATTTCGGTGACGGTATGCCACTAACCATAGAAACCAAAGGACTTAAAACAATACCAACGTACCACATACTTAATGAAAACTGCATCATTGTAGCTAACGTGTTTTGTGAGACCGACACCATGAACATGCCGATGTCTTGGCGTGATTTAAAAACCCAGCTTAGGTTAATCTATGCGCACCTGGAATCTGAGACTATAGAAATTGGTTGTGGAAGTCCTGTCACATGGGAAAATTACAAGGGGGTTTGACTAGATTCTGTTTTGGTCGTCATTGTATAATGAACGCCACGTTCTTATAAATAATTCAGCACGTGATCAAAACATGCTGGATGCTTCCCCACCAACTCAGGTGGAAATACCCCTTTATCCGTAAACAACCCCTTCAATATCAGCTCAACAGCAGCAGTTGCAGTATAACCGGTGCAACGTGCCATCGAAGAGGTTTTCGTGCTCACATCATACTCATCGTATAAATCGTACCTGATTTCCACTTTTTCATTGGTACTGTTTTCCCCCTTTAGTGTAATCCGCATAACGGTTAGTTCTTCCTCCTCAGCGTCAAGCTTCCAATCCTTAAACAACAATTTACTTGTGAACTCAAGTGGAGTAACTTCTTTTCCATTGACCTTAATTGGGTCCGTACCAAAGAAGCCTGTTTCTTTGAGGACTTTTATGTATTCTACATGTCCGGGATAACGCAAGGTTTTCTCCTTCATGTTTGGGATATGTGGCATGGTGTGAATGATGGATCTCAACCCATCGGAATTGAAGGATTCTAATGTACCTATTTGTTCGAAATCCACAAACTCACAATCCGTAAGTGGCTCACGCACAATTAATTGTCCATTCTCTACATAGCGGGCAGGACGTGTATATTCTTCTATCACATCCATCGGAGAGAACGGTGCTTTATACTTAAAAGGCCATTTTTTCACTTTGGGAAGTCCGCCGACCAAACATTCGAAATTGCTTAGTTTCATTTGCTCGTTGTGATAACCCAAAATGATGTTACCCATGCCAGGTGCGACGCCACAATCAACGATAGCGGTAGCACCATATTGTTTGGCCAATGCATCCAACTCCAAGGCATTTTCAGGAAAAAAAGAAATATCCACAACGTCCTTTCCAGCTTCAATGATTGCCTTCAGCGTATTGAAACCAAGGTAACCTGGAACAGCACAAATGACAACATCAAAAGGCTCGATAACGGCTTTAAGTAACTGAATATCTGAGACATTCAACTGTTTTGTCAGAAGTTCTGGACTACGCTTCTGGACCCTTTGTAGGGCGCTAACATCAATGTCTGTCAAAGTAACATGATGACTTTTTACCACATCCAATGCCATGGCACTTCCGACCATGCCTGCTCCTAAAACTATAATGTTGCTCATAATTACTTCGAATTAGCACTAAAACTTTGACTTGGCTCAGTCCTCATATAAAAAATTTACGTCTTCGTTATTAACCAAATGAAAACCATAACACTTACCACCAGTCTATTCTTGATACTTTTTATCGCGTGTAAAAAAGACGTATTGATCCAGAAAGACACATCTTAAGCAACTGAACAGAAAGAAACATCTTACCCAATTGAAAAAACGTAACTGGAATATCTCGTCATCGCGTGTTACGAAAAACGACATTGTAGTTTATGAGGGTGAGAATTATTATACGTATGCATTTAATGGGGCTAAATCCGAATTACAAATAATTCGTATTAGAAAAACATACACTGCTCATGACAGTACTACAGCGTGCAAGACCGCTCAAACCATAGTACGATATCACGGAATATAAAATGGAATTTCAATCCTAACAGTAGAAGTCGATAGTGAGACAATCACGGCCTACAATGCGCTGAAGCTTTGATATGATTATTCTCCGTCTATTTAATTTGTCAAATTTCAATGATTCTAGTACGATTGGAGAATCATTCATGAAACACCATGTCTAGTCTAGACAAATTGTCTTATTTGAGTGTGACGGCCACATCCAACATGAAAAATAAATCAAAATATAACTCAAATATGCATCACCGACGGTCAATCCGATTAAAAGGATACGATTATTCGCAAGCGGGATTATATTTTATTACGATTTGTTGTCAGGATAGAATTTGCCGTTTTGGACACGTTGAAAACGGGGAAATGATATTGAATGAATATGGACAAATTGCCTATGACGAATGGATGAAATTATCAAATCGTTTCCACAATATGGAATTGGATGTTTTTCAAATAATGCCCAACCATATGCACGGCATTATTAAATTGGTAGGGGCAACCCTTGAGGTTGCCCAAAATGATGATACCAACCAAATTGATGTAACCCAAATTGATGTAACCCAAATTGATGTAACCCAAATTGATGTAACCCAAATTGATGTGACCCAAAATGTAACCACCCAAAACGATAACACACAAATAGACATCACGCCAATGGACACATCCAAAAATGATGTGACACAAATGGACCCCACACAAAATGACACACCCAAAAATCATGTGACCCAAATGGATATGGATATGGATATGGATATGGATATTCGGGCAACCGCAAGGGTTGCCCCTACGGTATCGGACATTGTTGGGGCATACAAATCGTTGGTGGCGAATCGGTGTTTGAATATTTATAAAACAAAAAATAAAATAATGGGCAAATTGTGGCAACGTAATTTCTACGAACACATCATCCGTAATGAAAAATCATTTCAAAACATTTCGGAATACATTCTAAACAATCCTGCCAAATGGTTGAATGACAAAATTTACACGAAATGAACAGCGAAATCCTAATATTAAAAAACCAAAACGGTCAATTTATTATTGCGGAGATAAATCCCTGTTGTACATTAGCTTTCTCATGAAACTCAAACATATCAACCCCTATTAATCTACCAATATGAAAACATGCTTAATCCTTGGAAGAAAAGGAAACATCGTTCAAGAAATCTCTGAACAGATAGACACAACCAACCTGAAAGTCCTTATGGGCACATCGAAAGAGGAAGTTCAAGATGCATTTTTATCAAACACCATTGACACTGTGATAATGGGCGCTGGAATTGATTTAGATACCAGACTTGACATTATCAGATATGTCTTCGAACATAGTAACTCAACTACTGTACACATGAAAGACTGGGATTCTGGACCAGCTGGAATGTTACCTTTTGTCACACATATTTTAAGCACTTATTGACAACAAGCAATAGAAAAGGCATGAGGTTAACTTGTAGTTGTCCGCCAATTCTAACGTACTATATTTACAACCTCTCGCAACCAAACCATGCCACTCCAAATTATTTACGGCTTTCTTTCCTTGTACATCTGCTGGATATGGGTAGACTACTTCCGCTTAATTGATGTTTATGAACGATTGAGTTTGAAATATCTCTTGCCAACCTTCATACTTGGTGCTTTGTCGACCGTGGGTTTATTGTTTGTCTACAACATTCTTGGAATAGAGAACTTTAGTCAACTCAATGGAGACTTCAGTCATGACTTTCGAAATTGCATCATCAACATTGGTTTGGTTGAAGAAATAACCAAAATGATTCCTTTCTTAGTTGCAATCCTACTGTTTAACAAACAGTTAAAAGAACCAATCGACTATATCATCTTCGCAAGTGTTGCGGCCCTTGGTTTTGCCATGGTTGAGAATTATTTATATCTCAACGAGCACGGTGGAACTATTATGATTGAACGCGCTGCGATGCCGACGATCAGCCATATGTTTGACACCTCATTAATCGCCTATGGGTTTATCCGATACCGGTTCCACCCTAGCAAACCTCATGTCTTATCAATCGGATTGTTCGTCATATTGGCAGCCGTTTCACATGGTATTTATGACTTTTGGTTGATGTTCCCTGGTTCCGCAGAATGGCACATGGAATTTGTAACCCCTGTTTATTTCTTAGTCACGGTGTCATGGTTTGCAACGATTCTAAACAATTGCACCAACAACTCTGGTTATTTCAACTATGGCATGGTGATTAAATCAAATAAGGTTGCAAACAGGCTTCTGCTCTATTATAGTCTTGTTCTTATGGCACAGCTGGTGTTTCTGGGTTTAAAAAAGGGTGCATTAATGGCAGTCCTTATGTTCTTTCCATACTTAATCATATACGGTATTACCATTGGGGTCATATGCGTTCGGCTAAGTCGATTTATGCTGATTAAAGGTCGGTGGTTTAAACTTAAACTTGAGCTACCTGTAATTATAAATTTCTATGGAGATCAAAGTCATGGATATACACGCCAAAGGCTACGTATTCGAGGAGAGGCCTATAATGAAGTCGAAATAGCAAAATATTACCACCAATATTTTGAGATCAAGCCACTCACGTACCGAAGGTCTCAGCTGGGCGAAGAAAAAACAGTTTTTCTTGAAGAAAAGATTTTTCTCAAAAACGATGAGTCGTTTTTTGTGATTCGATTGAATGACACGATACTTCATGGCACTTTCAAGCATTACTTATTGAAGTACAAACGTTCGGGTAAAACCAAAACGGATGATGGCAGATCAATTGCAGGCTTAATGGCCGTAGAAAATGTTACTCAGCTCTCTGACACTTCATTAACCATCCGAGACTTTAAATTCATTGAGTGGGTTACGCTAACGCAGTCTCCAGAAAGTCAGCGTTTATCAGTCACAAAAAAAGTCCTAATCGACTAATCAATTAGGACTTTATATTTTTAGGTTTATGAATCTATAAGTGAATCACTTCACCGTATGCCGCCGCAGCAGCTTCCATGACAGCCTCACTCATTGTTGGATGCGGGTGAACGGTTTTAATAATTTCATGTCCAGTGGTTTCTAGCTTTCGCGCCGCAACAACTTCCGCAATCATTTCAGTCACATTCATGCCAATCATGTGTGCTCCTAAGAACTCCCCATACTTCGCATCAAATATCACTTTAACAAAACCCTCTTTTGCTCCAGCTGCACTTGCCTTGCCACTCGCTGAAAAAGGGAATTTTCCAATTTTCAATTCATAACCAGCTTCTTTTGCTTTGGCCTCTGTATAACCTACTGAGGCAATTTCAGGTGAACAATATGTACAACCTGGGATATTACCATAATCCAACGGCTCTGGGTTTTTACCAGCAATTTGTTCAACACAAATAATACCTTCAGCGCTCGCAACGTGGGCCAATGCTGGTCCTTCTACGATATCACCAATGGCATAAACACCCTGCACATTGGTTTGATAAAAATCATCAACGACAACATTTCCCTTTTCAGTTTTAACACCCATCATCTCTAGTCCGATGCCTTCCAAATTTGTTTGAATACCAACTGCAGACAACACAATTTCTGCCGAGATTTCTTCCATCCCTTTTGCGGTCTTAATCGACACCTTGCAATCTTTTCCAGAGGTATCAACTTTCTCAACAGATGATGATGTCATCACCTTTACACCTTGCTTCTTAAATTCTTTTTCTAGCGTTTTTGAAACATCAATGTCTTCATTTGGAACGATATTAGGTAAGAATTCAACCAACGTTACTTCTGTACCCATTGCATTGTAGAAGTACGCAAACTCACTTCCTATAGCACCGCTTCCAACAATCACCATAGATTTAGGCAACTTAGGTAAGACCATCGCCTCATGATACCCAATGACTTTTTTCTTATCTATTTTTATATGAGGGAGTTCACGTTCCCGAGCACCAGTAGCTAAAATGATACTTTTTGCTTCTAATATAGATTTTTTGCCATTATTGTCAACCTCTACTTTTCCCTTTCCAACCAGTTTTCCGAATCCGACGTGCACTTCAATTTTGTTTTTTTTCATCAAAAACTGAATGCCTTTGCTCATGCCGTTGGCAACGTCACGACTTCTTTTAACAACAGCAGTAAAATCTGCCGATGCATCTTTTACCGTGATCCCATAGTCAGACGCGTGATTGATATAGTCAAACACTTGCGCCGATTTCAACAAAGCCTTGGTAGGAATACACCCCCAGTTCAGGCAAACTCCGCCCAATTCTGCTTTCTCTATGATACCGACTTTCAAACCCAATTGAGCACCTCTAATTGCGGCTACATAACCACCAGGTCCACTTCCGATTACCAATAAATCTAATGCCATTACTTAAATTTTTTGCAAATGTATACTTAACTTCATTAATTGAAGTAGCCAAGAATTGAATAATTACGCAAGTTATTCGGAACTACAATCTCACCGAATCTGTACTACAAATCAAATACAGACGGAAAGCGAACCAGAATTGTTTCTATTCTTTTATCCTGATAAAATGGTGCTTGCTGAACACCTAAAATAAAATAACCGTCACGTATGTTTAAGTCGAAATTCCAAGTGTGATAAGTAATTGTGGGATTGATCTGACTTTCCAATTCCTTTTTCACGAAATCATACAATTTGGAGTCAAACGAAATGGATCTAACCTTCTGATATTTAATCTGTTTCGCAATTTCTTTTGCTACTTCTTTTTGCGCTAAAGGTGTCAAGTCTGCAATAGACGTTGGTACATAATAACTTGTATTGAATCCAAGTTGTGCAATTCTTGCAATGTTATAATCCTGTGACTGAGTTTCTACTATCAACTTTGACTTCAACCTGAATCGTTCGTCAATTTCGATCAAGTTTTCAATGATTGTTTTCAAATTCTCCTTGTCCAAGTTTTTGACATCCAACCATATTTTCTCAATATCAATTAAATTAACCTCAGCCAAATATTCCGTTAAACGGAGTCCGCTCATTACATCATCTTCTCCATGGCCGACAAAGAGCTCTCCATCCAATAGTTTTACATCAACTTCAATTGTTCTGATTTTGTGGTTGTGTACTTCATTCAGTTTACCCAAACTGTTTGTACGATGTACTCCGATTCGATCAGTCGCTTCCCACGCGAATATGGCAGCTGCGTTATAATCTAAATTGGTGTAATTGTTTTCAGTGTTCTGATAGTCTATGGCACCACTTTTGGTTTTAAAAGTATCTATGCTGTATCTAGGACTTAAAACGTTGTACCGATATTGTGTTAAAGGTGTTTGAATGTGCGCCAAATCAAGTGACATTTGGAAAAACAAATCATTAGAAAACATTTGACTTTCCGCTTTCTCAACTCTACTCCATGTATCACTGTATCGAGTTTTATAGGCATCACTTGCCCAAACATACAGTGGTATCTGAGTCATTCGATATGTAAATTGACCTGAATTATGTCCCCTACCATCACTTAGATCTTCAGCATGATCAGAAAAGTAAGTAAGTAGTTTAACATCACCAGGAGCCTTTCCAACTAGCTTATGAATCTGACCTAATATGTAATCGCTGTATAAAATCGAGTTGTCATACGACTCCCAATTGGCAAGATCGTTTACGTTACCAAAATCAGCCTTTCCTTTGGATGGAATTCCCTTGAAGCTTTTTGGGTAGCGTTCGCTGTATTGACCATGATTACCCAACACATGGATAAAAATGGCTCTATTTTTTTTGGTGGAAATAGACAGTATCTGCTTCAATTCTGGTAATAGTCGTTCGTCGTATGGACTGTTCCGCATCGATTCACCAATGTTCTTGTTCACATACACTTGCTTATTACAAGCACCTGCGATGGCAGAAACGATGTTATCCCAATTGCTAAGTTTCACTTGGTTGCTTAACCAAACTGTTTCAAATTGAGATGCGTTCAACACATTGATCAAACTTGGGACTTGCGTATAATGAAGGTTGTTGTACTGATTCGATTGTGTCAATGCGTCTCGTAACACCATAATCGTGTGGGTGTGAGAAGAATACGCATTTGTAAAAACACTTATTTGACCAGCCCTATCCATTGAGTCTAAAAACGGCGTTGTTGGTCGGTGATACCCATAAAGCGACATGTGTTCTTTACTTTGAGATTCCCCAATAACGAAAATATACGTTTCACCTTTTTCGCTTTTTGAAGCCGTTATATCATTGTGATCTTTAAATCCTTTTTGAACTTCATTAAACTTTGCTATCTCCTCATAGTACTGACTGTATGCGGAATTAAACTGTTGAATAAATTGGCTTTCATGCCATAAACTTAGTCCAACGACTGCACTTAAGAGGATGGCAAACCCATGATTCCAAGCCATCTGCTTATTCGACCGATTTCGATGAAAAATAAATATTAGAACTGGCAGGGATAGAATAAGGCCCAATGCCAGCAACGGGATAAAACCAAGTTCGCCAAACGCAAACTCCAGCGTTTCAGATGTATTGGATTGTAAAACAGCTATTATGGTGTCATAGTCTGTCCGGTATCCATATCGTTTATAATTCCAAATAAATCCTCCTAAAACCAGACCTGATAATACCAACACATAGTCATACAATAAAAGCATAATTCGAGTGAGAATTCGTAAACCTGTCTTAGCTAACAAAAACCTAAACAAGGTTAAAAATGCAGCCACGGCGACAAATCCAATCATTGGACTAGTCCACGTACCCACCAGATATAAATGCTCATTATAACATGCCACCACCAGCAATGAAGCAGGTAAGACAACATGAATTCCTCCAACATACCAAATAAGCCAGAGACCAACCAAAACCCATAAGATTACAAAAGCATAAATACGCTTCTGATTTTTAGCATTGTCTAACTCTATTTTAACACCAACATCAGGTTTAGATGCCTTTATTGATTTTACGCGTATTTTGAGATAATCATTTTTTCGTAGTTCAAAGGCTTTAACAATCTTTTTATCAATTACTGAGAAAGAGTCCGTTTCTACTCCATTGACAAATATGCTCACACCATTTATGTCGTCATATTTATTTGTAAAACTCAGACGATACTTCGATGTATTGAGTAACTGTAGTTCTGCTTGTGCCTGTCCATTTGCATAGCTTACAAAATCGACAACACCTGAATAATCGACTGTATATCCACCAAGACTCTCACTTTGATGGTTGATAATATAATTGGGCGCATTCGCAAGTTTATAGGCTTTGTTGTAAGGCTTTAGTGTGGTTAAAATTAAAACAACAGACGCCAAAAACCACAAGAATGACAATGGTTTCACCCAATATGGTTGTAAAAATTTAGGTATTTTATTTTCTTCGTTTGACAAAGGATCTACTATTTGGCAAACATACGACATCAAAGTCTCACCGTAAACCCAGTTTCTTATACACTTTTTTCACTATCGTCTTTATTGTTCAGTTGTTTTGTGTCAATTTTGCCCCTTTAATATCACACATGTTACAAGTACAGCAAGTTCGAACCGAGTTTAATGAGATTAATGACCGATTGTCTAAACGGGGCAAAAGCTTTGAAGCAGATTTAAAGCAAGTACTTGAATTAGACGATAAGCGTAAACAAACACAAACAGAATTAGATCATCTGTTGGCCAGTATGAATTCCATTTCGAAAGATATTGGGGATTTGTTTAAAGCTGGAAAACGTGAAGAAGCTGAAAAATTAAAGACTAAGACTGTTGAAATTAAGGAACAATCCAAATCACTTGAAATACAATTAAAGGACGGAATAACCGCACTGACAGATGTGTTGACGCGTATTCCAAATGCACCACATAGTTCAGTCCCTGCAGGCAAAACACCAGAAGACAATGAAATCATTTTGTCTCATGGCGAATTTCCTACCCTTGACCACAAAGTGCCACATTGGGATTTGTGCGAAAAGTTTGATTTAATAGATTTCGAACTTGGTGTTAAAATAACTGGCGCTGGTTTTCCAGTGTATAAGGGGAAAGGTGCGCGGCTTCAAAGAGCGCTCATTAATTTCTTCTTAGATGAAGGATTGAAACAAGGGTATACCGAGGTACAACCACCGATTTTCATCAATGAGGCTTCTGGTTTTGGTACAGGTCAATTACCCGATAAAGAAGGGCAGATGTATCACATGACGGTTGACAATCTATATGCGATTCCAACTGGAGAAGTACCCATCACCAATATGTACCGTGATACGATTGTTAAAAAAGAAGATTTTCCAATTAAAAATATGGGCTACACACCCTGTTTTAGAAGAGAGGCAGGAAGCTACGGCAAAGATGTTCGTGGTTTGAACCGTTTGCATCAATTCGACAAAGTTGAGATCGTACAATTGGCCCACCCAGATGAATCGTATAACATTTTAGAAGAAATGAGCCTATACGTTCAAGGGCTGTTACAAAAACTTGGACTACATTATCGAGTATTGCGGTTATGCGGTGGCGACATGGGTTTCACAAGTTCCTTGACCTATGATATGGAAGTTTATTCTGCCGCTCAAGAAAAGTGGTTGGAAGTGAGTTCTGTTTCATGTTTTGAGACGTATCAAAGTAATCGACTTAAACTCAGATTTAAGAATGAAGAAGGTAAAATGCAAAACGCGCATACATTGAATGGTAGCGCTTTAGCCTTACCTAGAATTGTAGCGGCGTTGTTGGAAAACTATCAAACAAAGGACGGCATTGAAATGCCTGAAGTATTAAGACCTTATTTAGGTTTTGATCGGATTGATTAGGTTTCGTTGTTTAACTCCTTATCCCACTTCAACACATCCTCAATACTCGGGTAAAACTTTTGAAGTTTCTTAATGTATGACCATGGGAAATAGGCAGGATTTCGCCCAAATTCTTTCGAGACCACCAACTCCTTAATCAGACCATGTTTTACAGCATTTAAATCCGCGCTTATTTCAGCCTTTTTTAAGAAGGTTTTGCTAAAGTAGTAGCAAATGCCAAACCACGCCAAATTCCAACTCGACCTGTCCTTATAGTCCGCGACATGCCCCAACTCATGCCCCAACCATCCGACAAGCACATCAGAAGGTATTCGACTATTTGGCACCCGATTATTCTTTAAAAAAAACTTTTTGCGCATGATAATTTGATACTCCCTTTTATTTCTATTTCTGAGCAACGTAAGGGGTTTCGGTTGTGCTAACATAAAGGAATGTTGCGTAAAAACACCCCATCGAAACTCAATAGCGATGTGCTCTAAATCCGGATAATACAAAAGCGCTTTCTCAACTTCTGATTTGAGCCTCCCTGGATATCGTTTATTACCAACACGCATGAGTCAAATGTAAACCGTTGAACAAAAAAAAGCCACTTTCAATTCAGAAAGTGACTTTTCACACATTAGTATAGGTCTACTGTAAGCTTTTGACAAGTGCTTCTAAATCGGCTTCAGAAATTACTTTTAATGTATCAACTTCTTCGAGGTGGTTATCCCTTGTCCTTGAATCAATCCAAGCATATTCGAGCTGTTCTTTATCACGATCCACATAAACCACAATGATCGTAATGTCCCATCCATTAGGAAGATTGTACCGACTTGAATTAAATTCATCCGCGTTTGGATTATACCTTAATGTTACAACACCATTTAACGTTTTAATGGCTACGTAAACAATGGCGCTTTCTTTTCCGCTTTCTTTAATTTTAACTCGTATCGGGCTACCCGTAGATGAATTCCAGTACCGGTCTAAATTACACCAGCTCATGAATCGTATCTTAAGTGTATAATAATACCCTGGATCATAAGTCGTATCTGACCAAGACGTATCTGACCGCAAGGAATCTCGAACAACATTTGAACTCTTGGAAGGTACCCAGTTAATGGCAGATCCAGCTGAATCCTCAACTTCCTCTCCTTCGAAAATAATCATGTTAGGGTCTTGATCTTGAGACGGCACCTGCACTCTATAGTCGTCCACCAATTGAAGCGCCTGACCATTTTGTGTGGCCGTTAGATTAAACATAGCGCCAGATTCTAATACATCTGTGCCTGAAGTTGTTGTCACACCTGAAAAGACCATGTCAGACTTGGTTAAATACTCGGTTAGTTGGAGGTTTATTTGCCCGGTTACGATTTGTCCTGCACTGGTTTTAAATGCATTAGGCTTAAATCTGTAATGTAGCCCGTTGTCGGAAATGATTGTAAAACGGTTGTTCACGTCTTTGGTAAAGACCTGTTCTTTTGGTGACTTGCTGTTTAAAAATGCTTTCGCAGTTGTAAATGACGTGTTACCCCCATTGTTTGGTCCAATTGATTGTGTGTCGTCACATCCGATTTGCAATACACTTACAATCAGAATCAATACGGAGATTTTAATACTGTTTTTCATAAGGTTATGTTTTAGCCTGTTATATATTTTGAATAACTTGATCTAAGTCTACTTCTGATATATCATCCATTGTGGTCACAATTTCAAGATGATTGGGAACCACTTTTGAGTGGACGAGTTTGTGCTTCAACGTACCATCGGCACTGGAGATTACCAATATCTTAAAGTCCATATTAGCCGGAAGCAAGTATTGCTTTGAATAAAACTCCTTTTTGGCTTGACTAGAATACATATAGTTAATACTGCGATCAGCCATTACGACGTAGACCAATGTATTTTTATTTGTATAAATTTCTGGAAGTTTAAGGTGGATGGTTGAACCGGTAGTATTAAGTGAATACTTATCTAGATTACCCCAGTTTAAAAAACCAAATTTAGTTCGATAAACCGTATCACGATTGATAGAATCATCTCTCACCCAAGAATCATAGTTTTCCTCCCAACTAATGTCTTGCTCTCCGTTTTCGTTTGTAATTTCTTCCCCTTTAAATATTTGCATAGACCAGTCGATTGCATCAGTTGGAAATTGGACATCATATTGCTTCGTGTTTAATTCAAGTTCTTCGCCATGCTGTGTCACTACTATTTGAAACATCCCTCCAGACTGAAGGATTTTATCTTTAGTCGCAGTGGTCACACCGCCATATATAATATCTGCGTTAGAAAGATATTCTGTAATTGAGATGTCTACAGAACCAGTTACCACATCGCCTGATTTTGTTTTGAATGCGCTCTTACCAAATCCAAATACTAAATACCCTTTTGTGGTAATGCTAAAAGCATTGTCACTGTCTTTAGTAAAAGATTGTTTTATGGGCGCGTTTTTGGTCAAAAATGAGAGGATCTCTTGTTTGTCCACAGAACCCTCAACATCATTTTTGACTTCACCAATTGGTTCATCATTACACGCTACAAGTGCCATAATCATAACACTTAGAAATAGTTTTAATTTTGTCCTTTTCATGATCATTGTCTTTTGCCTACCAACACGAAATCAGTTTCTAAAACGTTGGTAGCTTTCATAGTTGTGACCAAAAAATGATTTAACATTAATGGAATTACCTAGTGGCACTTCCATCTCTTACCCCTATTTTTGAGTCATGAATTTGTGCTCATTTAGAATGCTTATTGGCTTCTTGTCAATCTTAACAATATCGCTCTCAGCCACTGCACAATTCAATCAGGGATGCATAGACCCTGGCAGAGTTGACGCATTTTACCAGTGTAACGATCCTAGTTTTTTACCCGTCTGTGGATGTGACCAAGTAACGTACAGAAACGAATGCACCGCTTTTAGAAATGGTGGGGTCAATACCATTATTTATGATGGTGTATGCCAAAACGATTTCATTTATGCAACGATATACCCTACGCTTGTAACCGATTTCATTACGCTGTATCTGCAGTTCTACGATAAAGGGTCTGCGCTCATTCAAATACGAAACACCTTCGGGAATGTCATGATGAGCCAAAATTATCTCTCACTTTCCTCCCGTATTTTTAGTTTTGAGCGAGCTGGTTATTTGCCTGGTGTATACTACTTATTCGTAATATCTGGCAACGTTAGCCAGGTCATTAAATTTGTTGTTGTGTAATTATGAGATTGGCTACCATTCATACTGGAAATTTTAAATTAGACGGAGGCGCTATGTTTGGCGTTGTTCCAAAAGTTATTTGGCAACGATATAATGCAGCCGATGAAAACAACCTCTGCAATTGGGCCATGCGTTGTTTATTGGTGGAAGACGGTGATCGTTTGATTTTGATCGACAATGGCATGGGCACCAAACAAAGTGAAAAATTCTTTGGATACTATTATCTCAATGGTGACCAATCTTTGCAAAAATCATTACATAAAGCTGGTGTTGATTTTGACGACATCACTGACGTGGTTTTAACCCACTTGCATTTTGATCACTGTGGTGGTAGCGTTGATTGGAACACTGGTAAAACACACCTAGAACCAGTCTTTAAAAACGCCATTTATTGGAGTCACCAAGACCACTGGAACCACGCCATCCATCCAAACCCACGTGAAAAAGCGTCATTTCTAACAGAAAACATGTTGCCTATTCAAGAAAGTGGCCAACTTAAATTTATTGGTGACGATTTGCGCTTGACCGATAATATTTCTATGATTATGGCAAACGGGCATACTGAAAAAATGATGTGCCCTAAAATTGAGTACAAGGATAAAACATTGGTTTTTGCTGCAGATATGATCCCTTCAGCTGCCCACATACCACCACATTACGCAATGGGCTACGACATTCGTCCATTAGTCCGCATGGCGGAAAACGAAAAGTTTTTACATGAAGCGATTGACAACAAGTACACGTTGTTTTTCGAGCATGACCTTAAAAACGAATGTGGAACCGTTAAGTTGGACAATGGTAAATTTAAAGCGGACCAGGTATTCTCATTGGCTGACTTTATTTAGACTATGACAGCAATTCAAGTTGGTTTAATAGAATATGACTCCGAACAATATATGGAGTCAGTGAACCTAAGACAAGATGTTTTAAGAACACCTTTGGGATTAAAGTTCACAAAGGAGAATATGGTTACGGATGTCGATGAAATTCACATTGCAGCAACTGACGGCCAATCAATTATAGGCATCCTATTACTGCGACCAATCAACAAAGAAATCGTTAAAATGCGCCAAGTAGCTGTGCTTAGCGCCTCTCAAGGTCAGGGCATTGGCAAAAAACTTGTGGCCTTTAGCGAAAATTTTGCTCAGCATATGGGATTTACAGAAATGGAACTTCATGCGCGCAAAGTATCATTGCCGTTCTACTCCTCCCAAAACTATCAAATTGTAGGTGATGAGTTTCTTGAAATAGGCATTCCTCATTTTAAAATGATAAAGAAACTGTAACCGACTTACTTTTTGTTTCTTTGCCGCTGATTGAAAAGCAGTGCTAACATACCTCAGGAATTAGTAGATTTAAGGGCTCTTGACGCAATTTTTTTGGAAGGTTTTTGTGCCAAATGGCGTCAATATATAATTGATGAAATTCTTCAGCATGGCGGTCACTTCAGCGCAAATCTTGGCACTATTGAATTAACTGTTGCTTTACACTATATACTCGACACACCAACGGACCAACTAGTTTGGGATGTAGGTCATCAGGCTTATCTTCATAAAGTTTTAACCGGCCGAAAAGAGGCATTTCATTCCATTCGAAAAAAGGATGGTATCAGTGGATTCCCAAATCAATCAGAGAGCATATTCGATGTTTTTGGAACAGGTCACTCTTCCACAAGTATAAGTGCTGTATTAGGTTTAGCGGAAGCCGACAAATTACTACAAGTCAAAAGACAACATGTTGCTGTAATTGGCGATGGAAGTTTGACAGGTGGTATGGCATGGGAGGCAATAAACAATGCCGCTCAAAGCGATACGAATATCTTGATCATTATCAATGATAATCAAATGGGTATTGACCCAAATGCCGGTGCACTGAACCAATATCTTAACAAATTAAAAACCACACCAAATTACTTCTCCGACCTTGGTTTTGAGTATCATCATACTTCTGATGGTCACAATGTTAACGCGCTAGTGGATCAACTGAAGGTTTTGGTTAAGTCTGATAAACCAAAGATTTGGCATATTAAAACAGTTAAGGGTAAAGGATATCAAGCCGCAGAAAGTGAACAAACGAAGTGGCATGCTGTAAAGTTTGTTAAAATTGACGAGATAGAACAGCCTCATCCTGGAGACAAATTCCAAGATGTATTTGGTCATAGTTTATTAGAATTAGCTCAATCAAACGATCGAATTGTAGGCATTACCCCTGCCATGCCTTCTGGTAGCTCCATGAAAATAATGATGGACGCTTTACCAGATAAGTGTTTTGATGTGGGCATTGCAGAGCAACATGCGGTTACTTTTTCAGCTGGCTTGGCAACGAATGGTCTGATTCCATTTTGCCATATTTACAGCACCTTCTTTCAGCGGGCATATGACCAGGTTATCCATGATGTTTGCTTACAAAATTTACATGTTATATTCTGTTTGGATCGAGCCGGAAATGTAGGAGAAGACGGTGCGACGCATCATGGCATGTTCGACATCGCTTTTTTAAACTGCATTCCGAATATCACGATTATGGTTCCATCCGACGAATTAGAACTTCGACAAATGATGTATACTGCCATAACGGTAGAAGGTCCGGTTGCTATTCGTTATCCAAAAGGTTACGGCGAAAATCTACAATGGCAAAAACCATTCACAACTATTCCTGTTGGGCAATCAATCAGCCTCCATAGTGGTACCGACTGCTGTATCATAGCTATAGGACCATTGGTATATGGATCTTTGTCAGCAGCTCAATTACTGCTTCCCAACGGCATCAGTGCAGAAGTAGTCAATATGCGTTTCGTTAAACCTTTAGATTTCAATGCCTTAGACAACATTTTTGACAAGTTTCAGACCATTGTGACCATTGAAGACGGTTGTATTACGGGTGGATTTGGGAGTGCAATCTTGGCATACGCCAATAAAAAACAATATGATGGTCGTATCCAAGTCATAGGATATCCGGACGAATTTGTTGATCACGGAACTCGAGAAGAATTATTGAATATGTATGGTCTTGATTGTGACGGAATCGTACAAACTGTGACTTCTATTATCCAGCCAGGATAACACCTTTTGCCCAGGTAAGCGCAATACGTGCTTGTTCTTCACGTGTCATCTCTGTATTATTCAAAACAATGGCGTCGGGTGCTTGCATCAGCGGGCTAATTTCTCGGGTAGAGTCGAATCGGTCACGATGCACCACATTATCCAAAATTTCTTGAAGGTTTGCATCAATGTCTTTGCCTTTCAATTCCAAATAACGTCGCTTGGCTCTCACCATCGGTTCTGCCGTCATAAATATTTTAAGTTCAGCTTCAGGAAAAACGACGGTTCCTATGTCTCTTCCGTCCATAACCACACCTTTGTCTGCCCCCATTAGTTTTTGTTTGTTCACCAAATACTCGCGAACAACTCTAATTGCACTTACTTCACTCACCCATTTCGAAACTCGCATTCCGCGTATTTCACCCTCAACATTTTCGCCATTCAATACGGTATTATAAAAGCCCCTCATCGGATCTAGTACAAACTCAATGTCAATGTCGAGCAACACGCTCGGACTTTGTTCGACTTCTTCTAAACTGATTTCGTTTTGCAATAAATAAAGCGTAACAGCACGATACATCGCACCTGAATCAATAAACATATAATCCAAGTCCTTAGCCAAGTTTTTTGCTAAGGTTCCTTTACCGCAACTTGAATGACCGTCAATAGCTATGTTTATTTTTCCTGGCATGTTAAATGAAATAATCAGCAGGCAATATAGTAGAAGTTTTATTAATTGACATTTGACTCACCAATTTTTTTAACTGATAATCCGCATTTTTTTAACTTTCGATTCTCCCGACTTTAAAACGTTATAAACAGTGCATTTACGTAAATTTGCATCCTTATGACAACAGCGATGAGCTTATCACAAAAACATGCCAACCTCCTAGAAGAAGCGGTAAACGCTCTTCATAATAGAACTTATTATACGCCTTACCCAGAACATCCAAAAGCATATCCTGAAGAAGGAAATGAAGCTGGTAGAAACTGGTTTGGTAGTATGATGAACCAAGAATTCAAAGCCCTTGACGTAGACGCTGACGATTGGATAGGAGAAGAAGTTTCCCCTTACTTTCAAACAGGAATTGGCGTTACCTACCCGAAATTATCTGTACAACAATTAATCGATAATGCCAATGCAGCAAAGACTTGGAAAGATGTATCAGTTGGAGATCGTGCAGCGATACTGATTGAATCACTTGAACGTGTTACGGCAAGGTTTTTTGACATTGCTTATGCCACTATGCATACAACAGGGCAAAGCTTTATGATGGCATTTCAAGCCTCAGGACCTCACGCCAACGATAGAGCGCTAGAAGCGATTGCCATGGGCTACCATGAAATTAACCGTTTCCCCTCAGAAGTTGAATGGGTTAAACCTTTAGGTAAATATAATTTAGAGTTACATAAAACTTGGAAAGCACAACCAAAAGGAATAAGTCTTGTTATTGGCTGTTCAACATTCCCTACTTGGAACACTGTACCAGGCATGTATGCAAGTTTAGTGACAGGGAACCCAGTGATTATTAAACCACATCCTAAAGCCATTTTACCGATTGCCATCGTAATCGCCGAGCTTAGAAAAGTATTGGTTGAAAACAACATTGATCCTAATGTCATTCAATTAGGTGTTGATACACTGAGCGAACCGATTACTAAACAATTAGCTGAACACCAAGACGTTACATTGGTTGATTATACTGGTGGAAACGTATTTGGCGACTACATTGAGTCTCTAAACAAAACAACATTTACAGAAAAAGCAGGTGTTAACAGCGTCATTCTAGATTCTCCGAAAGACATGAAAGCAGTGGCT
>JBLHOC010000024.1:0-24938 GCA_047620825.1 Bacteroidia bacterium | reverse complement strand
CAATTCACTCGTTGCTAAATGTGGGTCTGTTTCAAACACCTTAAAAACTTTCATCATCATACCAGATGTTATACCTAATCCCTGATGTGAAGGGATGACCCCAAATACTAAGCCACGGATTTTGGTGATAGGTGTGCGCCACTTCAGATACAGAAATCTTAATTTACCACACCAATTCAAGTTGCCGTTGAGATATTTAAAAATTTCGTTTATTTCAATAATACTTACATAGAAAGCAACCGGTTTCTCTTTGTCGTATGTAAACCAAATCAGATCTTCACGCATTACAGTCTTCATAGTCTTCATCATCTTTAACACTTTTTGTTGTGTTAACGGAACGAAGTGGTCATGTTTCACCCAAGCTGCATTATATATCTCGGTAAAGTCGGCAGCGTATTTATCTAAATTGTGTTTGTCAATGTGTCGAATACTTAAATTTGAATTTTGATCTACCCGTTTTGCATGGGCAGCCATTAAATCGACGTTAATCTGTGGTGGTGATATTTCTTGTGTCGATTGACGAATCGCTATTTCAAAACCATAAGAGTCGAAGAATGCTTGATAATACCTTGGGTTGTAATTTTCTTGATAACTCGGGTTTTTAAAGCCTTTTACCATTAAGCCCCAAAACTTATCTCGCTCGCCATAATTTACAGGCGCCTCAACTGTCGAAATCCCTTTATCTTGTAACCACTTAATGCCAGTGTCAAAAAGTTGGTGAGCCCCAGCGGTGTCATTTATACATTCAAAGAAACCAAGTCCGCCTTTTTCTCCTTTGTTTATAAAAGCAGCAATTCTTCCAACGACCTGGTAGTTATTATAAAGCAACCACAGCCCTACTTCGTCGGCAATTTTGTTGTCCCATAGAATTTTGCTTACTTCTTGTTTAATGTGATGGATGTGATTTGAATCCTCCTTATATATATAATCAGGTAAGGAAAGGAAGTCTTTGAATTGCTTGTTTGTTGTGATTTTTAAGATGGACATAGCAGATGTAACGTTTGCGCTATCGTCGTATTCATTATTTCTTCTGGGTTTTTCGCAAAATCCCCGGTGACTCTATTCGCCATAATCGCGTTGATAGAAATAGCCTTGTGTCCTAACAACTGACACAACCCATAAATCCCTGCCGTCTCCATCTCAATATTGGTAATCCCTTGTTTGGCGGTTTTTAAGCCAGCCAATGAGTCGATAACATTTAAACGAGGTGATAAGCGGAGCATTCTGTTTTGAGGGCCATAGAATCCTCCAGTGGTAAGCGTAACTCCAGGGTTATAAATTTTGGAAAATTGTTCGAACAACTGTCTGTCTGATTCAAATACATGGGGTTTAATGGGTAAATCAATTTGGCTCAATAACGCCTCCCAAGCTTTTTCATTGTCTGACTTAGATCCAATCGCGTACCAATCAAAAAGCGATTCTAATCCAATGGCAACATCTGTAACCAAAACGTTACCCACCTTTATGTTTTCGTTAATACTACCTGACGTGCCGATTCTGGCAATTGTTAAGGTTGTATGTGCTTTAAGAATATGTCGTGTGTTTAAATCGATATTAAAAAGGGCATCTAATTCATTGATAACGATGTCAATGTTATCTGTGCCCATACCTGTGCTTAGGCACGTAACACGCTGATTGTTAAGCCATCCGGTATGGATGACAAACTCTCGATTGGATTTTTTGATGTCTACCGTGTCGAAAAAGCTACTGACCAGAGCAACCCGATTTGGATCGCCAACAGTGATGATTGTCTTGGCAACATCTTCCGGTAAAACGGCTAAGTGGTAAATTGAACCGTCAGGGTTAAGTATTAATTCAGATTCTTGCAATTCTTAAAATGTAATAGTACTACTTTTGCGGCAAATAATCACTTTCAGATGAATTCAATAAAAACTCCAAAGGACAATATCATTTTGGTGCCAACCGATTTGTCAACGGCTTCAAACCATGCCATGGACCATGCAGTGGGTATTGCAGGTCTTTTTGACAACCAAATCACGTTACTTTATGTTGTTGAAGAGTCTTTCTTCAAATCAATTTTTAGTGGAGGAATGGAAAAAGCGGTACTGCTTGAGGCCATTAATGCTAAATTGATAGAAAAGGCTGAGGCAATAAAGTCTAAAAACCCAAATTTGACTGTGAATACCATAGTACGTGAGGGTAAAGTGTATAAGCAAATCATAGAAATTTCTCAGACATACGCTTGTGATAGTATTGTAATGGGCTTTAGTGGAGCCAGCGGGATGGATCGTTTCATGGGAAGTACGACAACTCGGGTGCTTAAAAGTTCAGAAGTACCAGTTGTTATAGTAAAAGACGTAAAGTCAAATATCAAATACGGAAAAGTGATACTACCTATCGACTTAACGCGTCAGTCACGTCAAAAGGTAGATTGGGCTATGCACATTGCTAAGCAGTATAATTCCGAAATTCATGTCATCATGGAAATTGAAAAGGATGAGTTCTTAGCAAAGAAAGTAAACGCTAGCTTAAAGCAAGTTGAGGGCATTTTGTCTAAGAATAAAATCAATTTTGTTTCTAAGATTTTGGATGATATTCAATACCCAGACAATTTTGGGAAAGATGTGGTGCAATATGCTGATGAGGTTTCAGCTGATTTAATAATGATTATGACTCAGAAGGAAACAGGCGTGCAGGATTACTTACGTATCGGTTCTTTTGCAAGACACATCATTCATGAATCGAAAAATATACCAGTGATGGCTATTAAACCTAAAGAGGTTATGACCTATTGGGCTACTGAGTCGTTTGCTTAATAGAATATTAAAATTACTTGGTCGACATTCTGACATAAAATGAGGTTGGTGATTTTTTTAGAGTCAGATTTGCACGGTTAATAATGAAAAAGTTTTTTAAAATCTTCTTAATAGTAATCTTCGTTGGATTATTTCTAACGACATTTTACTACCTGTTTAATAAAGGCAAATCTCAACCAATAGTTTATACAACTGAACAGCCTTTTATTTCTTCAATTGTTAAGAAGACTGTTGCCACTGGTTCGGTCGTTCCTCGCAATGAGATTGAAATCAAACCACAGTTGAGTGGCATTATTTCAGAATTGTATGTAGAGGCTGGGCAGCAAATTAAGTATGGCGACTTAATTGCGAAGATTAAAGTCATACCGAACATGACGAACCTAAACAACGCCGAAAACAGAGTGAATAGGGCGAAAATTGGCTTAGATAATGCACTAAAGGATTACAACAGGAATAAACCTTTGAACGCACAAAACGTGATCTCGCAACAGGAGTTTCAACGCTTTTCGGTGGCTCTTGATAATGCGAAAGAAGAACTTTCTGCCTCAAAAGACAATTTGCAAATTGTGAGAGATGGGGTTTCTTCCAAGTCAGGAAAAACATCCAACACACTTGTTAGATCAACCATAGCTGGAACTGTTTTGGATGTACCTGTAGAAATCGGAAATTCAGTCATTGAGTCGAACAATTTCAATGCTGGAACTACGATTGCATTTATTGCCAATATGGATAAAATGGTTTTCGAAGGAAAGGTTGATGAATCTGAAGTGGGGAAGTTGAAGCTAGGCATGGATCTAATTCTAACGCTTGGCGCAATAGAAGATCAAAAGATTCCTGCTGAACTCGAATACATATCTCCAAAAGGTGTTGACGAACAAGGCGCAATTCAGTTTGAAATTAAAGCGGCCATTTTTAATAAAGCGGATGTATTTATCAGAGCTGGTTACAGTGCAAACGCAGACATCGTGTTAGAACGAAAAGACAGTATTTTGGTCTTGACTGAATCGGTGTTACAGTTTAACGATAAAAAGGAACCTTTTGTTGAAGTCGAAATTTCGGATCAACAGTATGAAAAACGTATGGTGAAGTTGGGTATTTCCGATGGACTCTTCGTCGAAATTCTAGAAGGTGTGACTAAGTCTGACAAGATTAAGTCGAAACCGAAAGAAGCTGAGACGAAAGCAAAAACCGACAAGCCAAAACGGGGCGGAAGAAAAAAGTAAGACCTAATTCGGCTCCAAACGCCCTTTAATGGGTTGGTTGGGCTTCAGTGAATCGGTAGCCTCTATATTGAGGTCTGTTACTCCAATAGTATCTAAATCTGGCTGACCAGCATCCACCCAAGCCGTAAACCAAATTGATCCAACAAACTCAATACTCGCTCTTAATCTTTTTTCTACCATGTCGTTTAATGCCTGGTGATATAAATTACTATACTGATAAGAATACGTTTTAACGGTAGATTGTCCTCTTTGTTCGTAGCTGTATTTTTTATCCTCTTTTATACTGGCACCTACTATTCTTTCAAGTTTTAACACGGAGTCCTTGGCTGCATAGCTTTGCTCGAATCGAGTCCATACCTCCTCCGAAAGGTCCTTTATATATCGTGCTCGTCCAAGGAATAGATCATAGTCATCTGCAAATAATTCGGGAAGTCTGGATTCCCAAAAGCCATGAATACCATGTTGATTGGTCAATTGCCCATTATAGTTATGGGTGCTATGCAGTGGTACATGTAAATCTCCAACGTAATGACCCAAATCGGCGCTTAGTTTAACAATGGCCTCAACATCATGTGTGGCAAACGCCTTCGTTAACCACCATTTAACGCGAATGATATGCCATGGTACGATGCCATGAGCAAGGATGGTGTCCAGCCCATAACGAGCAACGGCAGAATCATAGTTTCGCGGTATCGTATCAATGGGTACATGCTTCTCATAGAAATCAGCGTCTAGATAATGTCTCGGTGCTTCTTCTTCCATGATGTATCTTCTTTTATCAGCATTTACGGCTAATGCTTCTATTAGTGCGGCGTTGTTTTTATAAAACCCAAACATTTCTGGCGGGAGTGTAAAGATGGCGGCACGATTAATCGTTTTGTGAGCAAAAAATCCCCATGAGTTCACATGTGTTATGGGGAACAAGGTAAAACCGATAATGATTAGAATTAGGTGACGCATAGAGGTTCTAATCAAACCTATTGCATCAGCTAACAATAAGCAAGCAGTAACCTCCAATAGCCTTTAAACGCTCACCTAAGATAGGTTTTGTGCGTCGTCTTGACCGTCTTTTGGTTTGTAAGTGAATCGAACGTTTGGATGTTGTGATTTTTGCATTTCCTCCATTGCTTTTTGCTCGTTCTCCATGTCTATCCACCATTGAGGCATTTCATCCTCGTGTTCGTAAGGGTCTAGGTCGTCTTGTGGGCCAATTTTTCTATACAGAAAAGCAAGTCCAACTCCAGCTAACGCACCGAACAGGTGTCCTTCCCAGGAGATGTTCATGTCTCGTACCCAACTATATTGAGGAAACAAACCCCAAATCATTCCACCATAAAAGAAAATGAGAATGAATGCTACGGCCGTTATGTTTTTGTTTTTCCTAATAAATCCGGAAGCCATCAAAAAAGCCACCATTCCATAAACCAAACCACTGGCTCCAATATGTATAGATCGTTCTTCTCCAAAAAGCCATATGCCAATGCCACTGATTAACCATATACCTACAAAGATCTTCCAACTTTTTTCTTTGAAAAAATGAAAAACAAATGCGGCGGATACTAAAAATGGAATGGTGTTCGAAAATAGATGCGTGAAGTCACCGTGCAAAAATGGCATAAACACTACACCGATTAAACCAACGAGCTCTTTTGGTTGAACGCCATAATTGTTGAGATGTAAGGAATAGGCCTCGTTAGTGAAAAATATGAGCCAAAAAAAGACCACAAATACAGATGGCCATAAAATGTCATCTACAAGTTGTGTTAAATATTTAAACATGGCGCTATTGTGTGTTCATATCGGTCCAACCATCGCTTTCTGCGAGTTTGGATAAGATGTTATGTACAACATCCAATTCGGCAGGATGTTCACCAATTACAATTACTTTCTTGCGAATGTCTTTATAATTTAGCTCAACGATAGTGCGTGGTAGATCTGTAACTTGAGTTGGGTAGTGATCATCAAATGACGTCCAATCAAACCCATACAATTGATCAAACAATGCTTTGGTTTCATCTCCAGTAAGCTGTTTGGTGAAATTGCCAATTTTTGGGGTAAACCTTTCACCTTTAAAGGTGACCAGTCCTGATCCAGCTATGGTCATGTCGTAAATTGGGCACGTACCAAAGCATGCGGTTCTTCTAAAGTTGATAGACGCTTCAGTGAGCGCATCTGTTTTAGACTTACAAGCAGAACTTGAAATGATAACAAGCCCCAACAGGACGAAGGTGAGGCGATTCATAGTTATTTCTTAGTTAAGTCGATAACAACAACTCCAGGTTTGTTTTTTGGATCAAACTTGAAGAACGTATCGTTCATGGTCATGTTTGCTTTGAAGCTTGTAATACCATAGGTCGCATTCACACCGTTTTTATTTAAAATTGTCATATTGACGATTTTGTTTGCGGCTTTGTCGATATCAAGTTTAACCTTAAAGTATGGCTTCTTTTTATTGATAGGTGTAAGTTCAATTTTTTGAATCTTCTTTCCACCAACTATTTTTTCACCAGAGTATTTTGAATTAAAACCTTTTTGATACACAGTGAAGATTTCTGAAGGATTGATGTCTTGAGCGTGTGGATCATACTTGGTTATTTGTACCTCATTTTCTTCTTTGAAATAAGTCCACATGGTTTTACCATCGCAATAGATTTCTTGATCTGAAAGATTAATTCTGAATTTTTTACCTTTTAAGTATAACGTGCCATTTTGCTTAATAACAGACTTACTGTGTGTATTATTAATGGTGATTGAGAATCCAGCTTTAATCGTTTTATAGGTCTGATATGTTCTGCTTACATTGCTAAGAATCCGAGTAGCAGTTGCATCTTGAGCCGAAAGTTGTCCCATGCCAGTTGTCAATAAACCAACGACCATAAATGTTAAGATGATGTTTTTTTTCATTTCAATTTTCTTTGTCTTACACGAATGCCGATTAATAATGTAACATTAAAAGATGTGCAAATTTAACTTTCGTTATTCAAATACTGTTCCAAAGCATATTCATCTGGCAAAAGGACTGCTCTTGCTTTACTGCCTTCGAATGAACCGACGATGTTTGCGCGCTCTAATTGATCAATAATCCGACCTGCTCTATTGTAACCGATTTTTAGTCTTCGTTGCAATAGCGAGGTGCTACCTTGTTGGTGTTGGACAACTATTCTTGCTGCGTCTTCAAACAATGCATCTCTGTCTCCATCGTCCAAGGCGTCAGCATTCCCGGTTGAATCTTCTTGGACTTCTGGCAGCATGTACGCCGATGAGTAACCTTTCTGTTCACCAATAAACGCTGTAATTAATTCGACTTCAGGTGTATCAACAAATGGACATTGTAGTCTAATAATATCGCTACCATTAGAATACAACATATCTCCTTTACCAATCAACTGATCAGCTCCGTTTCCATCTAAGATGGTTCTTGAGTCTATTTTGGATGTTACCCTAAAAGCAATACGCGCAGGGAAGTTGGCTTTAATCGTACCCGTTATAATATTTACAGATGGTCGTTGTGTGGCTAAAACTAAATGTATTCCGATGGCACGTGCGAGTTGTGCCAATCTGGCAATTGGATGTTCTACTTCTTTACCAGAAGTCATGATTAAATCTGCTACTTCGTCAACCACAACAACAATGTATGGTAGATATCTATGGCCTTCGTTTGGATTTAAACGTCGCTTCTGGAATTTTGCATTGTATTCCTTAATATTTCGGACCATTGCGTTTTGCAACAGCGCATAGCGATTGTCCATCTCAATACATAAACTGTTGAGCGTTTGAACGACCAATTTGTTGTCAGTTATGATGGCATCACCTTCTCCAGGGATTTTAGCTAAATAGTGTCTTTCAATCCGTTTGTAAAGAGTTAATTCAACTTTCTTTGGATCAACCAAAACGAATTTTAATTCTGCAGGGTGGCGTTTGTACATCAACGAAACCAATAACGCATTTAAACCAACCGACTTCCCTTGACCAGTTGCACCAGCCATTAACAGGTGAGGCATTTTTGCTAGATCAGCAATGTAAACCTCATTTGTTATGGTCTTACCAAGACATACGGGTAAGTCAAGTTTGGATTCTTGAAATTTCTTACTTGCGATTCCTGAACGCATGGAGACAATCTCTGGTTCCTGATTAGGGACCTCAATCCCAATGGTTCCTTTCCCCGGAATAGGAGCGATGATACGTATACCCAAAGCGGCCAAACTTAAGGCGATATCATCTTCTAAATTCTTAATCTTCGAAATTTTAACACCTGGAGCAGGAACAATTTCAAACAACGTTACCGTTGGCCCAATGGTGGCTTTTATTTGAGAGATTTCAATTTTGTAATTCCGAAGCGTTTCGACAATTAAATCTTTACTCCGTTTTAAGTCTGCTTCACTGACTTCAGCTTTTTTATCGGCATACTCATTTAAGAATGTAATGTTTGGAAACTTATAACCGGATAGATCTAAGGTTGGGTCATATTCGGTGTCTACACCTTGTCTACCAATCTCTTTTGCACTTAGTTCTTCCTCTTCTTTTGTTTCTTCAATGGTCAGATCTAAACTAGGGTCCTCAGTTGGCTCGTCATTTTTAGTGACCTCCATTTCCAAATCAACGGAATTCGATACTTTAATTTCCTTTTCATCTTCATGCTCCGTTAGGTCTACGGCAATGTTATCCTTTGAAAACAACGTTTCAGAAGGTGAACTATAGTCATCGTCAAAATCTGGAGGTGATAGAATAGAGTCAGTCCTATTTTTACGTTTGTCGCGTATAGTCTTGACTTTATTGCCAATCCAATGATAGAGATCAATGTCGAAATTCCAGATCAACACACTAGCCAAATAAGCCAGGAGTATCAGCACCACACCGAAAGCACCAACCATGGAGGCAAGCCAATTGTACAGGCCATACCCAAATCCACCAGCAAGGCTTGGATAAAACTGATGAAAAACCAATCCAATTAAAAGACTAAAAAACGTAACAATGAGTAAGGTGTACTTTAACGTAATATAAATGTTAAAGACTTTCGAATTCGTATAAATTCTCAGACCTATCACAGCGACTAAATATGGAATTGTAAATGCGGTTAATCCAAATCCCGTATGCATGAGGTGAAAAGCCAGTTTTGCGCCTAATAGCCGCATCCAGTTTTTTGTTGCACCGTTATTGTTTCTGAAATATTCCGCACTCCCAGAAACAGCACTGTCATCAACTTTCCAAGTGAACAGAAAGGAAAGGAATGCTAAAAACATAAAAATTGCAAACAGACAAATGATTCCACCGACGATCTTACGTGTCCTAGAATCACGCAATAACAAATGGTCGAATAACTTAAAACCTGATTTGGTCTTAGCCTTCGTACTACGTGTTTTCTTTTTTGATGTCTGCTTCTTCGCCATGCTCCGCTATATGCCCTAACTCACAAAAATAAACGGGGTAAAGGCCAATTGATTGTGTGCTAACTCAGGCAGACTGTGGACAATCAATAAATATGGAAGGTTTGACCTTCCTCAGCCACTAGACTTTCAGTAAAAACTGATTTTGCTTCTTGCAAATGATCGTCGGTACTTAGGTATCTAGATGAGAAATGTCCAATAAGTAGCTGATTTACAGATGCTTTTTTTGCAAATTCAGCTGCTTGCAATGCCGTTGAGTGCTTTGTCTTTATCGCCCTGTCTATTAAATTATGCAAGTAAGTCGCTTCGTGGTAAACTGTGTGGCAATGTGAGAATAGATCAGCTAAATCTGGTCGAAAAAGCGTGTCAGTGATGTATCCATAGGTTATTGGCTTAGCTGGGTCGAGCGTAATTTGGGTGTTTGAAATAACTTGACCTGTTGTCGTTATATGATCCTCGCCAGCTTTTATAGCACCATATGCTGTGACCGGTATTTGAAAGGAATTACACACCTGGATGTTAAGCGGACGTTGAGTATTTACCTGTTCAATGATATAAGCAAAACAAGCAACACGGTGAGACACAGGAATGGCTTTGATAGATAACCTTGGTGTATTGAGATTGTGAATCTTTTCTGCTTCCAATTCAATAAAATCTACGTCAAAAGTAGAATGAGCATCGCTCGTTTGCACGTATACTTGGTAAAATTGTTTCAAACCTACGGGAGAAACAACCGTGATTTTTGTTTTACGACCGTTTAAGGCCATGGTGTTCAGCAGGCCCATTAATCCTAAAAAATGATCACCATGAAGATGAGAAATCAGGATGTGATTTATTTTCTGATAGTTAATCCGATTAAGGATCAGTCGTTTTTGAGTGCCTTCACCACAGTCGAGTAATAAATGGTCTTGTTCTAATCTAAAATGTTGACCACTTTGATTTCTATTTTTTGTCGGGGCGGCTGAATTATTGCCAAGAATGGTCACTTCTGCGTGCATGACGCAAGAATAAATGATTTAGTAATCAAGTCCAATTTGAAAAAAAATATTTCTAAACAAATGATTTATTCAATATTTGCAACCTATGTCAAAAACAGCCTTAATAACAGGAGCTACATCTGGAATCGGAAAAGCTACAGCAGAATTGCTGGCTTCAAATAATTTTAATCTAATTATAACGGGTCGAAGGGCGGATAGGTTGGAAGCCTTGGCCGAAGTGCTGCGAGCATCGAACGGTGTTAAAGTTGAAACGTTATGTTTTGACGTACGTAATTACGATGAAGTTACAGCTCAAATTCAAGGGTTAGACCAAAGGGGAGTTGTACTGGATGTGTTGGTGAACAATGCTGGATTGGCAAGCGGCCTGGATCAAATACAAAATGGAGACGTGGAAGATTGGAATAAAATGATCGACACCAATGTGAAAGGTTTGTTATATGTGAGTCGTCAAGTGATTCCTTTAATGATAAAACGAGGCAGCGGACATATCGTAAATATTGGTTCAATTGCTGGAAAAGAAGTTTACCCGAATGGTAATGTGTATTGTGGGACCAAACATATGGTAGATGCTTTGAATAAAAGCATGAGAAGAGAACTCGCAGAACATGGGATAAAAGTGTCTGCTGTTAACCCAGGCGCGGTAGAAACGGAGTTTTCATTAGTTCGGTTACATGGTAACACGGAGAAGGCAAAAACGGTTTATGATGGATTTGAAAACTTGGTTGCGGAAGATATCGCAGACGCAGTTTATTATATTATCTCAAGACCAGAACATGTAAACATCAATGATCTAATCATAATGCCGAAGGCGCAACCTGCAGCAGGAACGGTAATAAGGAATAAAGGACTTTAGTTAGTATCCAACAGCGCCAGTTAAGGCTAAATCTCTACTGTGCATGACCATTACTGGTACCTTACTGTTATTCACGATATCCTGAGCATAAGAGCCCATAATGAAGCTTTTACTTTCAGTATCAGCCATGATCATAACAAGGCCAGCACGAATTTCTTTAGAATATTCTAAAATATTTTTAGCAACATCACCACCAAATTTAGAGCTATAGGTAGTTTTTATACCACGCTCGTGCAGATACTTTTCTGTTTGTCTGCCATAAGCGTTCAGCTTAGATTCTACGGTACTTCCAGTACTTTTAGTAACTGAATATATGTGGACAGTAGCGTCAAACGCTTGAGCCATTAAAGAAGCATATGGTACCTTTTGACGTGTTGTTTCCTCGTCGTCAAGTGGTAATAGAATATCCGTTAAAGGCGCTTCCTTAGTCGTTTCTAAAATTGTAATAACTGGGCAATTGGCAGAACTTGCAATTCTAAACGCGTTACTACCAATCCAGAATGGCTGCCAACCGCTGTTGCCATGCGTTCCTATAATGACTAGGTCAGCACCAATTTCGCGCTCTAAAGTTGAAATTTCAGTATATACTTTTCCAGTTTTTATTAAAAACTCGATATCCATGCTAGCTTCCGCTCCAACCTTTTGGACAGCTTGCTGAATAACACTTGGGTCTGCTTTCCCTTCATGATACACATAAACTGCGTGCAGTTTTGCATCAAACTTTTTTGCGGAATACACCGCTTTTTGGAGGGCTATTTTTGCAGCCTGAGAGTTGTCGAAACCAACTAGAATATTTTTAATCTGAAAATCCATAAGCACTACTTCTACGAATCACGAATATATGAAATCGTCTCAATAAAAACAATTAGAATTATTAAAATCGATTTAGAATACTAAAGGGCCTTTTAGCTTTTTAAGTATTGGTAGTGAGTCGCTTGTGTTATATTTGGTGCTTATTTAGTTGTCTTCAAAAACACCATAGACACGTTCAACAAACGGGCCTTTAAGGAAAGAGTCTAATTCTATATCTGTTTGATATATTACACCTTTCTTGTTTTTCGTCAATAAATAAAACGCGATTTCACACAATGCAGATGCGGTCGTAGATTGAATCGCTCTCAGCGTTTGGTTCCCAATTTTCATCGGAAATATTTTTAAGGATTTTTCGTAACTGCGCAAGAATCCTTGATCGTCTTTTCCGAGAACAGAAGCATAAATAATTACAACATCATCGTCCACTACAGGAATCTTTTCTAACATAATGTCAAACAACTTTCCAATTCTGTTTTCGGATATTGGAATTCTGCTAAGTGTGTCTTCAACCCACTTGTAATGACCTGGGTATCGTAATGTCTTGTAATCTATGCTCGTTATTTTGTCAGCCAATATGGATGGTAAATTAGCTGCTCCTCCAGAAGTGAAGTTGTCTTCATACACGATTCCGTCTATTGTAATTAGGTCTCGTCCCGACAAAGCTGGTACCAGTATGCGCTCATTGTTGCGAACAACTATTGCGTCTTTTACATATTCTGTTGCAACACCTATTGGGCTCCAAGTGAAGGCGTAGTGGTGTGGTGCCAGTGCATTTTTCGATAAGGCACCAACTTTCATTTGCATTTTATCGATCGTGCTGTCACCAAAGTCTCTGATGAAGTTTTGATATAACTTTAGGGCCAGAATGTTGATGTACCCAGGTGCTAATCCAGTTTGTAACACGAAACCAGTATTTGCATCTTTGGCTAATCGCGCTATTTCTGCAGTTTCATTGACATATTCTGTCAGATTCGCATAATGCGAATTTGCGTCTAACGCAAGTTGCGCCATTTTAGGTGCTAAGCTACCGGGTAAACAGTCTAATAAAACATCAGTTGAATTTAAAACGACCTTAAATGCTTCGTCATTGTCTGTTCCCATCACAAAGGTTTCAACTTTGGTGTCTGGTGAACCCTTACGAATCCAATCCATGGAGTCGGATAATTGAGACTCGCTGCTGTCACCAAGAATGATTTTCGCACTTAAAGCTGTGCTTGTATCCAATAGTAATGCAGCCGCCCTACCAATTCCCCCCGCCCCAACAATAAATATTGTACCGTTAATCATTTTATGAGTTTTTTTATGGTGCCAAGGTAGAAGTTTTCTTTTCGATTATCTCTCGAAACGCATTGATTTTTAAAGGTTTTATGCACATTTCAACGGATTCTATACTGAATTGAAGAGCGGATGTACAGCACTATTGAAAATCACCGAATTTGGTTCCAAATTCATAATCTCAGAGTATCTTCGCCGATCGATTTATATTATAGATTTCATGAAGATTTTTGTTACAGGAGCAGACGGTTTATTAGGGAATAATCTGGTTAGATTACTACTCAATAAAGGGTATCAGGTAAAGGTATTTATCCAATCTGGTAAAGATCTGGGTTATTTAAAAGGCCTTGAGATTGAGGTGAGTCATGGAGACTTGCTGAATTACGATGAATTAGCTGGTGCCATGCAAGGTGCAGACGTGGTTATAAACGCAGCTGCAGTTACAGACACTTGGCCAAATCAAGGTAAGTTGTATTGGAAGGTAAACGTCGATGGTGTCAAAAATGTAATCAAAGCGATTAAAGAATTAAACATTGCTAGATTAATACATATCGGAACCGCAAACTCTTTTGGTCCTGGGGATGCTGACAATCCAGGAACTGAGCTAAACCCTTTTTCTGGAGAAAAATACGGATTAGATTATATCACGTCAAAATATAATGCTCAAGAAATCTTGCTACAGGAAGTACGAGACAACCAATTGCCAGTGTTAATTATAAACCCAACTTTTATGATTGGGCCATACGATGTTAAACCAAGTTCAGGTCGAATGATCATTTCGGTCATCCAAGGTAAAGTGCCTGGGTATTCTCCAGGTGGACGAAATTTTGTTTATGTAAAGGATGTGGCTCAGGCCATTACGAATGCTGTCGTTCAAGGTAGAGTAGGGGAATGCTATTTAGCAGGCGGTGTCAATTTAACGTACAAGGCGATGTTTGCTAAAATTGCTAACATCTTTAATGTCAAAGCACCAACGCTTGGTATACCTGGGTTTGCTGTTTTAATATACGGAGGTATTCTATCTCTCGTTGGTAAAATCACTAAAAAGGAACAGGTGATAAGTTACCCGTTGGCTGTGATTTCGAATGAATTTCACTACTACAGCAACCAAAAAGCCAAAGACGAACTAGACATGCCGGAAACGGATATTGAATTCGCCATTACCGAGGCAGTCGAGTGGTTTAAGGAAGAAAAATATTTATAACGAGCTGCAATGAAGACATTTTTTAAAGACAAAGTGGTCTGTATTACTGGGTCGAGTCAAGGCATTGGAAAGGCGACGGCTATACTGTTAGGTGCGTATGGGGCAAAAGTTGTCCTCAATGGTCGCAATCCTCAAAAGTTGCAATTGGTTTATGACGAGCTGAAGGCTAAATCTATTGATTGCGTACAGGTGGTCGCTGATGTTTCTGTGCCAAGTGATTGCGAAAAATTGGTCTCAGATATTATTAAGTCTTACGGCCGTCTAGATGTTTTAATTAACAATGCTGGTATAGCAGGTCATGGCCTAATTGAAGAAACGACGCCACAGAATTGGACACGTATTGTTGACATCAATACGATGGGAACCATTAATACCACATTTTACGCACTGCCGCACCTCAAAGCCTCAAAAGGTAGTGTTATTGTGATTAGTAGTATGGCAGCAAAAGTTGGAGTGCCCGGACATGCTGGATACTCTGTCTCAAAAATGGCGCTAACCTCCTATTCAAAAGCGTTGCAAATAGAACTGGAAGGTCAAGTACATTGTGGTTTAATTTATGTTGGTTTTACTGCAAATGAATCGCAAAAGACCATTATGAAACCAGATGGTAGCTACGAAAAACTTAAAGAACGTAAGGGTTTAAAACTAGCCAAACGAGAAGACGTGGCGCTAAAAATCGCTAAGGTGATTTATACCCGCAAGAAGGAGGTTACATTAACGCTTTTGGGAAAACTACAACACATTCTCTTAAAATTTGCACCTGGTATTGTTTATACCATGCTAAAGAAAAGCTTTAAGGATTACGATAAGATGTACAATTAGGTTTTTCATTTTCAGAAATCAACCTAAATTGAGACCATGTTAGATCATCTAAAACTAGAAAACATTTTGGTACTGGACATAGAAACTGTTCCAGCAGCTCCAAACTATGAATCGTTGGATGACCGGTGGAAAGCGTTATGGAATAAAAAAGCCAAATTTCTGGTCACAGAAGATCAAACACCTGATGAGGTTTACGACCGAGCAGGAATTTATGCAGAATTTGGTAGAATTGTTTGCATTTCCGTTGGCGTCTTTTATAACGAAGGCGATGCACAACAGTTCAAAATAAAAAGTTTTTATGGACATGATGAGGTCGAGTTGCTAACGGATTTTTGCAATTTACTTAACATGAATTTTACATCCCCCCAAAAGGCTTTGTGCGGTCATAACGGCAAAGAGTTTGATTTTCCTTTTTTGGCAAGACGTATTTTAACCAATGGATTAAAATTGCCTTATTTGTTGAATACAGCTGGCAAAAAACCTTGGGAAGTGAATCACGTAGATACCATGCAATTGTGGAAATTTGGTGATTTTAAGAGTTATACATCATTAGATTTACTTGCTGCCTTATTTGATATACCCACACCAAAGGACGATATTGATGGAAGTATGGTCTATGGTATTTATTACGAAGAGAACGATTTGGAACGCATAAGAATATACTGTCAAAAGGATGTGATGACTTTAGCCAACGTCTTGTTAAAATTTAAAGGTCAGGAAATTCTTCAGACCGAAAACGTTCACATTACCAATTAAAACCCTATGAATAAAACGAAACAAAGCCAACCCCTTCAACAGTGGAGAGATTACACCCTGATTGATTGTGGTGATGGGAAGAAGTTGGAAAGATTTGGTAAGGTTGTTTTAATTAGGCCTGAACCTTCGGCTATTTGGAACGCGCAATTGTCTTACGACGAATGGAAGCAAAAGGCTCATGCAGAGTGTTTACTACTATCCAACAACAAAGTCCAATGGGATAAGTTTAAACCAATGACTCCAAATTGGACGGTTCAATATGGTTTGCCTGGAAAGGGATTAAAATTTAATCTTCAGTTAACCCGGTTTAAGCATGTTGGTTTGTTCCCAGAGCACTTTGTAAATTGGAACCTTATTCATGATTCTGTTCGAAAAATTGGCCCAGATGCGAAGGTGTTAAATCTTTTTGCATACACAGGAGGAGGGTCGCTTGCAGCGAAAGCCGCTGGTGCTGATGTGGTTCATGTGGACAGTGTTAAACAGGTTATTTCTTGGGCTAAATCTAATATGGTTTCTTCCGGGTTGAAAGATATTCGCTGGGTTGTTGAAGATGCGCTGAAGTTTGTGGAACGCGAAAATAAGAGAGGTAACAAATACCATGGCATTATCCTTGATCCACCCGCATTCGGCCTCGGAGCGAAGGGGGAACGCTGGCGTTTAGAAGATTCAATCAATAATATCATGCAGGAAGTGGCTGGTTTATTACATCTAAAGAAGCATTTTGTTGCACTGAGCACATACTCTCCTGGATTTACACCATTGGTTGTAGAAAACATCATGAAGTCTAATTTGAAGCGGTCTACACACATCTACGCAAAAGAATTATTCCTACAAAGTGAGTCAGGTTTTAAGATGCCTACAGGTGTTACAGGAATTGCCACTTTGTAATAATTGAATTATAACACTGAGGAGACTGTAAGATGACGTTTTCCTTTGTATCTTTGTTTTTAGTGTTAAAAAAGACTTTTCTACTTCTTTTTCTAGCTGTTTGTGGACTTAGTATTCGAGCCCAACCTCCAACTGTTCACGCTACTAGCGTAAGCGTTACTTATATATACTGTAATGTTGCCACAATTTCTTGGAGTGCAGGTAACGGAGATTCACGTCTCGTTTTTGTTCAAGAAGGTAGCGCCGTAGATACATTCCCAACTGATAATCAAAACTATACGCCTAACAATAAGTTTGGTTCTGGAGTTAAACTCAAAAATGCCTATACTGTGTTTAACGGTAGTGGGACATCTGTTACTGTAACTGGTCTTAAGAAGTCATCAAATTATCACGTTGCCATTTACGAATACAACAATAATTCTGGGTTTTACGAATACTACACTGGTACTGGTTTTGGAAAACAAAATTTTAAAACCGAAACAATTACCGCAAACTTTAGCATCAACGATAAATATCAATGCCTAAGCGGGAATAGTTATGCGTTTACCAATTCATCATCAAATAGTCTGGGTGTTAATCCAGCGAGTATGACGTACACTTGGGATTTTGGCGATAAATCGTCTGCAGTAACGACTCAAAATGCAACTTACTCGTACTTAACTGGAGGAATATTTCAGGTAAACTTAACGGCTGAAACACTTGGTTGTAAAACAGACACGTCAGTTACGGATACGGTTGTTGTTCCATGGGACATCGATTTTCAATTGAGGTCACTTGCATCAAACGATAGTATACAGTGTTTTGGAGATAACTATTTCAGAATAGTTAATAATTCTATTCCACCACCCAAACCGATTTATGGTTTATATGATAGAACCAGAAGCGTATGGACAACAAGCGATAACATTAAAGGAAGTTTGTTTGACTTTGATTTTGGAACAACCAAAGCAGGTCAAATTACCGTTAAACTGATTATGGGCCGACAAGTAAGCCCTGGACAGGAATACTGTTTTGATAGTTTTGAAAAGGTGTATGTCGTACTGCCTCCAGTTATCGACGCATCAAAGGTTAGTATTAGTGATTCGATATTGTGCTTAAGCGAGAATGAATTTACTTATAGTCATACTGGCGCAAATGTGGTCAGTACCAAATGGTATTTTGGAGACAATGACAGCTCAAGCGATAACCCTGCGACGCATTCGTATTTAGCGTCAGGGTCTTATGAAGTTATATGTATGGTAGTTGATGCGAACGGTTGTATTGATACTGTCTTCGATTCAGTCGGTATTGTTGAAACACCTGACAACTATTTTACTGGATTAAACGCAATTTATTGCGAAGGTGACCCAGGTGTAAATTTGAGACCAAACCTATCTGGAGGAGAGTTTAAGGGTGGTCATGTAAATACAATGGATTCAACGTTTACGCCAGGTGTTCCTGGTCAATATACAGTAGGATACATATATAGTTTAGGTAGTTGTAGGGATACATTCATCCAAATGACTGAAGTGCTGGGAAACCCTACTTTCAGTATTGGAATAGATACCATAATTTGTTCGAACACCACTATTGATCTAATGGTCGATTCTGCCGGATTAAATTATAGATGGGATGATGGGTCTACGAGTCAAAATAGAATCATTGATAAACCTGGGACCTATTGGGTGATTGGTGATGATGGGAGTTGTGATTTCTCGGACTCTGTGACAGTTATTGGCCTTGCGTTACCTGATCTTGAATTAGGCAATGATACATCGATTTGTGGTGGGGAATTCTTGAGCTACGACATCAGATCAGACGGTGGTTCAATTGTATGGAGAGATGGCAATACAGATGGCTTTAAACGGACAATCGTAGAATCTGGATTTTATAAAGCAACAATAACACATCCATGTGGCGTTATCAACGACTCAATTAATGTAGATATTTTACCTACGGCTTGTGCTATTTTTATACCCAATGCCATTTCACCGAATTCGGATTTCTTGAACGAGCGATTTTACCCTTCTGGTTTGTTTAAGTTTATCAGCATGCAAATTTGGAATGAGTACGGCCAACAATTGTTTGAATCATTCGATGAAGGCAATGGATGGGACGGAAAAGTGAATGGCGTCGTTTCACAACCAGGTACATACTACTTCATAATTCGATATCAATTACCAGAGAACGGAAGTTACGTCAACAAGTCTGCATCAGGACCACTGTTCTTAATGTGGTAGGTTACAATAAATAATTCACGCCAATAGAGACGCCAAATTGGTACATCCGAAACTGTACAAAATCATCTTTAGCACTTAACAACAACGGATAGTTGAATGCCGGTTGTACTGAGAAAATCGAGTGCTCATCCAACTTATATTCAAATCGAGCACCTAAATTTAAAGATAGATTTGCTTTAGCTGATTCATAGTCACTTGAGATTACAAAACGATCTTCACCTCCAACAGACCATCCGTTCATTGATACCGCCATCTTATCCTTCAAAAGGAAATCAAAATCCAATCCACCAGCAAAATAAAACTGCATCTTGCTGTTAAATATTTTTTTGGTAAACGCTGTTTGGTAGATGATAGGAATAGACAAGTACCGATATTTATGGTAGAAATAGGCGTCTTTAGATAATACGGTTTGTGATAAGTCTAGCACACGACCAATTTCAGGATGAACCGTATCGTGAAACTGATAGTCTTCTCTAATTCTGGTAAAGCTGATGCCTTTGTAATTTAAACCAAATTGAATAGAGGAATACTTATTTAGTCCAACGATTAATTTCACACCGCCACTCCAATTTTGTCTTGCTTGGTCTGCATCTTTTAATGAATCCAGTAAGAGGCTAGTTCCCAATGGACCATTATTAATGTGTCGAAAACCAACGGCTGGTGTTACAAATCCCTCAATTCGAACTTGAGCAAAGGTTAATCCGGATATCAGAACTAGGGTAGATAGTGTAATGAGTTTTTTCAATGCTGTATCTTTCTTTTGGTGATTTGTATAAATCGGGCATACAAAAATACAGAGGCTAATATCAAAGCCAATGTTAAGGCTATCCACACACCCGTCATTTTGAGTGGCGTATGAATACCAAGGTAGTATGCCAACGGTAAAGCAATAATCCAATAGACCAATAAGGTAATGTAGGAAGGTATTTTTGTATCACCCATGCCTCTTAGTAGCCCAAGGCTGACGGCTTGTATACCATCAAAAAACTGGAAGAAGGCTGCTAGAATTATCAGTTCTGAAGCAATGACAATGACTTCCGTATTGGTTGCAAAAAGAGCGACCATTGGCCCTCTGAAAACCACAAAGGCGAGTGCAGAAATGGCCATAAAAACGGTTATTAAAGAAAATGTGTTCCGACCAATATCTAGTGTTTTTTGATATTTATTTTGAGCCCAAGATTCACCTGTTTTGATCATACCTGCTACGCTTATGCCACCAGCAAACATGTACGTGAATGAGGCCAATTGAATGGCGATTGTATGTGCGGCTAATTCATGTTCTCCAATCCATCCAGCAATAATAGCGGCGCCTGCAAAGGCAGAAACTTCAAAGAAAAATTGACCCCCACTTGGAATACCCAGTGCCAGTAATGTCTTGATGTGTTTCGCGTAAATTTTGGTTCTAAAAGTTGACCAGTCAAACACTACTTTTCTGTGATAGACACAGAATAATAATAAGAAAATGGCCATATAAGATCGGCTAATTAAGGTTGCGTATCCTGCGCCAACTAACCCATAAGCCGGAAAACCTAATTTGCCAAAGATCAATACCCAGTTTAAAAAAACGTTTAGCACCAACGCAGAAAGTGTTGCCACCATAGCTGCCATTGTCAAGTTGTGACCGTCTGATACCGACTTAAATGTTAAGAATAAAAACAGCGGCCAAGAGCTGTATATAATGAGTTTTAAGTACGGCAAGGCTGCTGTTTCAACTGCACCACTTTGACCAAACAAGCCGAAATAGTGGTAAGACAGTATTAAAACAATATATGTAAAAATTGAAACCAGGATGTTTATTACTAGAGACGCACCAATCAGACTTTCTGTCTCAGCGTTTTTTCTAGTTTGCTCAGCAGCAATGTTTGCCGAGAAGACCATTAAGATGCCAATACCAAAAATGGTGACGATAAAAAATATTGTATTTGAAATACCTGAAGCAGCCAATGGAATATACCCCAGTTGACCCACCATGGCCGTATCAATCAATCCCATTAAAACGAGCCCAACATTACCCGCAACCAGAGGCATGCCCAACCGTAATAAGGAGCGTATAATTTTTGGGTTGTAATACCTGTTTTTTGGCACGGCGCAAAAGTATATTTGTTTGGTGAAAAAGTTAGTAGTTTTAACAGGCGCGGGGATAAGTGCCGAAAGCGGCATTCAAACATTTCGAGGGGCTGGTGGATTGTGGGAAGGTTACGATATAAAGGATGTTGCAAGCCCGGAAGGGTGGGCGGCTGATCCTGAATTGGTGTTGGATTTTTATAATCAGCGGAGAAAAAATGTAATGGACGCGTTGCCGAATGAGGCACACAAACTACTTGCTGAATTAGAAACAAAGTTTGACGTAGAAATCGTAACCCAAAATATTGACGATTTGCATGAACGTGGTGGTAGTTCAAACATCATTCATCTGCATGGTGAAATATTGAAATCAAGAAGCTCAGCTGATGAGTCATTGGTTTTTGAAATGACAACGGATACGATTAGTCTCGGTGATTTATGTCCGCTTCGTAGTCAGTTACGGCCACATATCGTTTGGTTTGGAGAAGCTGTACCAATGATTGAACAAGCTACAGAAGTCGTTTCTGGTGCCGATGTGCTGTTGGTCATTGGCACGAGTATGGAAGTGTATCCTGCGGCTGGATTGGTGCAATTTGCCCCTGCCGATTGTCCTATTTATCTAATTGATCCTGATCCATCACACAATGCTGGAAGTGGTTTTAAACACATCGTCGCTGGTGCACATAGTGGCATAGAAACATGGCTGTCTGAGTATCAAGGCGAAAATTAAATTTTCGTTTTAATCTGGTGGTTGAAGGAATATATTTGCGTCGATAATTGAAAGATCATGGAAGAATACATAGAAAAGATTAAATCTGTCATTGTAGATTTTAGCCCTAAGGTATTAGCGGCTCTGGCTATACTCGTTTTTGGTTGGATTACGATTCAGTTCGTCACCAGCTTGATTCGTAAGGTGATGAAAAAACGAAAAGTCGATGAGTCCCTCTCAAAGTTTTTAGGGAGTTTAATAGGCTGGGCGTTAAAGGTTTTGTTGATCGTTACTGTTGCCTCCAAACTTGGTCTTGAAACGACTTCGTTTGCTGCTATTATTGGAGCCGCTGGTTTGGCCATTGGTTTGGCGTTACAAGGGGCCTTAGGTAATTTTGCTGGTGGTGCTTTAATCATCTTATTTAAGCCGTTTAAAATCGGAGACCTCATTGATGCTCAAGGGCATATCGGTGTGGTGAAAGACATTCAAATCTTCACAACAACCATCAATTCTCCAACCAATAAACGAATTATCATTCCAAACGGCGCGTTGTCTAATGGTACAATAACCAACTTAACTGCAGAAGGCACACTACGAGTAGATTTAACCGTGGGCATTGGCTACGATGAGGATATCAAAAAAGCCAAAGATGTGCTTATGGCAGCATTGACGTCTAATCCAAAAGTATTAAAGGACCCTGCACCAACTGTAGATGTTTCAGAATTGGCAGATAGTTCAGTGAACTTTGCCGTACGCCCATGGGCAGCAGTTGAAGACTATTGGGCCGTGTATTTTGGCACATTAGAAAACTGTAAAAACGCCTTGGATGCCGCTGGTATTGAAATTCCATACCCACATCAAGTTGAGATAAAGAAGTAGCAATAGCGTAAAGGTTTTATGTGATTATATTTGAGTTATTATACTGATGTTTAAAACATGCAATCTGTTATTGTTGAGAAATATGAGTTAACAATGTATCAAAATGACCAAGATATTAACCAACATTTTACGACTGTTTTTCCCTTTTATTATTGTTTGTTCCGGTTTTAGCCAAACCATTCTTTCGGGAGGAGATCTCTCTGGAACAATCAAAAAGTCAGACAGCCCCTATCGGGTGACTGGAGATATCCGCATTCCAAAGGATTCAACTCTTGTGATAGAAGCTGGGGTGTTTTTAGATTTTGATTCAGCAAAAGTTGTAAGGATTGATGGTTGTTTAAAAGCTATGGGTACCGATAAAAACCCAATAACCATGACTTGTAGTGATTCGTTGTTGGGATGGCTGGGGCTAATGTTTGTTGATACCAAGGGCCAAGATACAAGCAAGATAAATTATACCAAAATTGAGTATATCGGAATACCTAGAAGTATTTTACAAAGTCCATATTTCCCTGATGCGAAGCATTCAAATGGCAAACGATATACTCCATCAGCAATTTTGGCATATAGCTCGGCACCTATAAGAGCTAATTATTGTAAGTTTAGACGAAATTGGAGACTTAATGATGCTGACGCAGCAGACCTAGAAATAATCAATTCTGAGTTCTATGAAAATTTAACCGAATTCGGATTATTCCACAATGGCAACATTGGAGCAATCGAACGATCACACTATTCATGCATTAACAATCATTATTTTGACAATTATGTCGGAGGTTGGGGAATATTCAATAACTTAAATGTTGAAGATCCAGGGGAAATTCGTGACTGTGTATTTGAAAATGGGTGGTTCCCATTAGACTTGGCAACCACCAAAATTAAAATATCCAATTGCATTTGGGAGTCAACACGATGTGTATCCCTTCAACTGGCCGATGGGGCAGCTGTAACGATTGATAGTTGCACCTTTAATGGGTCATATGGGCCTTGTAATTTTGGTGGCCATATATGGGTCTCTGGCTCTTCTGAAGAGTCTGTTATTAAAAACTGTGTGTTTAAAAATTCAGATAGTTTTCGTGGATCTGTATTTGTTGAAGGTAGCCCACCTACGTTTATTAACTGTCAGTTTACGGACAACAACCAAGGTATTATGCATCACTTAAGTGCAAGTTCCCTAAATCTAGTAAACTGCATTTTTAATGATAATGTAAAAGCCGTTATGGGAAATAAACCTATGCAAATCGTTAACTCCATGTTTATCAATAACAACATGGATACAGTTGGTAGCAAAGCGTTCTTAAAAGACACTGCATTTTTAAAATCTTCCAGTGCAATCCACTCATACGGAACCAACCTAAAGGTATACAACTCTGTATTTTGGAATAACAAAAACTACTTAGGAGAGAACATTAATATCTCTGTCGGAACAAACCTTTCTTCGGTTGATGTCTTTAACAGCATAATCCCAGAGGGGAAAAACAGCATATACTCCCCTGAACTTGAAAAGCCGTTTACAGGCACCTTTTCTAGTTGTATTACCACAACACCAAGCATAAAGGACACAGCGAATCAGGACTACCACATGGAAATTTTGTGCAAAGATTTTCCTTCAGGTTATAACAAAGGGTTCACAGGTCCCATTTCGATGCAATACAAGGGACAAAACCAAAGTGATATTCTGTCGATACTAAACAGGGATTTAGACGAAAATTCGCGCATACATGATGACACCACAGACATAGGCCCATATGAAATCCAAGCCCTTGGCAATAGAATTGATATTGTCGATTCACTCAAAGATCAAGTAATCTGTGAAGGTAGTTCAGGTGAATTTTGGGCAACAGCTAATACGATTGGTTTGATATATGAATGGCAAACAAGCACGGATGGGACTGATTGGAAGTTTTATAACAATAAGTCAGAGCCAATTCGAGTGGCTAATGCAGCCAAACTCGATAGCGGTACATATTACCGCATTAAATGGGCTAATAGTTGCGGACTTAGAAAAACAACCAATCCTGCCCAACTTATTGTACCTACACCGAAAACACTTAAGATTCAGGCAGACAAAGAC
>JBLHOC010000023.1:0-25268 GCA_047620825.1 Bacteroidia bacterium | reverse complement strand
GGAAGTGATACATGGTCCAAGCTAAAAACCAAGACCAAAAAGCGGGTTAAAGACATTGCTCGTGATTTGATAAAACTTTATGCCAAACGTAAAGCACAACCAGGCTTTCAATTCGCCCCAGACAATTACTTGCAAGTAGAACTGGAAGCAAGTTTTTTATATGAGGATACACCTGATCAAAGTAAGTCTACCGAAGATGTTAAGAAAGACATGGAGTCTGCCCATCCAATGGATCGTTTGGTTTGTGGTGATGTTGGATTTGGCAAGACAGAAATTGCTATTCGGGCTGCATTTAAAGCCGTTTGCGATAGTAAACAAGTGGCCATTTTGGTTCCAACAACCATTTTAGCACAACAACATTATCATACATTTAAAGATCGGATGGATGGTTTTCCTTGTACGGTAGATTACGTAAATCGATTTCGCACGGCAAAGCAACAAACAGAATCATTCAAAAACCTAACTGCCGGGAAAACGGACATTATAATTGGTACCCATAGATTACTCAGTGATAAAATCAAATTCAACGATCTTGGGTTGCTGATTATTGACGAAGAGCAGAAATTCGGAGTTTCAGCGAAAGAGAAATTAAAATCGTTTAGGTCGAATGTTGACACCTTGACTTTAACGGCTACTCCAATTCCACGTACATTACATTTTTCATTAATGGGCGCACGGGATTTGAGTATCATCAATACGCCTCCCCCAAACCGACAACCCATTCAAACGCAGCTCCATGTTTACGGCACCGATGTTTTTGAAAAAGCTGTCAATTATGAAATAGATCGCGGCGGCCAAGTGTTTATCGTGCACAATCGCGTGCGTGACATACAAGACATCGCGAGTATGATTCGAAGTGTTTCACCTCAAGCGCGTGTGGTTGTTGGACACGGACAAATGGCAGGGGATGAGTTAGAAAATGTGATGTTGCGTTTTATAGAGGGTGAATACGATGTGCTCGTAGCAACTACGATTATTGAAAGTGGCTTAGATATCCCAAATGCCAATACCATCTTAATCAATAACGCCCATTACTTTGGCTTAAGTGACTTACATCAAATGCGTGGTCGAGTTGGAAGGAGTAATAAAAAAGCATTCTGTCATTTAATAACACCCCCACTTCACACATTAACTGACGAAGCTCGGCGGCGTTTACAAGCCATCGAAGAATTCTCTGATCTTGGAAGTGGATTTAATGTAGCCATGCGCGATTTGGATATTCGTGGCGCTGGAAATTTACTTGGGGGTGAGCAAAGTGGATTTATTTCGGAAATCGGTTTTGACATGTACCACAAGATTCTTGATGAGGCAGTTAAAGAGCTGCGCAATGACGAGTTCAAAGACCTTTTTGATGACGACGAAAAAGAGGAGGAAACAAGCAGCGATTGTCAGGTAGACACGGATCTAGACATCATGATTCCAGATACGTACGTGAGCAACATTTCTGAAAGACTAAGTTTATATACAGAATTATCAAAAATCGACAATGACACGTCGCTCATAAAATTCAGAGACGATCTGAAAGATCGCTTTGGCGATTTACCCCGTACCGTAAAAGATTTACTATTTAGCGTTCGATTAAAACACGTTGGTATGCAACTCGGCTGGCACAAAATCCGTATCAAAAACGGCAAACTAATTGGTTACTTCCCTGACGAAAACAACACCCATTACTATAATTCTGACTTGTTTGGCGGTATTATGACCAAAGTAAATCAGAATCACCAAGAATTTAGTCTCAAACAAAAAGGCAACCAATTATTACTGGTAACACAGCACCCTATTGGTCATATGAAAGATTTTGTAAGCGCTTTAAGAAAGCTTCTTTAAGTATAAATACCGCTACTTTCAATTACACGAGTTGTTTAATGGCAAAGTAGTTGTATCTTCGTGTTACTACTTTTTACTACTTTATTAATTATGTGCGTCTGAGGAAACTCTTTTTTTCCATTAGCCCATAGATATAACAGATTGAATGCAACGTGAAAACGTATGCTTCATAATAACATCTTATCAATTAGATAAGCATGGTTAGTAATTTTAGTTCCAAAAACCCGACGTGAGTCGGGTTTTTTGGTTAAAAATTTTTGAGTATTTGTCCGAACTGATAAATGTCTTCGAAAGAGTTGTACAACGGCACTGGAGCCATGCGAATGACATTTGGTTCACGCCAATCTGCAATCACTCCTTGCGCTGTTAAGTGATCAAATAGGGCCTTGCCATGTTCCCCAGTTAATACAGATAATTGACATCCACGTTCTTCTGGTGTAATGATTTCGAAGCTTAGTTTGTCGTTGGATTTAGCCGCCTCTTCAACAACATATTGTAGGTACAAATTCAAAGGCACAGACTTTTTGTTTAAATCTGCCATAGTCACTTCATCAAAAATATCCAATGATGCACGGTGCACAGCCATCGACAAAATAGGCGCGTTACTCAACTGCCAACCTGCTGCTCCATTTTCTGGAATGAATCCCTTTTTCATCAAAAATCTTTCTGATTCATTATGACCCCACCAGCCAGCGAAACGAGGTAAATCTGGATTGTCTGCATGCTTTTCGTGAACAAAAGCGCCAGAGACTCCGCCGGGTCCACTATTCAAATATTTATAAGAACACCAAACAGCAAAGTCGACATCCCAATCATGTAATTTCAGATCCAAATTCCCTGCCGCATGTGCTAAATCAAAACCTGCAGTTGCACCAACTTCGTGTGCTTTCGCTGCTATGGCTTTCATATCAAATGCTTGACCGGTATAATATTGAACGCCACTAAACATAACCGTGGCTACTGATGAACCATGTTCTTCAATGGTACTCAGAATATCTTCTGTTCTTAAGGCATATTCCCCAGGACGAGGCACAACTTCAATCACTGCGTCTTCATACTTGAAACCATGAAATCTTGCTTGAGATTCCATTGCATATTGGTCAGATGGAAATGCGCCACCTTCCATGATAATTTTGAATCGTGTAGCGGTTGGTCTATAGAAGGAAACCATCATGAGGTGCAGGTTAACCGTCAAATTATTCATAATGACAACTTCCTTGGGATTCGCCCCCACTATTTTTGCCGCTGACTCAGAAAAGAATTTATGATAATAAAACCAAGGGTTTTTACCTTCAAAGTGTCCATCAACACCAAATTTCGCCCAATCATCTAGCTCTTGTTTGATTTTTTCCATCACATTTCGAGGTTGTAATCCAAGACTATTACCGGTTAGGTAAATAGAGTCCTTGCCATTGTGTTGAGGAATAAAAAAACGAGATCGATAAGCATTTAATGGATCGTTTTGGTCCATTTTTAAAGCGAACTCAGGGCTATTTTCAAAAGTCATGTGGCAAAGGTAAACAATGCAGTGAATGCATTACAACAATCCTAAATACACTTTCGCTCTACGCGTGTACGCTGCGCCATCAGCCGTTATAAGATCATAAATAAAAGGATAAACCATGTTATTTGATGAATCAATTACGCCCCATTTTAGTTGCCTAGAAACGATGATGAAATTTTGTGACACCACAATTGGTGGGTAGTCATACTGAGCTGTAAATAATTGGTTTCCCGTGGTGTCAATTAACGTCCAAATAGAATCCACTTGAACACTTGCAACACCTTTTTCAAATGCGTTAGTCCTAATGTAGGAAAGTGGGCATATTTCTTTACCGATTCTATTGACATAACCATAATAGCCATCCTGCGTATCGCGACTCACACAAGCAAATCCGTTTTTGAAGGCTGAGACATCAGCATAAACAAAATCAGTTATGGCATTACCCAACGTATCAATATAACCGTATAACTCCCCTTTGTTCACCCATGCAAGTCCTTCATGGTATTCCGAGACTTCGGTATAAATATAAGGACTGATTAACTGCCCATGATGTTTCAAGGCGTAATAGTCACCAGCTCTTTCAAATGAGGTCTGCGCTAAACAGTTGTGATTCACATTGAAGAGAATCACCAGGCCAAGAACTAAATTTCTAAACCTGTTAGCCTTCATAATTAGGAATGAATAGCTCTATTTTCAGTAGCCGCTAGTGCTGCTTCTTTGGTTACCTCCGAAGTTGTTGGGTGTGCGTGACATGTGCGAGCAATGTCCTCGGCACTTGCTCTGAATTCCATGGCTATCGCTACTTCAGCAATCATATCTGCGGCTCTAGCACCGATCATATGAGCGCCCAGTACTTCATCCGTCTCAGCATCCGCTAATATTTTAACGAACCCGTCCAAATCCATACCAGCAACGGCACGTCCATTTGCTCTGAATGGAAATTGTCCAGCTTTGTACGGTATTCCAGCTGCTTTTAATTGTTCTTCTGTTTGACCTACAGAGGCCACTTCAGGCCAAGTATAAACCACTCCAGGTATCAGGTTGTAATCAATGTGTGGTTTTTGACCCGCTAGAAATTCCGCAACAACCACCCCTTCTTCTTCCGCTTTATGCGCTAACATGGCTCCCTTAACTACATCTCCCAATGCATATATGTTGGGTATATTGGTCTGCAAATGGGTATTCACCTCTACCCGACCTCGGTCATCCATTTTTACGCCAGCTTTATCAAGGGCCAATCCGTCTGTATATGGTCTTCTGCCAACCGAAACCAAACAGTAATCGCCTTCCAAAACCACTTCTCCTTTTTTGCCTTCTGCTTTTACAGTAACCTTATTACCTTTTGATGTTACCGAAGTCACTTTATGTCCTAAGTGAAACTTCATTTTATCCTTTTTCATCACTCGGGCTAATTCTTTACCAAGTCCTGCATCCATAGTTGGGATAATGCTCGGCGCATATTCTACAACCGAAACTTCAGAACCAAGTCTTTTATAGACCGAGCCTAACTCCATACCTATTACTCCACCGCCAATAACGATGAGGTGTTTAGGGATTTCTTTTAAACTTAAAGCCTCAGTGGATGAAATAATCCGCTTTTTGTCAATTTCCATTCCTGGTAATGACGCAGGTTTGCTTCCGGTTGCAATAATGATGTTGGTTCCTTCGATGATTTGTTCTGTCTCACCACTCACTTTTACAGTGGTTTTAGATACGAAACTCCCCATTCCAGTGAACACATCAATTTTGTTTTTCTTCATTAAGAAATCAATGCCGTTGGTCATTTGATCCACTACAGCTTGCTTTCTTGCAACCATTTGCGTGAAATCTACCGTAGGTGTCCCGATGTTAATGCCATGCTTTTCAAATTTGTGAATTGCATCGTGATATTGATGTGAGCTATCTAACAAAGCCTTAGACGGTATGCAACCTACATTCAAGCAAGTTCCTCCGAGAGAATTGTATTTCTCAACAATTGCAGTTTTCATGCCTAGCTGCGCACATCTAATTGCGCATACATAACCACCTGGCCCGGAGCCGATTATTATTACATCGTATTTCATTTGCTAAAATATTTCTTTACCTAAACTTACTTTTATTCCTCTATCATGAATCCCATGAACCACGTCCTTTCTCATGTATGGAATTACTTTTACCTTATAACTTCCAAATTGTTTTAATGGTAATTCGTAGAGCAAAGGGAGTTCGTAACTATGTAAATCACCAAACCCTTTCCCCAACCATTTCCCAGCTTTATCTGTAATTTCAAAACTTTTAATCTCGGTTATATGCTGACCAATTGGCCCGGTTAAAATCACCTTGAAGTATATATTGCTATTAAGATAAAGGGAGTTGATTCTTGTGTTCAACGATATGTTATGATAGTGCGTACTATCCGACACCTCGAATTTGGCAAATAACGTATCTGTCTCGTTCCATTTTGCCTCTGAGAGAATATCAGACTCGTTATAAATTGTGGTGTTATCACAGGCATTTAAAACCATGGCGATAAACACTAAAACTGGAAAGAATATTATTCGATTAAACTTTGTATGGATGTCCACTGCCACCTTATTTAACGGCAAAGTTATGGTATTCTGAATGCTTGAAATAATTAAGCAATAAAAACTTATTTAAGCATCAACTTCTGCATAACAGCCAGTCCATTTAACTCCCCTGTTAAGAAATAGATACCCTCAGGCACATTTAAAGTTAAATCATTTATCAGTGAAGATTCTTCAAAAACTATATGGCCAGAAATATCTCGAATAACCACTTTACTTAATGCTTCTTTCATTTGAATCGTACCATTGGATGGGTTTGGATAAATAAGATTTTGTTCTACCCAAATGTCTTCGACTGATAATGGATTATAATTAAATTTAGTAGTAAATGTAGACTCACAAGTCTCTGGGGTTATAACTAAGAGTATGAAATCATAATCAGCACCATCAAGAAATGGTTTAACATCTACATATAAAAATTTAGGTGTTATATCATTACTTTTCAGAACACCGGCTAAATTCCATTGGTAAAAGTTCAGCGGATTCTTTGATGCCTGTGAATCGACAACCACATCTTGTGTGTTCCCTTTGTTCTCAACAAGCCATGAAAAGGTGGCATCTGGATTAGGGAATATTTCCACAAAATCAATGATACTATCTTTTTCTGAAGGAATCGATTTGGATTGAACAACCAATTTAACTTGATATCGCTTACCCGTTGCATCATCGTCTAAAGTATATGTATGCTTAGGGAATTGTGCCGTTGACGTACCTCCATCTCCAAATGTCCATGAATAATTCGCGCCACCGAATTTAACTGGGACCTTACTCGTATTTGTAAATACAACTTCTGCCCCGTCACATGCATCGACGACACTAAATTTTGCTTGAATGGTGTCTTGTCCATATGCTTGAAGACAAGCAAATACCGCTAAAATGAATACTGTTACTTTTCTCATGTCTTATACTTTCAATCCACCAAAAATACGAAATTATTAATGAGCTGTTCTCCAAATATAACAATGACTTGTATTTGTTCTATCTTTGATTTTTAATATGAAAATTCGCATAAATGGGGATACCATTCGTTTGAGGTTAAGTCAAACAGAGGTGGCTGAAATCGGCAAGTTTAATCCTGTCGCTCAGACCACTGATTTTGGCGACACTCAATTCACATATAGCCTTGACACGCACATTACTCCCTTGCCTATTTCTGCAACATATGCAGACAATCATATGCGCATTTCAATTAATCAGAATATCGCAGCGCTATGGGCCAACTCTGACGAAGTTGGGATAAGCTCAAATGCGGCTGTTAAGCCTTCAATTTTAATAGAAAAGGACTTTCAATGTCTAACCGTTAGAGCCGGTGAAGATGAATCCGATTTATTCGAAAACCCTAATACAAATTGCTAATATGGGCTTGATAGATGCACACGGTCGACAAATCAATTATGTTCGATTAGCCGTTACCGATCGATGTAATTTAAGGTGTACGTATTGCATGCCACAAGAAGGTATCGATTTCGTTCAGAGAGATGATTTATTGCGATACGAGGAAATGTTACGTATGCTTAAAATATTCAAGACTTTGGGCGTGACGAAACTACGAATTACCGGAGGAGAGCCTCTCGTTAGAAAAGACTTGCTTCAGTTTTTGAGCACGGTATCGGAACAACATATTATGGATGGATTCCATTTAACAACCAACGCTACCATTACCTTACCTCATATTGACCGACTCATTTCAAGCGGCCTAAAATCTGTTAATATTAGTCTAGATACACTAGACAAAACGCGCTTTTTCGAAATTACTCGGAGAGACCATTTATACGATGTGTTGGCATCCATAAATGCCTTTTATCAGTTAGACATACCAATCAAAATTAATATGGTGGTATCCAAAGGCGTTAATGACATAGACATTATCCCGATGGCCCAACTGGCGCAACATCGAAACATACAGGTTCGATTTTTGGAGGAAATGCCTTTTAATGGTACGGATGAAACCAAAACTCATTTTATGACACACCACGACATAAAGTCGGTGCTGAATGAACATTTACCCGAGTTAACACCAGTTCCATTCACAAGTGGAGAAACAAGTCAGAATTATAATGTAGCTGGTTGGAAAGGTGATGTTGGTATAATCGCATCCTATTCCAGAACCTTTTGTGGCACTTGTAATCGCGTTCGTGTAACACCGACAGGTCAATTAAAAACTTGTCTCTACGGTAAGAATGACTTGGACCTTAGGTCTCTTTTAAGAAATGGCAGTTCTGATGAGGAAATCGCTATACAAATTCAAGCAGCCGTGGCTCAGAAACCAAAAGACGGGTTTGTGGCTGAGTCGGAACGATTCTTTTCTATTTCTGAAAGTATGGCATCAATTGGAGGATAATGATTTCAGTACAGCAAGCAGACGCCATTATTTTAGATCATACACAATCCTTTGGTCTTGAAATAATTCCGTTTGAAAATTCCCTTGGAAGAATTCTTGGGGAGGATATCTATGCGGATAGAGATTTCCCACCTTTCGATCGGGTTGCAATGGATGGCATTTGTGTTCGATTTGAAGATTACAAAGCAGGTCAACGACTGTTTCCGATTGGTGACATTCAAGCTGCTGGAGAACCACAAAAAACACTTGATGCTGGTAACGCCATTGAGATTATGACTGGTGCTACATTGTGTCATAAAGCAGATACAGTTATCCGTTATGAGGATCTTAAAATCGACAACAAACAAGCAACAATCCTTATAGACGATGTGCGTTTTGAGCAAAACGTTCACAAGCGAGGGACAGATCGCCCAGTAAACGATCTATTACTAAAACAGTATTCCAAAATTAATGCAACTGCCATTGGGGTCTTAGCCACTGTTGGCAAATCAACTGTATCTGTACTGAAACTTCCCAAGGTTGTTATTATCAGCACAGGAGACGAGTTGGTTGACATTGATCAAAAACCGTTACCACATCAAATTCGGAAGAGCAATGTCCACACATTAAAGGCCATATTAAATGCACAAAATATCTCTGCAGATTTAGTACACCTTAGTGACGATAAAAGTGACATTCGAACTAAACTAACATCTATATTAACCACTTATGACGTTGTGTTGATGAGCGGTGCAGTGAGCAAAGGCAAATTTGATTTCATTCCTGAGTTATTGGATGAACTTAAGGTAGAAAAGCACTTTCATCGGGTAGAACAGCGGCCAGGTAAACCATTTTGGTTTGGCATTAAAGACACAACTTGTGTTTTTGCTTTTCCCGGGAATCCCGTTTCGACCTTTTTGTGTGCGATACGATTTTTTGAGCCTTGGCTCAAAAAATCGTTACAACAACAACCAATCATTCAGCACGCCTATTTAGCTGAGGAAGTATATTTCAAACCAAACCTCACTTATTTTCTGCAGGTAAACATTTCAAACGCTAATGGAAAGGTTATGGCTGAGCCCGTAAAAGGCAATGGCTCTGGGGACTTGGCGAACTTAACGGTTGCCGATGCTTTTTTAGAGTTGCCATCGGACAGGACAGATTTCAAATCTGGCGAGGTATTTGAGTTTTGGTCTTTTTAAGGCTTAACATAAAAACTTAACTTGTACGTTTTACACATACCATGAAACTATTTCTTACCTCATTACTTGCTTTGATAGGTCTTTGTGCCTCAGCGCAAATTCACTTAACGGATTCAGTCATCCATACTTTTCTTCAAAAAGAAATTAACCAAATAAACGCGAAGATGTACCGCGCAGCAATTGAAGGCAAAGTGTCAGCTTATATCAATGATTCCTTTGCCACAAGGTCCTCGAAAGAGGAATTAGTGGAGCAATTTTCATATGAATATGTGACTCAGGTATATGATCAATATGGTGACCCAATAGATAGTACATACACTGTTCAGCTATCACCTGATAAAGATTTTACAGGGATGAAATTAACATATGAGCAAGAAGTCGATTTAAATGACTTTTCTATTCGTTACGTAATTAAAGGTATTGGGCCAAATTACATGGTTAGAGTAGGAATCCTTCAACTTGGATCTACGCATTTGTTCATTCTCAAAATGTCAGAAGTTGAAACATTGCTTAGCGACAACGAACTCCTTTTTTTAAAAAGCGTTCTAGCTCAAAACAGCCTAATTGGTGACTTTAGATTATATACTCAGCGTTTTTATGACATGGAACCCTCTGATGTCCCTTTCGAATATGCGCTTAGATCTGTTCAATCAGAGACCATGGGAATCCCGGATGTGATTGACTATTCTGATAAAATGAAACTATTGAGCCCATATAATCGCCACGTTCCGTCAATTGTAATGAGTCGCGTCGCTAGCCATCAGGAAAAAAATCACCCAGCTAATAAAATTCTATTTAAAGATATCAATTTGACCATACCGTATGATCACCCAGCGTCGGAATTGGCGGGTGAATTGATCACTGCAGTCGAGGATGAGTATGGAGACCTTAAGGATACTGTAGTTTTAGTTTGGGCACCTTTTTTCGAGAAGTACGACTATGTTGTTTGGCAAAGTGGAGATAAATATATTTTCGACTTTACCATAGAACAGTTTGGATATGCCGAGGACAATGGCCATATCTATATGTCATTTGATACTGTGAAATCATTATTCCCAAAGCAAGATCAAATCGTTTGGGAAGCATTTTTGAAAGATTTGTTTTCGGAATAGTGTAAGCAGTCAGCATTTTTCAGTCAACATTTTTCATTTTACATTTCAAACTTCCCTTCCGTTCCTCATTCGTCTCCTTCCGTTTGTAAAAAATAGGTTGGTTTAACCGCTTACCTAGGGTCATCTTTACGTATAGACTATAAACAAAACATTTCAATTATGACAGCTGGATTCAACAAACATCGCTACCGAAATTTTTTCATAGGCATCTCAATGGCTTGTGGAATTACATTATTTGCTTTCAATTATAAAACCAATTATACTGTTGGTGATGTCGTGGAAATTTCACCAATCGACGAGTCAGAAGCCATACACATAATGAGTGTCACTATGCCTCCGCCACCCCCACCAGCTCCTAAGCAAAAAAAACAAGTGAAGAAAGCAGAGCCATTCAAGATAGAAGCAAGAATTAAGTTTGTGACACATACTATCGTTGTCCCGACCCAAATAGAGCCACCGAAACCGATTGCCATACCAATTATAACTCCAGCGGTTGGTGGTATCATGCCACAGCCCACCAAAGTACATGATTGGGTTAACGTAAAACCAGAATTTCCTGGAGGTCAAAAAGCTTTAAATGCCTTTTTAAAAGATAATTTAAGGTATCCAGATGATTGGCTTGAAATTGACGAACAAGGTACCATTCGAATTATGTTTATTGTGAATGAAGATGGCGATATAACGGATATAAAAATTCTAGACGATTATGAATCTACCAGTGCTGGACGAGAGTCAGTAAGAGTCATTGGACTTATGCCAAGATGGAAACCAGCTATGAAAGCCGGTAAAAAAGTTAAAACTTATTTTGTTCAACCTATCCGATTCAGAATCTATTAATGTTTAATGTTGATTTATACACATATGGGGAGATGCTCTTAGGAGCATTTTCCCGTTTGTCAATGGATTTTAGCCGTTGGTTAACTGGTTTCAAAAAAACGCTTTTCACAAACTACCTTTACAATTGAATTTTATGGGACACTTTATTTTAAAATATCTATTTGTTATCGGGGTTGTGTTAATGGGCTTTCAGCACAGTGCTTATGCAGACGAAAAAGATAAAGACAAGCATAAGGACAAGACCACCATCACTAAAAAAGACACCATTAAAATTAAAGTAAACCTTGATATACAAGCCGATGACACATTGGTGTTTGACGACTTTGATGAAGATGATGATGACGACAAAGGAGACAACAGTAGCATTGCATTATCTATAGTTCAGACAAAAGTTACAGTCTGTATTATCCCAAGACAAAATCCAGAAATTCTATTAATAAGTTGCGGTTATATTTTGCCACATAAAATTGACAGTAGCGCAACTCCATCGCCTATAAGTGCTCAAACGGAACAACCCCTAGAATCTAACCTATATCCAAATCCAGCATCTTCGGACCAATCTGTTTGGGTAACGCATAACATAACAGATGAGGTCACTATCACTGTTTATACCATGTCGGGTCAAGTAATTAAGACATTATCAACAGTCGATCAAAAAATTAAATTACCAGGACTTTCTACAGGGATGTACCTAGTCCATATAAGTGGAAATGGTGCATCAGAATCCAAACGATTGCTGGTTCAATAGCGACAAGAGTTTTCTTACCCTTTCTAAACCAATCTATTCATTTTTCTTTATAACACCTACGCCAGGCTGGTTACAACAACAAGTTTTGGTACACTGGAATGATTTATTGAAATTGCGTCTTTATGCCCGACAAAACCCCACATATCGCCAATAGTTTATTAAACTCGTTTAAGGCATTCGCAGGGTCTCATTTTCTTTTAAATATTATTAACTCTATACAATCGGATGTCATATTAAAAGACACAAAATCCGCATTTGACACCCTACAACGATTTAACCGTTTGTATAAACTCGCACTCCGAACGAGCAACGATCAGCTCGTACCATTAAATACTGAAATTGATTTAGTTAATGAATATATTGGTCTAGAGTTGATTCGATTCCCAAAAAATAAGTTTCCCAAGGTAAATGTTAAGGGTGTTCAACATGACTGCTTGGTACCGTCATTTGTATTTCAATCACTCATTGAAAATGCATGGCTCCTGAGTATGGAATCAAATTCAAAATCACCAAAAGTATCCATATCAACTACGGAAACGTCTGTTTCGTTATTGATCGACTTGGTTAGTGTCAACCAACTACACCCCAAAGTTGAAGCTAAAATTAATTTGGCCTTAAATCGTTTAGACTTTCTGAAGGATAATATCATTTCAAACTATCAGCTTAAATGGGGTCAAAAACCATTCATGACACTTACCATTTTTCTTAAATAAAACAAAACGCCTATGCTCACTGCCATTATTATCGACGACGAACAAAAAAGCCGGGAAGGCTTAGAAGCCATGTTGCACAATATGATTGAAGGAGTTTCTGTAGTTGCAACTGCTGATTCTGTGACCAACGGAATCAAAGCAATTATCAAAAACAATCCAGACATTGTATTTTTAGATATTGAAATGCCACGTCGCGATGGATTTGAACTATTCGACGCCTTTGAAACAATAGATTTTGAGGTGGTCTTCACCACTGCGCATGAACAATATGCATCCAAGGCGTTTCGCACAACAGCCATTGATTATTTAATAAAACCCATTGACATCTCTTTACTTAAAGAGGCAATTGAACGGGCACATCAAAAAAGAGATAAAGATAAGGTGAACAAGAATTTTGAGGTTTTTGTGAATAACATGAAAACTACAAAAAGCAACCAACAAATAGCCATATCGAGTTCTGATGGATTGTTGTTTATCAAAATAGATAACATTATCTATTTGCGCGGTGATGGTGCCTATACCTATTTCTTTTTAAAGACTGGCGAACGTATTACAACGTCTAAAAATCTGAAGGAATACGAGGATCTCCTTTCAGAGTACGATTTTTTTCGAGTCCATAAATCGTCCCTCATTCACCTACATGAAATGAAAAAATATGTTCGCGGTGAAGGCGGATATGTTGTTATGTCAAACGGAGACTCCGTGGATGTTTCCAAACGACGAAAAGAACATTTTTTGGCTGCTCTAAGTAAACTGTAATTACATGCGCATTCGCATTTCATTACTCCTATTATTAAGTTTTTTGAGCCATGCAATGGCCCAAAAGGACATTGTACATTTCGATAATATTGGTCGGGTCGATGGATTGGCACAAAGTACAATTTCCGGTATTGTTCAGGGTAAAGATGGCTTTATGTGGTTCGCTACTGCTGAAGGCCTTCATCGATATGATGGCTATGACCTCAAAATCTATAAACATGATATTGGAGACACAAGCTCCTTATCCTACAATCACATCACTTCCATTTATGAAGACCATCAAGGCTACATATGGGTTGGAACTTACACTGGCCAATTAGATCGATTTGACAAAAGAACTCAACTTTTCAAACATTACCCTTTTAAGGATCGAGATAAAAATATAAATCAGTACCAAATCAATTGTATTAGGGAAGACGAAAATCGAAACATTCTTATAGGCACAGATGGAGGTGGGATGACTGTGTTCCATAGGAAAGAAAACATATGGGAAAATTTCACAGAACAAAACAGTATTCTCCCAAGTAATTATGTCAAGTCATTCTCTCCAGAAGTAAATCAACTCGGCCTTTGGATAGGCACGTTACAAGGCATTGTCCTTTATCACCAAAATAAGTTTAAAACCTTCAGGTCCTTAGAAGCCTTCTCAAACCAATCCGTAAACGACATTTTGCATCACGGTTCCAAGCTGTACGTCGTTACAAATGGGCAAGGCTTGCAAATTTGGGATACAAAAACGGATAAAGTCGTCCCTATTCCATCTCCTAGAATTCGCAAAGCCAATTTCACAACATTTGTTACCATGGATGGCGTTGGTAATCTTTGGATTGGAACTGATGGTGCTGGACTCCTAAAATTCACTGGAGATAGGTATGTCACCTACCACCACAACCCATACAATTATCAAAGTATTGTTGGTAACGACATTTATGTTGGATACCAAGATACTGAAGGAGCACTGTGGTTTGGAGGGCGCGTGGGTGTGAGTAAATATGATCCAAAACTTAAGGTCTTCAATCTTTTTAACACCTTCGAAAAGGATGGAAAACCTACCAATAAAAATCTATATGCGATATATGAAACGCGTGATAGCATGATTTGGATTGGGACTTTAGGTGGGGGTATTGCATCCTTTAACCCTGCTTCTGAAAAACTACAGATATATGGTATAGTCAAGGATGGTGACGTGGAGACCAAATCAATCAGGTCATTTTATGAAGATAAAGAAGGTGTTTTGTGGATTGGAACTCGAGATGAAGGATTGTTTTCGATGGATCGCAAAACGAATACATTCACTCATTATCCTGTTCAAACGCTAGAAATAAACAATAAAGCAATCAGCCATATTATGGAAGATAGCGATGGCACGTTGTGGCTTGCGACACGCTGGGGTTTGGCTTCTTTCGATCGTGATTCATTAAAATACACCGTTTACCAAACCGGATTTTTAACCAACAATCCAATCTACCAAATACTTGAAGACAAAAAACGAAATGAATTAATCTTGGTAACGTTTAGGACTGGGTTACATATTTTTAATAAAAAAAACAGACAGTCGGAATTGGTTTTGCAACATGATAAAACAGATTCAAACAGTCCTTCTGCCAATTCTATGATGTGCATAGAGCAAATGAATGCCGATTCTTTCCTGATAGGCACATACAGTGGTGGTCTTAATATCTTCGATCGTCAAAAAATGAAGTTCACTGCCATTACATCCAAACATGGTTTACCCAACGATGTTATTTATGGCATACTAAAATCAGATGACAATACGTATTGGTTGAGTTCCAACAATGGATTGATTGAGTACAAGTGGCGAACAAACAAGTTCAAATCTTACGATTTGAGTCACTACTTGCAAGATTTAGAGTATAACGAAGGAGCGTATGTAAAGGCCAAAGACGGCACCTTATATTTCGGCGGTCAAAAAGGTTTTAATTACTTCCGACCAAACGAAATTAAGGTCGGATCATCTCCACCTCGTGTGGTATTTACATCCTTTAAAACAGCAAATCAGGAGGTTCGACTTGATATAGATATTAACTACCAAAAAGAGCTCAGAATTTCGTACGATGAAAATTTGATTAGCTTTAGTTTTAGTGCTTTATCGTACAGCAACACTGGCGACAACAGATATCAGTATAAGCTTGAAGGGTTCGACAGCGATTGGATTAACGCTGGGACTCGCCGAGAAGCATTTTACACCCATCTTTCACCAGGCACCTATGAGTTTAAAGTGAGGGCCTCTAATTATTTAGGCACCTGGAGCGACAAAGACAAATCAGTTATGATTATTGTTGATCCTCCATATTGGCAAACATGGTGGTTTAGAACATTGATTGGGCTTCTCATTTTAGCAATCATTGGCTTAGTTTTTAGGCTTCGAACACGAAGTATCTCCAAATCATACAAACACAAACTTGTTGACCTGGAGCTAAAAGCGTTGCGCAGTCAAATGAACCCCCACTTTATCTTTAACAGTTTGAATTCTATTCAATACTTCGTCCTCAAAAACGAACCTAAGGAGGCGTATAACTACCTCACCAAGTTTTCAAGTTTGATGCGAATGATTCTTCAAAATTCTAGCGTTAAATACATCACCCTACAAGAAGAATATGATTGGTTATATACCTATTTAGATTTAGAGAAATTAAGAATGGAAAACCTTTTGGATTATTCAATCCAGGTAGATGAAAAATTAAACCCTGAAGGGCTTTATGTCCCAAGTATGCTAATTCAACCTTACGTTGAAAATGCGATTGTTCACGGGCTGTTGCCAAAAACGGAAGATCGAAAATTATCCATTCGTTTTGATAAGCATCGAGATCAATTAAAATGCGTGATTGAAGACAATGGGATTGGTAGGGTGAAAAGTGTAGAATTGAATGCGAATAGAACTAAGAAACATAAGTCACAAGGAATAAAAGTAACCGGTGAACGACTCGAAGTAATAACTAGAGACTTACAGGAAACCCCTGAATTTTTCATTTTAGATTTGTTTGACGACAATCATAAACCGATTGGAACACGTGTCACGATCTTTCTCCCAATCATCACCAAAATAAAAGAAGACAATGCTTAAATCTATAATTGTCGATGATGAATTAAAAAGCAGAGAAGTCATAAAAACTTTGGTAGAGTCATTTTGTCCCGACGTTGAAATTGTGGCCATGGCAGAAGACATCATTGGTGCCGTAAACGCCATCAAACAACATCAACCCAACTTAGTGTTTCTGGACATCACTCTTAAAGAAGGGGATTCCTTCCAGATACTTCAAGCGTTAGACGAAATTAATTTTGAAATCATATTTGTCACAGCCTATGACGAGTATTCCGTTAAAGCATTAAACTATTCGGGAATCACCTGCTTGTTTAAACCCATAGATATTGAAGAACTACAACAGGCAGTCAAAAAAGTGGTGCACAGCAAAACCAATATGACCACGGCTTATCAAATGGTTAACGGTATTTTAAAAAGCAAGTTTACAAAAATTCCAGTGATCACTTCAGGGGGGTTGGTGTTTACGTCTATCAATAAAATTACCTTTATCGAAACGTCAGCAAAAGGATCTACCATCCATTTTATTGACTTCGAAAAAGTCGATAGCAAAAGAAATATTACAGAATTTGAAGACATCATACTAAATGATGATTTTAAACGTATCGAAAACAAACTGTTAATCAACACCGCTCAACTCAAGCCAATCCAACCTCTCAAGGACGAGCTGATTTTTTTAAATGGCGAAATGGTCCCCGTTTCTAAGCCTGATGTAACAGCTATTAGATCACTATTTAAAAACCGGTGAGTCTGACAGAATAATCGGAATTGTTACTGTCGTTCTGAAATCTAACCCTTAGCTATTACATTCGTGCCGATGTACGAACACATAATATCCTTATAGCCTAATGGTATTCAGCGGATTAACGTTTTTGTTCTACTTTTTCCCACTGTTTTTTTTAGTCTACTTTTTACTTCCTAAGTCGTTTAAGAATTATGGTTTACTCGCAGGTAGCATCATTTTTTATGCTTGGGGGGCTCCCAAGTTTGTTTTCGTTCTGTTGGTTTCAACGATTATCGATTATTTCATTGTTCGTAAACTTTTTCAAGTCCCACAAGCTCAAAAAAAGAAATGGCTTATCGTTTCAATCAGTTTAAATGTTGGTCTTTTGGCCTTTTTTAAATATGCGAATTTCTTTGTAGAAAATGTCAACCATGCCTTAAGTGGGCTGTCCATCGGTAGCATTCCGCTGTCTCACATTGCACTGCCAATCGGAATTTCGTTTTATACGTTTCAAACCCTCACCTATTCCATCGACATCTATCGTGGCGATAACAAGCCGTTGAAATCCGTTTCAGACTACGTCCTCTATATCATGATGTTTCCACAACTCATAGCTGGACCGATTGTTCGATTTGGGGAGATTGCGCACCAAATAACATCACGCACTTTTTCAAATCAACAGGTTGTTGAGGGATTCATTCGATTCTGTATAGGTCTGTCGAAAAAGGTTTTAATAGCCAACACACTTGCCATTACAGCAGATAAGATATTTGATCTCCCACCAAATGAATGGACCTCAACCATTGCTTGGCTCGGTATCCTCCTATATACTTTTCAAATCTACTTCGACTTCGCTGGGTATTCAGATATGGCCATCGGTCTAGGCAAAATGCTAGGATTCAGATTTCCTGAAAATTTCAATGCGCCTTACACAAGTATTTCTATCACTGAGTTTTGGAGGAAATGGCACATCACTCTCGGTACCTTTATGCGGGATTATTTATATAAACCCCTTGGGGGTAACCAACTTGGTTCACTTAAAACGTATAGAAATCTAGCGATTGTTTTTCTCTTATCTGGCTTGTGGCATGGAGCCAGCTGGAATTTTGTCTTATGGGGTATTTTTCACGGTTTGTTTCTGATTATCGAAAGACTTACAGGTTTAGCGCGCTCTAACAAACTTAGATATCTTAGAACCATTATCACCTTTATTATCGTGGTATTGGGTTGGGTCGTGTTTCGAATTGAGCATAATGAAGATGCATTCGCATTTTACAAAGCACTGTTTAGTTTTGATGGCCAAATACCAATATTTATTTACCGTAAAAAACTATTGTTCACACTTGGAATTGCCATGCTATTCAGTTTTCTCCCCTTATCCCGTTGGGGTCAGAAATGGCAGAAACACTTTTACGATCAAGACTACAAATTATCAAATTTGATTGGATACTTCATAGTTGCTGTTGGCCTGTTTACTTTGAGTGTGGCAAGTTTATCTACAGGTTCATTTAACCCTTTTATCTATTTCCGATTCTGATGTCTAAAACAACATATCGCATATTAGTCGGTGTCATCGCCTTATTGTTTATCGGCCCAATCATTCAACGAAATTTTCACGTTTGGACTTTTGATTCACTAAAGGGTGAACATTACCCGCATCAGAAACCGAAGATTACATTAAAATCTTGGCTGGATGGTAGTTACCAACAAGCGGCGGATAAGTATTGTACAGACTCTTTTGGATTTCAAAGTCCAATGGTTCGAGGCATTAATCAAATAGATTACTCGCTTTTTAGAGAAGCCAATGCGCAATACGTGATTGTTGGAAAAGAAAACTGTTTATACGAAACGCCATACATAGAAGCACATCTAGGTATGGACTATTTAGGTGATTCGGTAATCCTTGAAAAGATTTGGAAATACAAACAGGTGTCCGACACCCTTGAAAAGCTGGGTGTTAAACTCAATATGATTTTTGCACCTGGGAAAGCCAGTTTTCATGAAACATACATCCCTGACTACTATTGGCAGTATCAAAACGACAAGACAAACTATGTTGGTTTCAAAACAGCCATGAACCAACTCCAAATGGCATATATTGATTTACATGCTTGGTTTCGAAATGAGAAAGGTTCTGCTTCTGCTCCACTATTTCCATTGACAGGTATTCATTGGAGTAAGTATGGGATGGTTCTAGCAACAGATTCAATATTGAATTATTGGAACAGCCAATTTACTGGCACCCTCCCGCACCTGTCATTTAACATCCCTGACACAACCACCATTATTACAAAAGGGTCCGACGCGGACGTGGAAGATGGCCTGAATATAATTCAACAGCTACCCCACTTTAACATGATCTATCCATCATATCACTTTGTCGACGGAACAAAAAAAATAAAAACCGCTGTTATCGCAGATAGTTACTATTGGGGTTTATTTGATATTGGCTTAAGTACCATCGCATGTGATTCTGGAGAATTTTGGTACTATTTCAAACGGGTTTATCCTCAGAACTTTAAGACTGGATTAATGATTGAAGATTTAAATATAAAAACGGCAATCGAATCTAAAGACGTTATTACTATCCTTCAAACCGACGCCACTTTAAACCGGTTTGGTTTTGGATTTATTGAAGCAGCATATGAACTATACTACGAAAAATAAGAATCTCCCCTTAGCATTGTTTGTTGGTTGTATACTAGTAATCAGTTGCGTGAAAAAGGTGCCTAAAGAAACTCCACCAACTCAGGTTAATTCAACCCAAGACTTACTTGATACAATATATAACGGAGGTGGAAACGAGCCAGGATGGCGGGTTCTTTTAATTAAAAACAAGGCTGGTACACTTACATACGATTTGTTACTAGATTATGGCGAACGACAGTTAAAAGGAAATGCCAATAAACTGCCAAGCCCTGGCAAAAATATGGCAACACATTATGTTTTAAATGATGCAACAAAACCTATGGTATTAAGCATTACACTAGACCCATGTGTCGATGATGGTGACATTGCATATGAAACCTCCGTGTCACTTAGTGATCAAAAGTTTATACTGTATGGATGTGGCCGTTTTATTACCTCACAATGAGCTCAATTCAGTTAGCCATTTACGCTGTGTTTTCTAAATTTGACAAGCATTCCAAAGTCAACAAATATGAAGTTTACAGGTTCCACCATTATCAATAGGAAAAAGTCACTCGTAACCGACTTATTTATAAATCCGGATTATTTAAAGGAATACCAGGATGAATTTCAGAATAAGGAGTTGTTAGAAGGAGAACAAGGTCAAGTCGGTGCTGTTTCAAAAATGTATTTCGATGATGGCAAACGCAAGATGGAATTGATTGAGACCATCACCAAAAACGATTTACCTGATACTCTTGAAGCTTTCTATCATCATAAACATATGGATAATACCATGACTTGCATTTTCAAAGACCTAGTAGATAATAAGACCGAGTACGCCTGTGCGTTTGATTATGTTGCTGTTCTCGGTTCTGTACCCAAATTGATGTTTAGATTATTCCCAAATGTTTTTGGAAAACAAGGCGAAAAATGGATGAAACAGTTTAAGGTATTCGTTGAACAATTTGAATCATGAACATAATGGACTTTTTTATCGGCTTAACATTAATGAACGCAATGCCCCATTTTATATTAGGGATTTGGAAGCAACCTATGCTTAGTGGTTTTGGGTTAGGCAACATGAAAAACATCGTTTGGGGTCTAACCAATTTGGTTATTTCTATTGGTTTGTTCTTATATAAGTATGGACTTGAAGGCATAAAAGAAAATGGCATCTATGCTGGCGGATTATTGATAGTTGTAACGTTTGTGTTTACTTCAAAATTTTGGCGAAATAGGTACTTGAAGTAATTAAGAAAATCAAAATCCTAGACGACATATATCTATGAGATTTGGAAATGGCTCACTACCCTTTGATTTTGTAAAAATGTATATTTGATAAAACGAACCAGTTTAAAATGAAAAAAGCCATTCTCATTTCCGCTTTACCCCTTATTCTTCTAACGCTGCTTTACTCATGTAAAAAAGTCCATCCGACAGGCATGTTGGTTGCATCAATTAATAATGGAGCCATAAATTTAGAACTGTCACAAGATAAAATCGAAAAGGATATAAATTTATATTTATCTGCTGCTGAAATAGCGCTTGAAATCAAATCGATAAACTTTTTAGAAAAGGAAGGCAGGAATTTTCTTAAAGTCTCAGGATCTAGTAATGAAACTTGCATGGTTGCATTGATTGAACGTGACAGCAAACTTTATGAGCTGAATGACGATAAAACGGGGTTCGTTATATGTTATGGTTGTATTGATGGGTGTGACCCAGAATACAAATCCCCTAATTGGTCTTGTTCAACTGGTTGTTCAGATTGTACAAAGAGCGTAACAGTGTCAGACGATTATATATTTAAATAGCACATCTTTACTCGAAAAAGAGATATTATTCTAAGGCAAACAATCGCCTAACAAACAATCCTTGAATCACTAAACTAGTTTTTGGTTTTTCATCGTTACATTTATTAATGAAGAAAAGATATCTGTTCCTCCCAGTTTTACTTTTTTCTTGTGGTGTTTTAAGACCAAAGCATAAAAACTATGCTTATAAATGGTACGACAATAAAACTTTTGAAAAATCTTTGATACTTGTACCAACTACAACAGTGGACAACCTTGTTACAAAAACTCCTATTTCAGGACAATTTTATCATCAAAGTCCATATAAATTCAAAAGCTTCGAAAGCTATATCATACACACTGATTCCTTTTATATTTATCAGTTTGAAGTAACTAACGAGGGATATAGGACCTTTCTATTTGACATAAAATCAAAGGACTCAAGTTTGTACAAAAAAATGTGGCCTGATGAAGAGGTTTGGAGATCTAAGTACAGCTATTATGAACCCTTTGTAGAATACTATTTCTTAAGTCCGTATTATAATCACTACCCCGTTGTTGGTATATCGTATAATCAAGCTAACGAATACTGTAAGTGGTTGACTGAAGATTATAAGAAAAATAAAAATCGTAAATACAAAAATGCTGTGTTTAAACTGCCAACCAAGGCGCAATGGTTTGTTGCCGCTATCGGGCATAACCATAATAGAATTCTTCCGTGGGATGGTACTTCCGTACAAAACGAAAAAGGTCAGCAACTTGCCAATTATTACCCCTTACCACAAATAGGTAGAGATACTGGTTATTTAAAGTTGGACAAAGTTGACATCCCTTAAGACTCGGTAAGTTTCCCATACAAGGATGGTCTATCAATTCGTGGTGATCGTTTCCCTAATACAAACTTTATTTCTGGTGTTAATACGCACCCTGTCAATGACTATCAGCTCTATAACATTGTCGGAAACGTTGCAGAATATGTAAGAGAAGAAGGAATAACTAAAGGGGGTAATTGGAATGATCCTGGTTTCTATTTACAACTTGATATAGATGATTATTGTTACTCCGCTTACTCAACGTCCAGCGGAACTGGGTTTAGGATTGTGAAGGAATTGATCAGTGATTAAGTACGATACCTTAAAAATATTCGCGCCTTTGTATTGGCATGATTGACAATTATAAATGTTTTCCTTTTTAAAATGAAAATCGCACTCGCTCAAATCAAACCAAAAAAGGGAGATATCGATTTCAACATTCGAAATCACATCAATTCGATCCGTTTTTAATTATAGACCTTGCGTCATAAGACTAAGACCATTCATGACGCCGGTTTGCTGAATTAACTGGTTTTAATGCGGTATGTTTGAACCCGAATGACTTCCCACTACAACATCATTATTCTTGGTGCTGGCCCAGCAGGAGCTTCTTGTGCGCTCGCTTTAAAGGATTCTGGATTAACTGTGGCCATGATAGATAAAGCCAAGTTTCCAAGAGACAAACCATGTGGAGATGCGATACCCGGACCTTGTTTAAAGCTATTACGTAGCCTTATTGATGATACCAATTTTGAGCCATTGGCATTAAACAAAACCACACCCGTTGTTGCCAGCCATGTATATACGAGCAATGGCAATAAGCTGGAAATTCCATGGAAGTCTGAAGCATATAATGCCACACGCATTGATTTCGACTCCTGGTTGGTAGAACTTGTTAAGCTGCACACCAAAACATCCATCTACGAGTCAGTTGACATCCGCAACATTACCAACACATCCCTTGTGCAATTGGAAGATAAGTCTGGTAAGAATTCGTATAGCTGTGATATACTTATTGCCTGTGATGGGGCCAATTCGTTGGCATCTCGAAAGCTGTTACAAAGAGACATCAAACATGTGACTGATGGTTATGCCATCCGAGCATATTATAAAAATGTAGTCTGTGAAACACACACCAATGAATTTTTCCTATTGGATGAGTTTAAAGGGTATTTCTGGATATTCCCGTTGTCAAACAATCTATACAACGTTGGTGTCGGATTGTTGAAACCACCAAAACAGAAATCGTTTGATCTAAAAAAGGCCATGATCAATATTATTAAAACTCATCCTGTAATCAGTCAAAAGTTCAAACATGCCAACAAAATGTCTAACATTCATGGTTTTAGACTGCCATTGGGTGGAAAGCCCTTTCCCCTTTCAGGCGATAGATTTATGCTTGCTGGTGATGCAGGACATTTGATAGATCCTTTACAGGGTCATGGAATCGACAAAGCAATGGAAAGTGGAATATTAGCCGCAAAGCAAGCACAAACTTGTTTTGAGCAAAATAAGTTTAATGCCAGCAGCATGAGCAGTTACGACAAGCAAATATCTGTAGTCATAGGCTCCGAATTAAAGCGAAACATGAGAGTTATGAAGGTGCTTTACCTTTTTCCATGGCTTATCAATTTCGCAGTAGGAATTGCAGAACGAAATAAAGATTCTATCTTGAAATTGTTTTATAAAAAGAAAAAAAACGTAATACATTAAAATGGGAAACATTCAACTTTTTATCGCCATGAGTGTAGATGGATATATCGCTAGAAAAAATGGTTCCATCGATTGGCTCGATGACATCCCTAATCCCGAGGGTTTAGACTTTGGATACAATACTTTCATCTCAGATATTGGTACCGTAGTTATGGGCAGAAAAACTTACGAAACTGTTGTTGGTTTTGACGTCGACTGGCCTTACTCTGATTTCAAATGTTATGTTATTTCTAAAAACACACAAACAGTATTGAGTACGCCAAACACGGAACTCATCACTACAATAAGTGAAGATACATTGTCCAAAATCAAGGCTAACAGTCTTAAAGATATTTGGGTTGTTGGCAGAAGTGAAATTATCTCCTAATTTTTAAACCAAGATCAAATTACTGATATGCTTATATCCGTAATACCTGTAGTTTTGGGCGAAGGTTTGCCACTGTTTACCAATAAAACGAATGAGACACCGTTAAATTTAGTTTCAAGTGAAGCTTTTGAAAATGGTATTGTGAACTTAATATATAAAGTTAAGGAGGGCAGTAGTTAACCAAACAGGTATTCCGCTACTTCCATAATATTTTTAACCCCAACAAGTTTAATGGTTTGATGTCTCATGCCCTTAACACTGTCTGTATTGACTAATATTTCCTCAAAACCAAGTTTGGCTGCTTCCGCAATACGTTGATCCATTCTTCTTGAAGCACGTACCTCGCCAGACAATCCAATTTCACCTACAAAAGCCGTTAACGTTGGCAGTGGAATGTTTTCGTAGGAAGATAGAATTGCTGCTGCAATGCCCAAATCTGTACCGGGGTCATCAAGTTTCAAACCACCTGCAATATTTACAAACACGTCTTGCGACCCTAATTTAAATCCGCATCTTTTCTCTAACACCGCCAGAAGCATATTAAGTCTGCGTAAATCATACCCAGTTGAATTGCGTTG
>JBLHOC010000022.1:0-26204 GCA_047620825.1 Bacteroidia bacterium | reverse complement strand
GTATCACTACCTAACATTGGATTACGTATGCAACCAAGTAAATGAAGGAGTGAAAAAAGTTACGCTATCTCTGCAAACAAAGATGACACTTGATGTCGACTTATTTTCTGGGTAAATCCTACTTCAATCACGTATTTACTGGGGTGTAGAGACATTTTGGTCATTTATTGAAAACTTTCGGATGCTAGTGTTTTTAATCCTACAAGTCAAACCCGATACCCAATACCTTAACGCACTTACAGAATTTATCAAAATTCAATCAGCGATTTTAATTCTCAATGAAATAATGACGTAAATTTGCGTCGTCTAAAAAGCAACCTACCCAGGTGGTGAAATTGGTAGACACGCCACCTTGAGGGGGTGGTGACCTTACGGTCGTGCAAGTTCGACTCTTGTTCTGGGTACTCGTATCAAACCTCAATTAATTGATTCCTAATTGATTGAGGTTTATTGATTTAAAACGTCTTCAACTGATATTTTACAACGCATCAAGGTATAATTACAATAATGGTACGTATATCTTCTATATTTGAAGGGTAAGTGTAGTTGTTTTTTTGAGCATCAAGGTCTTTTCATTAACTAAAACCATTGAGTATTCGTGCGAGTGCGCGCTCATTGATGTGTCATGCTTTCCGTTGATCGTACAAACATTCAAGACACTCAACCCAACAGAAGTTCAAGTACTAGATTACATCCAACACTTCACAAGTATGCTTAAAGATACCATAGGCAAGTTTGTTCTTATTTCTGTGCTACCAGACCAAAGTTGGTCCAGTTTGTCCGCCTCGTTGTTTTTTGGTGCACCTACGAGAGAGATGGAAAAAGTGTACTATGACCGAATTGGTTTGCACATCCTCGTTCCACCAAAACAAGAATTGACCAATGAGATATTAGACTCATCGTTTGCCAGCCCCAGTTATGCCCTTAAGGTTATCGAAACCAGTTATGAAGCAGCTGAAATGATGGCGGTCAGACACATGGGAATCCCATTTTTATAACAAGAATTGCCTGCTAATTTAATAGATGGATGCATAACTTTGTGTTAGAAAACTCCGGCACACATTTTTAAATTATTCTTTTAATTCTCCCTACAATATGAAATTCCCTTTGTTACTCCTTTTTACCTCCTTAATTTTTATTGGATGCTCAACGCCTAAGGCGCCGGATTTTAAGACCATTAAAAATGCACGTGTGGCCAAGGTTAACGGTAATATTTATTCTGTAGCAGCTGACGCGGTTTATCACAACCCGAATGGAATTGGTGGTAGTTTGACAGGTATGGAGATGGATATTTTCGTCGATAAAACTAAAGTAACACACTTGTCCCAAACTAAGTCAGCTGTGATACAACCTGAAACAGACTTTATCGTACCCATAAAATTTGACGTAGACATCAACAAAGTACTTGGAGAACAAAAAGGCGGTTTACAAGGGCTGCTAGGTAAATTGTTAAAGGACGAGTTAGAGGTTCAATACAAAGGTTATTTGAAAGTTGAATTCTTAAGTCAAGAGCTCAAGGTACCTGTCGATTTTACAGAAGCAATTTCGGTTGGGGTTCAATTTGATTAGGTGGTTAGGTCGGATTCCCTAACTTCAGGTCAACGGTATCTTCAGCAACATTTAAAATTATAATTTAAGCCATCTCTAATTAATCTTATACTTCAATTCGAGTTCGTGCAATGCATTAATCCATTCATTATTGACATTGACTTTGTAAGTGGTGGAGAACATATCAACCACGTACTTGTCTTCGGCATCTGCAATTTCTAGGTTTAAGCTGGCATTACCTTTGTCCGATGAAGCAAGCGCATGTAATCGATTCACAAGTTGCTCATCAAGTTGCTCAATCTTAATAGTAAGCGTAAGTTTTTCAAGATATTTTTCACGGATATCATGTAAAAAGTCAATGCTTAAAATCTTCACTTCCTTAATCGTTGTATCATAGTATCGTCCCTGAATTTTGGCCGTTATAAACAACATAGAATTCGGTGTTAAATACCCTTTAAATTTGGCATAATCGTCGCCAAACAATGCAAATTCATATGATCCGGTAAAGTCTTCTACATTGAAAATTCCAAAGGCCTTTCCATTTTTGCTCATACGGCTCTGATGAGATGTAACAATACCAGCCAATTTTAAGCCTGTCTTGTTTCCCATTTGCTCAATGTTGTTCAGTTCCTCGAGTTTGGTGTTGCAGAAAAATTCAATATCATGCTTGTGGTTATCCAATGGATGTCCAGAAATATACATCCCGATAATTTCTTTTTCACGGTTTAAGGTTTCCATTTTGTTCCATGGCTCAACTTCCGGAAGCCTAGGTTCGTTTAACGAAACTGCTGAGTCACCACCAAAAAGGGAGGCTTGTGAGGTCGCTTGTTGTGCTTGAAATTCGTTGCCAAATCGTAATGCCAATTCAATGCCGTTGGCTGACTCACCTACTTTTTCAACAAGTAATGCCCGGTGATATCCAGCAAATTGATCAAATGCGCCTGCCAAAGCCAAACCTTCAACTGACTTTTTATTGACCGTTCTTAGGTTCGCTCTTTTGGTAAGGTCGAACAACCCATCGTATGGACCGTTCTCATCGCGTTCTCTTACAATTTCTTCTGCAGCAGCTTCACCAACGCCTTTAATCGCGGCCATACCTACACGGATGTTACCCGCTTTATTTACCGAGAACGATAGTAAGCTTTCGTTCACATCTGGACTTAAAACCTGCAATCGCATATTGCGACATTCCTCCATGAACATGGATAGTTTCTTAATATCACTCATGTTATGCGTTAGCACAGCAGCCATGTATTCTGCGGGATAGTGCGCTTTTAAGTAAGCTGTTTGGAATGCAACAACGGAGTAGCACGTGGCATGACTTTTATTGAATGCATAGGCCGCAAATGCTTCCCAGTCTTTCCAAACTTTTTCCATCACCACAGGGTCGTGATTTCGTTCGGTTGCGCCCTCAATAAACTTGGGTTTCATTTGGTCGATAATCGACTTCTTCTTTTTACCCATGGCCTTTCGCAAACTATCTGCTTCCCCTTTTGTGAAGCCTGCGAGTTTCTGCGACAGCAACATCACTTGCTCCTGATATACTGTAATGCCGTATGTTTCTTCCAGATTTTCTTTCATGTCTGGATCATCATACACAATCTCTTCTCGACCATGTTTTCGATTGACGAAATTGGGGATGTATTCCATCGGGCCTGGACGATACAGCGCATTCATGGCAATCAAATCACCAAACTTGGTTGGTTTTAACGACCGTAAGTGTTTCTGCATACCGTCACTTTCAAATTGGAAAATACCGACTGTCGAACCACGTTGAAAAAGTTCATAGGTCAATTCATCATCCAACGGTATTTCGTCAGGATCAATCTCAACACCATGACGATTTTTGATTAAAATTATCGCGTCTTTAATAATGGATAACGTCCGCAAGCCTAAGAAATCCATCTTTAATAGTCCCGCATCTTCAACAACGCTGTTGTCGAACTGAGTAACTAGTAAGTCGGAATCCTTCGCTGTGGTAACAGGAATTAAATTCATTATCTCTTCCGGTGTAATGATTACACCACAAGCATGAATTCCAGTATTTCTGACCGAGCCTTCCAGTGCAACAGCCTGCGTTAATACTTGGCTCTCTAAGTCATTCCCGGCCTTCATTTTACGCAATTCCTCTACCTGAACCATTTGGTCCGAATTGAGTTCTTTTTTTAGCTTTTTAATGTCCGTATTAAACAACTTATGCAAAGAGATGTCTGGCACCTTTTTGGCAATTTTATCAACTATCGGTAGCGGTAAATCCAATACCCGTCCAACATCTCGAATAGATGATTTCGCAGCCATCGAGCCATAGGTAATGATTTGAGCGACATTGTTTTTGCCGTATTTGTCAATCACATAATCGATAACCTTACTCCGTCCAACATCATCAAAATCAATATCAATATCAGGTAGTGAAACCCTTTCTGGATTCAGGAAACGCTCAAACAGTAAATCATATTTGATTGGGTCCACATTGGTGATTCCAACGCAATAAGCCACAGCAGAACCTGCAGCAGAACCACGTCCTGGTCCAACTGCAACACCCAATTGTCTGGCAACGGTTGTGAAATCTTGTACAATTAAGAAATATCCAGGGTAACCAGTGTTTGCGATGGTAGCGAGCTCGAAGTCCAGCCTTTCACGAATCGTTTCTGTGATTTCGCCGTATCGTTTTTTCGCACCTTCGTAAGTAAGATGCCTGAGGTATTCATCTTGGTCTTTGAATCCTGGAGGCAAAACGAAATGTGGAAGCAACACGTCTTGTGTCAGTTTTGGAGGTGTTATTTTATCGACGATTAGATTGGTGTTGTCAATGGCGTGCGGCACATCTTTAAACTTCTCCAGCATTTCTGCCTGCGTTTTGAAAAAGAATTGGCTATTAGGAAAGCCAAATCTATAATCTCTTCCGTTACCAACTGGTGTGCTTTGCAAATCGCCGGTGTTGATGCACAATAAGATGTCGTGTGCATTATAATCAACTTCATCAACGTAGTGTGAATCATTGGTCGCTATGGCTGGAACATTGTATTTTTCCGACCACTTAAGCAACACTTGGTTTACGTCTTCTTGGCTTTTTCCAGTTTTATCTAAATCTTTTAGATCGTGTCGTTGCAATTCGATATAATAGTCTTCACCAAAAATATCCAACCACTCTAAAAATACTTTCTCAGCTTCTTCTTCCGATTTATGTAATATAGCTTGTGGTACCTCCGCGCCAATACAACAAGTAGTTGCAATGATGCCTTCACTGTGTTTACGAATTAAATCTTTATCGATTCGTGGATACTTGCCATACAATCCTTCTATAAAACCTAAAGAACACAGTTTTGATATGTTTTTATATCCGACTTGGTTTTTAGCCAACATCAGTTGATGATACCTTTTGTCTTTTTTGCCTCCAGTGAACGATCGTTGAAATCTATCTTCTACGACATAAAACTCACACCCCACGATTGGTTTTACGCCTTGTTTTTCTGCTTCAACCACAAATTTAAATGCGCCAAACATGTTTCCATGGTCTGTTAAGGCAACGGCCTTCATACCATCGGCTTTTGCTTTTGCCATCATGCCTGGAATACTGGCTGCACCGTCAAGCAATGAGTATTGAGAGTGGCAATGTAAGTGACAAAAATCAGGCATGAATTGTGGATTTTAGAAGTTAACTCGAAGATAAGATTCAGAAGGGTTTTATAATGGTCTTGGCACAAAGTGTGGATTAGTAAATTTAGAATTAAGAGAAGAGAAAAAAGAAGAGAGAGACTGGACTTTTTGTATATCCCTAAATAGAGTTGACCAGTTCCTACTTATTGATATGGTATTTGACTAATTGCTAAGTGTTTAAATCATCTTGATACTGAACGATGCCAATATTTGGACAGAAATAAATAGAGTCTAATGTTCTTAAACCTTCAGCTTTTTCCTGCATATAAATCGACCGTACACAGTTCTTGTATAGGCTGTCTCCTATAGTGAGGCCGATTTGGTCTTTATCAATAACATACGGACTTTGGTCATTGAAAGGCTTAACGCCTTTTTCGTAAGGAAAGAACAAAACATCTACCGTCTGTGGAGGTATGTCATTTGCTATGGCTCTGGTTAACGTTGCATATTCGCGATCAAGAATTTTCAACACTAGGTCATCCACTCCTGCCTTACTTGAATCATGTGGATGTGGGAAATACTCAGCGTTATAGTGTTGAAACCACCCTATGTGAAAATTAGAACACCTTGCAGTATTAGTTCTGGTGTCGTTGTGGTCACAACTGTTCGATTCCTGCTTAAAGGAGGTGCACAACAAAGTATCAATAACAATATTATCTGTACTCAATGGGTAAATGTAATAGCTCCCTTGTTGGACTGGAAAGTAAGACATTAATTCGTCTGAAACATTTTGCAAACTTGCGCATTTGCATGGGTCATCTCCGCAACTACCAACTATTAAGCTCAGTAATAATATCCCAATGGTTTGTCTAAATTGTCTCATTAATCTGGTTTACATGACGGTTAGGATAGACAAGGTGCAATTTCTTTCATACAGTTTCAAACCTTTCAGGATAATGGTCTTATTTATATATTGATGTAGAATTTTAAACAGCTACTGTCTGAAATAACATAACCAATGGCTACATATGTGACGTGTTAAATGCAGACACTATGGGAGTTGGACATACATACACTCAATCTGTGATGGCTAAAATATATTATCTAACGCTACAATAACCTGTCAACTTGTTTTAGGACGATACACAATCTAACATTCAATCATTCTGACATTCCGACATTCAAAAATTGATATTCACTCATTTCAAATTCACTCATTCGAAATTCTCGTTATCTTTGAAACATGACTCTTATAGAACAGATTAACGAGCAGTTGAAAGCTGCCATGAAAGCGAAAGATCAGGCCACATTACGGTCGTTACGCGCCATAAAAGCAGCCTTGTTGATTCTTAATACATCCGGTGGTGATGGACCAACACAAGCTGATGAAATGTCGGCATTGGTTAAGATGGTGAAGCAACGTAAAGATTCGTTGACTTTGTACGTAGAACAAAACCGTCCTGATCTTGCAAAAATCGAGGAAGAGGAATTGGCCGTTATCGAAACATTTCTGCCTAAACAATTATCGGAAGATGAAATAAAAGTGGCCATAAGTCAGGTGATTGAAAAAACTGGAGCCAATGGTATGAAAGACATGGGTAAAGTAATGGGCATGGCAAGTCAGCAACTCAAAGGAAAAGCCGACGGTAAATTAATTGCCGACATCGTGAAACAACTCTTAATGTCTTAATGGAACAGATTGTTGAAAAACGCTTGTCCCTGTGGCAACGATTCATAGACGCTTATTTTAAGCAGTTTTTTGGCTACATGGTTCGCTATTTTAAGGAGGAGTTTAGCTGGAAATATTTGTTCTTTCTTGTCGCGTTTTTATCGGCCTATATTTATTGGGCTTACCCAGATGGGACATACACTGCCTATCGAGTTTTTAGAACCGGTCAGATTTCTAAAGTTGGAATTTTTTGGTACCATTTCTTTCTGTATGGATTGCCATTCTCCGTCGCTTATGGCGGATATATTATCTCTAAAAAACGTTTTGATTTACTCACAAAACCTGGGTTTTGGTTTTTGTCGATATTCGCTGTTTCTGTCTTTGCATTTCGGCAATACATCGTTTATACGGTCCATTTAGAAAGTTTCGATCTTGGTCGTTTTCCTAATTTTAGCAATCGCGTGATTGGGGATTTACTGAAGATGACTGCAGCGATGTTACCCATTACCATATATTGGCTTTGGGACCGCAAACACCACAATAGTCCGTATGGATTTACAGTTAAAAACTTTAACCTCAGGCCATATTTTTTGATTCTATTGATTATGCTGCCCTTTGTTGTTGGGTTTGGATTGACCGATCATTTCGGTGGGTACTATCCTAGAGGATTGAAAAACTTGGTGTACTATTTTGGTTACGGGGTTGATCCACCCCAGTGGTACCTGCTTTTTTATGAATTGATTTATGGTCTGGATTTTGTTTCGATTGAATATTTTTTCAGGGGATTCTTGGTATTGGCGTTTATTAAATACGTTGGGCCAGGGTCTATTTTGCCTATGGCTGCGTTTTATGTTTCAATTCACTTCGGTAAACCGATGATCGAAACAGTTTCTTCATTTTTTGGTGGAAGTTTACTTGGCATTTTGGCGTTTTATTCTCGATCGATTTGGGGCGGAATCGTAGTGCACATGGGTATTGCTTGGCTCATGGAGTTGGGCGCGTTTATGGGAAAAGCAACCGCTGATAATGTTTAATTCTTAAGGTTTAATTGTGACTTGAAAGGTAAGTCATTCTAAATTTCTCCTTAAAGATTTTACATTCTACATTTTAGATTCTACATTTAACATTCAAAATTCATAACGTTGTACAGTGAACCCATTTCTAAAAACACCCATTGAATTTCTTAAAGGTGTCGGACCTCAACGCGCGGAGTTGCTCCAAAAGGAACTGGGTATTTTTACGTTCAACGATTTACTATATTATTTCCCCTTTCGTTACGTAGACCGGACCAAAATCCAACGTGTTTCAGAACTTTCTCCAGATATGCCATATGTGCAACTGAAAGGAAAATTGTTAAATATTGTGGTCCAGGGAAATGCCGGACAACAAAGGTTAACGGCTAAGTTCGGTGATGAGTCTGGTTCAATAGATTTAATATGGTTTAGAGGTGTCAAGTTTCTAAAAACGGCACTGGTGCCAAACAAGGCGTATTTGTTGTTTGGAAAACCTACTGTGTTCAATCGGAAAATGAACATTGCGCACCCTGAATTGGAAGATCCAGAGACTCAGATGGGTTTGCCACAATTTCAGCCCGTGTATCCAAATACCGAAATCCTTAGAAATAGGAAAATAGACAATAAGGTTTATCGCAAAATGTTCGTAAACCTCTTTGAGAATCCTGGTTTTAAGATGGACGAATATATCCCAAGTGCGATCCTAAGTTCTCAAGGTTTGATCCCGAGAGACTTAGCTTTTAAATGGATTCATAATCCATCGAGCGCTATTGAAATGAATTCAGCGCTGGAACGATTGAAGTTTGATGAATTCTTCATACTACAATTATCCATTCTTCGTTTAAAAAAGGATCGGACCAGTTTACCAGGTTTGATTTTTAACAAGATTGGGGTAAATTTTAATCGCTTTTTTACAGAGCAATTGTCATTCGAATTGACCAATGCGCAAAAGCGTGTGATCAAAGAAATTCGAAATGACATAGGAAGTGGCACTCAAATGAACCGCCTGTTACAAGGTGATGTTGGGAGTGGAAAAAGTATTGTTGCAATTCTATCCATACTAATTGCCATTGACAATGGGTATCAAGCAGCATTAATGGCACCAACAGAGCTTTTGGCCACTCAGCATTATGAAGGCTTTAAAGATCAATTGAGCTCCATTGGAGTTCAGGCCGCTTTATTAACTGGAAGCACCAAAACTGCCGAACGAAAAAGGATTTCAGAAGGAATGTTGAATGGAGATATTCATTTACTCATAGGCACTCACGCATTAATTGAAGACAAAGTCAAATTCAAAAATCAAGGTCTTGTTGTGATAGATGAACAACATCGTTTCGGAGTGGCGCAAAGAGCCAAGTTGTGGAGTAAAGCAATAACCCTACCTCATGTGCTGGTTATGACGGCCACACCAATACCAAGGACTTTGGCCATGACGGTTTATGGTGATTTGGATGTATCTAAAATTGACGAACTGCCTGGCGGTCGAAAACCAATCATTACTGCCCATCGATCAGAAAATCATCGTTTACGTGTTCGCGGTTTTGTAAAAGAACAAGTAGATGCTGGTCGTCAAGTGTACATCGTATTTCCATTAATAGAGGAATCTGCAACACTGGATTACAAAAACCTTCAGGACGGGTTTGATCTTTTGATTGATTATTTCCCCAGACCACAATATCAAATCGATATGTTGCATGGTCGGATGAAACCAGAGGAAAAGGATGCCGTGATGAATCGTTTTAAAGACGGCATATGCCACATATTGGTGTCAACAACTGTGATAGAAGTAGGAATCAACGTGCCCAATGCTACCGTAATGGTGATTGAAAGTGCGGAGAAATTTGGTTTGGCACAATTACACCAGTTAAGAGGTCGGGTAGGGAGAGGCTCGGAACAGTCTTTTTGCGTGCTGATGACTGGTAACAAATTGACTAAAGTCGCCAAACAGCGTCTTGCGGCAATGGTTGAAACGACGGATGGTTTTGAAATTGCCGAGTATGATTTAAAACTCAGAGGTCCAGGAGATATTGAAGGGACGAGACAAAGCGGATTGTTAGACCTTAAACTGGCCAGTATTACAAAAGATCAAGATTTGCTAGAGCGCGCTAGATCAGAGGCATTTCTGTTACTCGAAAAGGATGCGACCTTAAGTAATCAGCCGCACCAAAAACTCAAACAACACCTGCTACAATCTAAAGGATTTGTGGATTGGAGTAGGGTCAGTTAAATTCTTTTTAAGATTTTATTTTACATGTTGTCCCAATATGGATTGTTGGTTCGTCATAGGTATAAATAGAAATTAAATAATGAAAAACTTTATCGTATTGTATCACGCGCCAGCAGAAGCAATGGCAGGAATGGCGACAGCCACAGAGGAACAAAAAATGGAAGGCATGAAGCCATGGTTTGCATGGAAAGAATCTATTGGAGACGCTTTGGTTGATTTTGGCGCACCATTAATGGGTGGAACAAAGTTACTTCCTGATGGAACTGCTCAAGCCAGCACTAAAGACGTTACAGGATATTCGATCATCCAAGCCAATGACATCGAAGAAGCAAAAGGTATGTTAAAAGGACATCCACATTTAGCATGGACTGGTGGTTGTGACATCGAGGTGCACGAAACTGAGGCCATGTAATCTGAAAAGACTACTAAGCAAGCCCTCATCACATAGGTGGGGGCTTTTATTTCCTTTCAATGAGGCAACTACATTTTGCCGCTAGGTATATTATCGTAATGATGATTAAAGTGCAGGTAAATTTGGTTTATGTCAATTAAACAACCTCTACCAACAATCTCTCTGAAGCAACCAGACTTATCATCTCATTGGGTTTGTCGTTGTAAGACACAATCATACTGTTGTCAAACGGTTCGATGGATATGAGCCGAATGATTGTGCCTAATTGAAGTTCACGGTTATTCAAGAAAGAGAGAAATTCGTCTGAAGTATTTATTACGGCAGCCAAACGAACAGTGTCTCCAGTGTTGCACTCCGAAAGTTTGGGGTAATTGATCCAATCTACTTTTCCGTTTTTATCTGGTATTGGGGAGCCATGTGGGTCATTCTTAGGATACTCGAGCAATTCATCCATGCGGTCAAAAAAATCAGTTGATTTTATATGTTCCATTTGTTCCGCTATCTCATGCACATTTTCCCAGCCGAATCCCATCTTCTCCACCAAATACATTTCTGTTAATCGGTGTTTTCGAATGATAATGCCAGCCTCCTTTTTTCCTTTTGATGTTAGTTTGATGGGCTTGTAACTTTGGTAATTCACTAATCCTTTGAATGATAATTTTTTCATCATACTGGTAACCGTCGGCATTTTTATGTCCAACTTTTCGGATAAATCTTTTACGCTTACTTCACCTTGTTTATTGGCATCGTTAAATAATGCCTTTAGGTAATTCTCTTCTACCAGTGAATTCATAATACAAAGGTACAAATCTTGCGGGAGTGCCACCCCTATTAAAATAATTTTGTTAGATGGCTCTAACAATATACTTTTGCAAGAGAAATATGATTCAATTGAAATACAAGGCGATACTTGGGATTTTTGTGTTTGTGGTAATGTTAGGAGCTTGCGAAACATTTGAACCCAAAGCGCCTGCCGAGAATGAACTGCTTGATGGCCCCATTGAAGGCCTTAGTTTTGAGCAATCTAAGCAATTTTTAGATGGGGATATTGCGTTTAATGACGATGTTTTCGTACGAGAAACGGGATTAGGGCCAACCTTTGTAGCAACAAGTTGTGGAAGTTGTCATGCCGGTGATGGCAAAGGTCACCCGTTTACAACACTTACTCGCTTTGGGCAGTCTGCACCAGGTGTAAATACTTTTTTAGACCTTGGAGGGCCTCAATTGCAAAACAGGGCACTGCCTGGCTACCAACCAGAAAGGCTTCCAGATGGAGCAACATTTTCGAAAATCACACCACCAGCGAATACTGGGTTAGGTTATTTAGAAGCGGTAACTGATGCTGATATTATACAAATGGCTGATCCAAATGATTTAAATAATGATGGGATATCTGGTGTTCCACAATGGAAACAGCTCGCGCCATTTATTGCGCCAAGTAAAAATGCCGTGGAACGCAACGGCCAATATATACACCGGTTTGGTAAAAAAGCGGCGGCGTATAATTTATTACACCAAACGGTTGCAGCGTACAGTGAGGACATGGGCATTACTTCTGATTTTATTCCTGTCAGTGTATATTCTGGTTTAGCAACTGATCCTGAAGTAAGTCTCAGGGTCATCAACGATGTAGTTTTCTATTTACAAACATTGAAGGCTCCGATCCCAAGAAATATAGAAAGCAAAAATGTTATTGAAGGGAAAAATATTTTTGTCCAATTAAATTGTAGTGGTTGCCATAAACCTGTTCTTAAAACTGGTTTCTCACCTATAGAAGTACTGTCGAATAAGGAGTTTTATCCTTACACTGATTTGTTGTTGCATGATATGGGTAGTGAATTGGATGACCAATACACAGAGGGTAATGCAGAGACTTATGAATGGAGAACACCACCTCTATGGGGATTAGGATTATCCCCAGATTCGCAAGGCGGACAATATTATTTAATGCACGATGGTCGTGCTACTTCAATTGAATCTGCCATTGTGATGCATGGAGGGGAAGCGAAGAATAGTCGAGATCAATATGAAGGACTGTCTGAAGCGGATAAATTGAAACTACTTGAATTTTTGAAATCGCTTTAAACGATGCGTCGTAAAGAATTTTTAAAAATATGTGCTGGTAGCTGTCTTGGAATCGTGTTCATGGAATCTACTTTGTCGGGTTGCATGACCCAGAAGCATGTAAACGGCTTATTAAGAGGTGATTATTTAGAATTGTCATTGTTGTCTTTTGTAAAGGTTAAACAAGGGCAAACCACTTATTTGGATAACATTATCGTTCGAAACCCAGCATTACAACATCCAATTTGTGTGTTTCGACTGGCGCAAAATGACTATGAAGCTTTGCTGATGAAATGTACGCATCAAGGCACCGAGCTAAAAGTTTACGGGGATACACTCCAATGTTCCGCGCATGGAAGCGAGTTTAGTAAAGATGGAAGCGTTACCACTGGGCCGGCTACACTGCAACTCAGATCATTCCCAATTACCATAGATAAAGAAGTATTAAAGATATCTTTAAAATGAAGACCAACATATTACTCATTGTATTCATCTTCAATTGTATAGAAGTTTATGCTCAAATAGACAGTACCCTGTTGCGTAAAACAGCCCACAATTCAGATTCGTTGTCATTAAACATGGATGCTGTATATAATAGGCCGTTTTTGAAAAATGGAAGAACAACGGCAGTAGGTGGTTATTTGGAAGCAAATTGGCAACACTTAGGGTCAGATGGTGTTTCAGACGGGCACCAGTTCCAAGTTCGGAGAATGACACTTTTCGTTTCGTCAGCCATAAACAGCCGTGTTTCATTTATGAGTGAAATTGAATTTGAAGAAGGTGGGAAGAAGATTGCCATTGAATTTGCGGCACTGGACATTGCTTTTCATCCTTTGTTGAATTTGAGAACTGGAATTGTGATGAATCCAATTGGATCGTTTAATCAAAATCATGACGGACCCAAATGGGCATTTACAGATCGACCATTCTCCGCAACTCAGTTGTTGCCTGCCACATGGAGTAACGCTGGTTTTGGGTGTTTTGGACAGTATTATAAAAAAGACTGGAAACTTGGTTATGAAGCCTATGTCACTGGTGGTTTTGATCAGACTATAGTCGAAAACGACCAGAACAAAACGTACCTACCTGCTTCGAAAGCGAATTCAGAAAGGTTTGAAGAGGGAAATGTGCTGTTTACCACCAAGTTGGCGGCAAGACATAAAAAGATTGGTGAATTGGGAGTATCGTTAATGGCTGGACAATACAACACAGATCAAGATGACGGTATTGTATTGGATGTGCCACAGTGGGTGAAAGCTGCAGCAGTAGATTTTACAACAACTGTGCCCAAAATAAATACAAAAATTACAGGGGAATTGACGAAAGTTTGGATAGATATTCCAATGGGCTATTCGCAACAATTTGGTGAAAAACAATTTGGTGGTTTTATTGATGTTGTACAACCAATTCTAAAAGGTAGGATATTGAATTGGGACAACGCACGATTAAACCTTGCTGTTCGACTGGAGTATGTCGATTGGAACGTTGGGTCGTTTCAAGAAACGGGTGGTGATATCGGAGATGAGTTGTGGAGCATAATGCCAGGCGTTAGTTTTCGCCCGACAACCGAAACAGTGATAAGATTAAATTACAGATACATGCACGAAATAGATTTGCTAGGTAATCCTCCAGCAAAAACAGCCGGATTTATTTTTGGCGTATCGTCTTATTTCTAATAAAAAAAAGTGGAGAATACCGGATTCGAACCGGTGACCTTTTGACTGCCAGTCAAACGCTCTAGCCAACTGAGCTAATCCCCCATTTGTTTCGACTAAGTATATTTTTAGTCAATAATAAATATGTTTCAAACCCTCTAGTCAATCCCGACAAAATCCAAATTTCCAATTTGGCTATTTGTCGAGGACCCTCGATAAACTATCAAATCACAGATTTGAAGTATATCGGGGCTGAGCTAATCCCCCAAATTTATAGTTATTGGAATGTGAAGTCGATCTCGACTAATCCCTTAATTAAGGCTCAAATCTAAAATAAACTTCCGATTAGAGATTAATTATTTTGAATTAAACGTTCTATGGCCTTGCGGGATTTCCATGATTTGATTTGGGACTCACGAGCAAAGGCTTTAGACCTGTTGACGTATGCTTCGGAGTATAAAAGAACCCAAGGCTTTTTAGATTTTGTCGATCGAACTTTACCTGCGTTATGGTTTACGAGCCTAAGTGTCAAATCTTGAGTTTGCCCAATATAATATTGGCCATTAATTTGACTTTTAAGAATGTACATGTGATACACAAATGGGCTGTTTGGTGTGAGAAATTAAGCCAATCCCGACAAAATGTAAATTTTGTCGAGGACCCTCGATAAACAAATAAATCAGAGATTTATGTTTTATCGGGGCTGAGCTAATCCCGCATTTGTTACATGGCTCAAATTTAGGATTAACTTCTAACTACAAACTCATTTTATTAGATTAATGAGATTTTTATTTAAAGACGTTGTCTACACGCAATGTTGATTTTTTATCAGCAGTTTTAAATAAAACCTTGCTACAAATATGCCGCAAACAACTGTCTTAACTGTGATTCATTTAAGCCACCAATTCTAGTATCCACCTCTTTACCGTTCTTGAATAGTTTCATTGTTGGGATAGATTTTATAGCAAAATGAGCCGCAATTTGTTGATTTTTGTCAATATCGATTTTAACAATTTTTAATTGAGTTTCTTCATATTCACCTTCAATCTTTTCTAAATGAGGTGCCATTACTTTACATGGGCGACACCAAGTAGCGTGAAAATCTATGACAACAAATGGTTGGCTACTAACCAGTGTTTGAAAGGCTTCAGGTGTAATATTAACCACCTCTGCTGTTTGATTTGCTTCAGGAGCTGCTTCAACTTTGGATTCAACAGATGTGTCTGCAGTTTGTCCTTTGCGTTGTGTACTATTCTGGCAACTAGATAATAATAGACCGGAGAATAGAATGCTGGTTATGATGGATTTAGATGTAATGTTTTTCATATGTAATATGTTATCTCAAAGATACTAAGTGGTAGTCGAATGTTTAGGTTAGAAATGACAGAACTACGTCGAATTATTCCATACAGAGCAAATTTGCAATTAGTTTAACCCTGTTAAAGTGCTTTCGACATATTGAATAATGGTTTGCATTTGCACCCGGTTTATACCTTTGAGACTCGCATATAGAGATGAAAGCGGGATGTAAAAGACTTGCGATTTGTCGTTAAATCTAATGTTCATGTTTGCTCCATGTGATCTTGACTCTACTTTAACAAGGAGCACATTGTTCTTTCCACGAAGTATTGAAGCCTTGCAAGTGCTCTTTTTTAAAGGAAATTGGTAAACTAAAACGGCTCCAGCTTTTGAACCAATGGAGTCTTCCAATATTTTTGCTTCTAGCGTGACTAGTTTTGAACAGTCCTTTACTGCGTTGGTTAGCTTTGGTGTACGGTAAACAACTAAATTGTTACTAAAGTAAGTTGAAATTTGAGGGTATAAATTTTCTTCAAAATCAAATTTAAACTCTGAGTTTTTTATAATTACTTTCTGTTCAGTTATTTCTGATTGGGTCAAATGTGCAATTGATTTAGGTGTGCCTAGCCCTTGAATACGAAACCCAGGTAAACGTTTTGCCCATAAATCCAGAGACCGTATGAAGTCAATATCTTCTTGTTTTAGTTCGCGTACTAGATCATGCATTGAAACATAAAAAAGTTTCGATTGGTTAAAAATTAGGTTGCCTTGTTCAACTTTATATAAAAGTGAAATGTAATCGAGTTGAATGGTGGTATTGGCATTGATTAGATCATGCGTCATTTGGCGATTGAATCCAATACCAACAAAGGCAGAATCTGTGAATGGAATATGAATTAAGGTATCAGCTCCGTTAGCAGCGCCACCAGCGAATTGCATATGGATTATACCCAGCTGATCAATTTCCGCAGGTGTGAGAGGCAAGTCACTACGGGGAGAACGATAGGTTTGCAACGTGCCTTCTTTTGCACGATTTAACATGTCCGACTCAACTTGTTGAAGTCTATACAGCAAGGCTTCTGTCCAAAGTGAATCGGTAATTTCAATTTGCTGACCAATTGATACTTGACTCACGAACAACAGACTTAGAAAACAGAGGAACTTGTTCATAGGTTAAAGATAAGATACAAGTGCAAGACATGCTGGTTTCGCATACTTTTCAAACGGATATCGACGGTACTTATTGCTGGGTGATTTCTACGTCACTTCTTTCTCTGCAACAACTTATGCTATGTGAAATACCTGAAATCGTGCCCAGATTTTAACTGGATGAGAACTTCGTACATGAGCTTGATACATCCTTCTATGTCATCGTAATCCACCATTTCAACAGTTGTGTGCATGTATTTTAAAGGCAACGAAATTAATGCCGAAGCTAGTCCTACATCACTATATGCAAAAGCCTCAGTGTCTGTGCCAGTCCAACGACTTGCCGCCATTCGCTGGAAATCAATTTTCTTCTTTTCTGCAACGTCGATGATCATTTCAAGCAAGTTGTTTTGAACTGAAGGTCCAACTGTAACACATGGACCACCGCCACATTTCGTATCACCTTGCTCTTTTTTGTTATACATTGGCGAATGTGTATCGTGACAAACATCCGTTACAATAGCAACGTCGGGTTTGATTCTTCTGCTCACCATTTCAGCACCACGTAATCCTATCTCTTCTTGAACTGCGTTTACAACGTATAAACTATAAGGGAGTTTCTTTTTGTTTTCATGAAGTAGTCTTGCAACTTCAGCAATCATAAAACCACCAGCGCGATTGTCCAACGCCCTGCCTAGAATGTATTTTTTATTGAGTTCCATGGCATCAGCATCAAATGTGGCCACCGTACCTACATGAATACCCATCTTCTCAACTTCTTCTTTTGTGCTTGCTCCAACATCAATCGTCAGATTCTTTACGGTTGGTTGCTCTTCTTTTACCCGGTCACGGACATGAATCGCTGGCCATCCAAAAACACCATCTACCTGACCTTTTTTGGTATGGAGTTTAACACGCATACTTGGCGCAATCTGATGGTCGCTTCCTCCATTTCGGACAACGTAAATATATCCGTTGTCATCAATGTAGTTTACATACCAAGCGATTTCATCTGCATGTGCTTCAATAACCACCTTGTAATCCTGCCCAGGATTAATCACTCCATAGGTGGTCCCGTATACATCCACTTCGTAACTGTCGATATAAGGTTTGAGATATTCCAGCCATACTTTTTGACCCGCAGTTTCAAATCCTACTGGAGCGTTCGTGTTTAAATATTGCTTTAGGAAGTCTTTACTTTTTTTACGCATTGCATGTGTTATTGAGACACAAATTTATGCTTTTGATTATGTTTTTAACCATCCAACCTAGATGGAATTATTGTTTCTTAACCTGAGAACCAAACATCCAAAAGGGGGTGTCATCCATAACTTTTTTTGACTCTGATTCTAGGAAGCCTCCAATCACTTCCGGTGGTGGACCAAAGAATGGTTTGAATTGTTCAATCTCTTTATCCTGTAAAATGCTCCATTTTGTAAAGCCACCCATAAAAGGGGAGGGGAGTGCAAATACAACCCGACTGATTTTATATTCTCGAATCATAAAGGAGCACATTGGGCATGGTTCACAACTGGTAAACAAGGTGTAACCTGTAAGGTCGGATGAACCAACTTTGTTATGTGCATTATGTAACGCCATAACTTCGGCGTGTTCCGACACCTTTCTTCCGGCATCATTCAAGCCCTCAGCAATCAATGTGTCGTCTTTAGTAATGATACTCCCAAATGGGGCATCTCCATTACTCAAGCTTTGTTGCGCCAACTGTATACACCTGCGCATAAAAGTGATATCCATTTCGGATTTACTGTGTGTCATAGATGCAGCCAAAATAAGGCATAAAAAAAAGCCAAGCATAATACTTGGCTTTTAAAAATGTGGTGAGATTTTTTGTTCTTATGATAGTTTAGCAATTAAACGCTTAATCTGCAGCGTACCCTTGTCTGAGATATAATACATTACAGGAACTATAACCAAGGTTAAGAAGGTCGCAAAAATCAATCCGTAGATAACGGCCCAAGCCATTGGTCCCCAAAACTCAGCGTTTTGTCCACCCATATAAATGTCAGGTTTAAATTGGGTCAATAGTCCAACGAAGTTTACGTTAAATCCTATGGCCAATGGAAGCAAACCAAGCACCGTTGTGATCGCTGTTAAAAGTACAGGGCGTAGTCTCGTTTTTCCAGATTCCACAATCGTTTGCACGATTTCATTTTGCTCTAATTTCCCTTTCATCGGGTCTAATCCCTTTTCAGCTCTTTTACGCTGTCTCAGTAGATTGGTATAATCGACCAGTACGATGGCATTGTTTACCACAATACCTGCCAGCGATATAATTCCTATACCCGTCATCATAAATGAGAATGTGGTTTGAGTAAGTGAGAATCCAAGGAACACGCCAATGGTACTAAACAGTACCGAAAGTAAGATGATAAATGGACCAGCAATGGAGTTGAATTGTGTTACGATGATTAAGAAAATCAAGAAAATAGCCAATTGCATAGCACTCATCAAAAAGGCAATGGATTCACCTTGCTCTTCTTGTTCTCCAGAAAATTTAAACTCATACCCATCTTTCATTTGATGATTTTCCAACACTTTCTTGTATTCGGCTACCAAAGCGTTTGCATTTGCACCTTCTTCAACTTCTGAGAAAATACTGATCACACGGTCTAAGTCTTTTCTTTTAACCGAGCCGTAAGTAGAATTATACTTTACATCGGCTACAGCAGAAATAGGTACCTGGCTAATTTTATAGGTGGCCATATTCCTAAATGTAATACGTGTATTTAGCAGGTTATTCAAGTTGTACCGATATTCATCTTTCATACGTAACTGAATCTCGTAGTCGTCTTCACCCTCTTTGTATTTTGATATTTCCTTACCCAATAAAGCAGTACGAATGGTTCCAGCGATTTGCATGGTGCTCAAACCAAATCTTCGTGAGGCTTCTTGATTGATTGTTATTTCTAAAACAGGTTTCCCAAGTTCAAGGTCGGTTTTTAATTGGTCGACACCTTTTAAATTCAAGTCTTCCATTTTCTTTTTTATCTTTTCAACTTCTTGAATTAGGGTAAGGTAGTCTTCTCCTTTCACTTCAACGTTGATTGGTTTACCAACAGGAGGGCCCATATTGTCTTTGGCAAAAGTCAGTTTCGCCTCAGGGAAGTCGCCGCATGCATCTTTAATGTTTTGCATGATGTCACTCGTAGTTCTTCCATCAACCATTAAGTTAACGCGTTTCTCAAATTCAAGGAAAGAAACTGTAATCCGAGCTTTGTGCGGTGATGATCCACTTTGCGGCCCCTCGTTAGGGTCAGCGGTTTTCTCACCAACTTGAGCCAAAATTGCCTCAAGAACGGCACTGTCCTGCTCTACTGCAGCAGCAATTCGTTTCTCTAATTTTTTAGCAATTTCATTGGTTCGCTCAATGTCAGTGCCAAGTGGTGTCTCAACATATACATTTACATAATTCGGCTGACTGTCTGGGAAGAACACCATTGGAGGTGGGTGAACGGTGAAAATTACCAAGGTTAAAGCAAAGAAAATGACCATTCCAACTAAGTATAAAACGGGTCTAATTCCAGTTAACGCTTTGGTTAGGAAATTCGCATAGGCGTTTTCGATTTTTGGCATGATCTTATTCATAAACCAGTTTCCAACAGGTGTAAGATAAAACCGGTTAATAATCGAAATGATAATGGCAGCTATGAAAAGCCCGCCGATGAGCCTCCATCCAACGTTTAAAAGGATAATTCCTGCTATAACGATTATTAAGTTTTTAACCCAGAATTTTCGTGATGTTGACTTTTCCTTGTTCCCGATTTTTATTAAATCAGATGTCAGAACTGGATTAATAACAAGGGCTACGAAAAGTGAGGATGATAGTACAATGATTAATGTTATAGGTAAGTATTTGAAAAATTCACCCATCAAATCTTCCCAAAACAACAACGGAATAAAAGCAGCTACCGTGGTAACAGTAGAAGCGATAATCGCGGTTGCAACTTCACCAACACCTTCTTTAGATGATTGGTCCTTAGATTTTCCACGTTCAGAAAACTTCCTATATATGTTTTCTACTATCACAATACCATTATCGACCAGCATGCCAAGCGCTAAAATCAATGAGAATAACACCATCATGTTTAAGGTTGTACCTGTGAAATTCAGAATGGCGATACCCATAAGCATGGACAATGGAATTGCAATGCCGACAAACATGGAGTTACGTACACCTAAGAAAAAGACAAGTACACCAACAACTAAAAGAACACCCATTATGATGCTGTTCTCCAAGTTGTTCACCATGTTTTTGGTCATCTTACTTTGGTCGTTGGTAATAACAACCTCTAAGTCTTTTGGGAATATTTTCTCTTTAGCTTCCGCTACAATGGCTTGAATTTTTTCAGCAGCATTGATCAGGTTCCCGCCACTTTTCTTTTTGATGTCGAGGGTAACAACTGTATTTCCGTTAAGTCTGGCGTAACTGGTAGCTTCTTTTGATCCAAAACTAACCTCTCCGATATCACGTAAATAAACGATGTTTTGGAATTCGTTTTTAACAATTACGTTTTCAATGTCTCTCCAATCCTTGAATTCGCCATCAATACGTATGTTTCTTCGGGTAATATCAGAACCTTCAATGCTTCGTATATCACCACCACTCATGGTAACATTTTCGGCTGCAACGGCCTGCTCTATGTTACTAAGCGATAGTTCAAGCGCTTCCATTTTAACACGATCAATAGCAATCTCAACCTCTTCCTCAGTTAATCCAGAGATGTCAACTGACGATACTTCTGATAACGCCTCCATTTTCTCTTCAAGGTATTCAGCGTATTCCTTTAGTTTGTCTTGAGGATAGTCTCCCGAAACGTTAACGTTCATGACAGGGAATTGGGAATAGTCCATTTCCATAACAGAAGGGTCTGCCGGTAAATCGTTTGGCAAATCCATTTTGGCTCGGTCAATCGCGTCTTTTACTTCCTGAAGGGCTTTTTCCCCCTTTATACTTAACTCAAACTCTGCTATGATTACAGAGAAGTCTTGGATACTGGTGGAGTTTAACTTCTTTAAACCTGTAATGGAATTAATCTCTTTTTCCATTGGCCGCGTAACCAAATTCTCCATGTCAATTGGAGAGTTGCCAGGATACGTCGTATTGATATAGATGATAGGTTGTTTGACTTCAGGGAAACTCTCCTTAGGCATCGAAGTATAACTTCCCCAACCAATGATTAAAATGATGGCCATCATCACATAAACACTGATTTTGTTGTTTACCGCCCAGGTGGAAAGTTTAAACTCTTTTATTATTTCTTTCATTACACTCTATTAATGTGTTTATATCAAGTTTAGACTAACCTTCAACTGAAGGCGCTATTATTTTTACTTCATCTCCAACAATTACACTGTTAACACCTTCAGTAATTAACAGATCACCCGGCTCTAATCCAGATTTAACCAGCGTTTGACTTGGGAATTGCTTTTGTATTTCGATGTATCGTTTCTCGACCAATTTCTTCTGACCTTGTGACTTTATCACAAACACAAACGATTTGTCTCCATCGGTACGAACTAACTTCGTTGAGATGCTAATGGCATCTTTATCAACATAATCGTAGGCCGTCATAAGAGCTAATAAGTTGGGTTTTAATCGGTCTAAGTTTTTAGATGGTTTCACGTAAACAACAAAAGTTCGGTTATCCATATCAATAACGTTACTCACTGCTGATACTTTTTCCGTCATTTGTAATCCCAATGAAGGGAAGTCCAACAGAACTGTTTGGCCGGGTTTGATTTGACCCACGTATCTTTCAGAAACGCTGGCTTTAATCTTAATATCACGCAGGTTAACAATCCTAGCCACTGGGCCAGTGGTTAAGCCACCCACCAATTCTCCAGGGTTAGCCATTATTTCATCTACCGTACCTGATATTGGTGATCGCAAGGTGTATTTTCCTAACTGAGTTTGTGCTGTTACTAAACTTCTTTGCAGGTTTTCATATTGGTTTTTGGCTTGAAGATATTGCATCTCACTACCAATTTTTTTAGCCCAAAGTCTGGATTGCTTTTCGTAGTTGATTTTTGCAAGACTGAGTGCATTTTCCAATTCACTGATTTGAGACCCTGCGACAGATCCATCAAGGGTGGCAATAACCTGTCCTTTAGAAACATGTTGACCTTCTCGTACTAAAATCGAAACAACATTGCCAGGCACTTCTGGCGAAAGCAATACGTTTTGATTAGACTCAACAAGACCCTGTATTGTAAATGGGTTTTGAAACGCCCCTCTGGCTATTGTTGTAACCATCACAGGGAATGATTTAACTCTAGCCGCAGTGTCTAATGCTTTTATTTCATCTTTTAGAGATGCAATCACACCCTGAATCGAATCAAGAGACTTTTCGGCTCCTGTTAATTCCAGCCGTTTTTTGTCTAGATCAGTTTCCGGTTTTGGCCCACAACCTATAATGAACAAGGTTGCAAAAGCGAATAAATTAAAATATTTCATGAATTTCATTGTAAAAGTTATTTAGTGATAGGTTGACTATTTCCTAATGCTGTTTGTAAATTTATTTGTGCGACGATAAGCTCATATAAAGCATTGCTGTATGCTATCTCGGCTTGTGTTTGGTCAGTTTGGGCTTGTATTAGTTCGAATGAAGATCCCACACCTTCGTCAAACTTAAGTTTTGATGTTTCGTAAATGGATTTGGCAAGCGCCTTATTCTTTTTCTGGTTCTCTAAATTTCGAGTCTTAATGGTCACGTTCATTTTGGCCTGTTCTATCTGAAACGTCAATTGATTACGTGTGTGATTGTATGTGTTTTTGTCTTTGGCGAAATCAACTCTAGCTTGAGATATCTTAGCCTTTTTATAAAAACCATCGAAAATAGGAATGCTAACATTCACACCGTACATCGTTCCCGGATTCCAATTTTTACCAAGACCCTTGAATTCAGCCGATTCTGAAAAACTGTTTTGTTGGTAGGAGGCATTTAATCGGATACTTGGATAGTAACCCACCTGGTATCGTTTGATGTTTAAACTATCCAACACCAACTTTTGCTGCATGATTTTAGTCTCTATTCTACTATCGATACTATAACTATCCACGTTAACGCTTGTTGTTTCATTCAAGTCACCAACCAGTGTAATCGGCTGCTTTACATCCATACCAATAGTTAGTTTTAGCATATTCATGAGAATCTGCTTCTGAAGAGCGATGTTGTTGATTTGAGTTTCGAGGTTATATTTTGCAAATTCCAGTCTATCTACATCCAGTTTCTCCGCATACCCAGCTTCATATAAGCTTCTCGTCTCCCGTAGTGTGTTCTCAAGGTTTTGCAAACTTTCTTGGAGTAAATCCGAATTTTGACCTGTAATTAACGCAGCGTAAAAAGACTTCTTTACGTTGTCGATGGTCGTAATTTCCGTGCTTTCTTCCATTAACTCAGACATTTTAACGTATTGCTTGGCCGCTTTTAATCCTAAAAAGAATGTGCCGTCGAACAGAAGCTGATTTAAGTTGGCCATCGCTGTTAGAGAACTAGGTGCTCCAAATGCAAGTGTTTGTGGCTGTCCAACACTAAAACGATCATCGGGCAAAAGACCTTCACGAATCAAGACACCATAAACCGCAGGTGAGATAAAATCTGGTAGTTGTTGAGAGGCAATTTGCACATTATGTGTGAAATTTCCATTTGCGGTTAATTGGGGTAAACCGGTTGATATAACGCTTTTAACTTCCTGTTTACTTCCTTCAACAGCAAGAGTTGCATTTTGAACATCGGCATTATGCTGTAAGGCATAATCAATGGCTTGTTCCATAGTTAACGATTGCGATTGGCCCACTGTGGTAAGAGCCCAAAAGCAAATCAATAGGGTACTGATTTTTCTCATTTGTTTAATTGAAAAACGATTCTTTATGTGCGTTAAAATATTTGGTTCCTTCAGTCGTCATGATGGCGTGAAGGTGATAGTCGAATAATTGAACGAATATGGAAACCCGGTCGAAGTCCTTTGATGGAAATGTTTCAGGGTTTACAGTAGCGTCTATCAGACAGATGTATAATTTAGAGATGATTTGGACATTCAACTCAGGACGATATAGTCCACCGTCCATGCCTGCATGCAGGTTGTCTTCTATTTGTGCCTTAATGTATTTGTTTTTGTGATCGTTAAACAGTTCCCAGCAATTTGGATAATATTTTTGGACATCGAACATGGTGCTCGGATTCATATCATTGAAGTGTTCGACAATATGTTTTGCCAAGTTCAACAATTGCTGAATCGGGTTGATGGTGGCATCCATCATGCTGGTGCAATACTGCTCGTCGTCATCAAGATATTGTTCAAACACGAGTCGAACCAAGTCACGTTTGTCCTCGACATGTTGATACAATGTTTTTTTACTTATACCAACGTCACGAGCAATATCATCCATGCTTACGCTCTTGATTCCAAAGCGCATAAACATCGATAATGATTTCTTTAATATTTGTTCTTTTACTTCCATTAAACGACGGCAAAAGTAATAAGGAAACTTTATCAGTGTTTAAAGTTTCCAAAGTTTTTGGTCGAATTTGTGTCATCGTTTATCGGACGATAATTGAGCCTAACGAGTAACTAGATTTTGAGTTTTTAATGTGAAATAACTTTACCGACTTACATCAACAACAGCCTTCGCTTTAACATAAATCACTTTGAAATTGGAGAGCACTGTTGAGTCGAATGTGAAGTCTGAAAGTTGACTGCTTATGAAGTCTGGCAAAGTGGTATCATCATTCGGCGCTGTTCGCATAACAACATCCAGCCCATCGCTTTTTTGAAAGAACGTGTAAGCATAACTGCCTTGGTATTTTTTTTTAATTTTAAAAGGTGTACTTAGAAGTATAGAATCAATGACGTTTTTGGCATTTGTTGCGGAACTCAATTGCAATATCTCCTTTTTAGGGTAAGTTGATTTAGAGCCTTGCATTAGAGCAGATATAGATTGGTAAAACATGTCTTCCTCAACTTCTACGGTTGGATCTGGCTCCGACATTTCTTTTCCATTTTCATCATACCAAGTATTTGGTCCAATAGGAGAGTAGCGATAGTCCGAATGGGGTCTGTAACGCTCCATCTTTCCTGAAGGGTACAGAGACCTTGATTCCCATATTTTTTTTTGAGTGTTAAAAGTGAGGCTATATCTCAGCACTTGGTTTTTGTAATAAAGATGCACCGAATCTTGTACTTGTATGCGTTGCACCTTCCCGTTCAATTCATACGTGTACAACCGTTTAATGGGGCCATAAACTTCATGTCTCAGTAATATTTGATCTTTTGAAAAGACTTTCATGCTCTTTTTTTTACCATCGACATATTGTCGTTGGTATATATTTCTTCCGTTGGAGCAAGATTCAATACCGTGTTTCTTTCCATCTACATAATTGATGGTGCCATTCCAGCCGTAGTTTTTGGCTTTCAACACTTCAACTCTACCCTGTAAAACGTCATTCGTGAAGTTGCCCACCTCCATACCTTTGATTACATAACCACCATCGAATACACCATAACACACATGGCTTAGTTCAGGTCTCATGTACATGCTGTCTGGTTTTGT
>JBLHOC010000021.1:0-26272 GCA_047620825.1 Bacteroidia bacterium | reverse complement strand
AACATGCTGCTGTCCTTAAATTTATTTGTTATTGTCCGCAAGATTCATGACTTCCATTGATTATGGCATCTAAATCTGAAGCAGATATAAATTGTGTTGTATAGGTTACACCTTCATCCTTTTTTTACCGTAAAAGCCCCGCATGTGATTTCTAGATCCACAAGTGAGTATTTGGTAAACATCCATGATATCTTGTTTGTCTGTACGAGCAAAGAAAATATCGATATCAGATATGTCCAAGTCTTCAATGGTAGCACCTACAGTAAACGCATGTGTTTAGAGCTGTCAACCGTTATGATGAGTTGATCATACAATTGCTGCAAAACTTGATTCGTAAACACACCAGCACCCTGGGTCCCAACTGGATCTTCTATCCCATATGTGTTTAATAGCGCAAGCACAGCGTCCATATGGCGTTGTTCGCTTGAAGAGATGTTTGAGAAAATTGATTCTTTGTACACGTCATAGGCATAGAGATACACATCTCTAGCAAGTTTTTCTTCCTCTCTAAGAAATTGTAAGTCGTTGGTTTCTGCTGTTGTGAGCACGATTTTTTTGTCTACTGGGTCGTCGTCTTTACAACCAGATAGCGCAACAATGGAGGATAATAGAATAAATAGATACTTCATAGTGATAATATATTGTTTCTTTATATAGCGTTAAGATTGACAAACGGTTTGCCCCACTAATTTGATTTGAATCAGAAAATAACATGATGGTTGTCAGGTAGTTAAAAGAAGGTGGAAAGATTGTTTAAGGTGGAGTGTATTGCTCTCTTATATTTGCCTTGATTTTGGTTCTGATCATGTATTAACGTGATAGGATGAAAATGGGAAAGAGGTAAAAAACCTCTACTGTACCCGCAGCTGTAAGCTCATAAAAATGAGAATCAATCTTTAGTCACTGTCTGCCGAAGGCCGATGGGAAGACGATTTTCAGAGTAAGTCAGAAGACCTGCCAGAATCAGCAAGTGTGACGTTTTCGGGTTAAAAACGAAGCAGGCTTATTGATTTATTCAATTGTTTTTAAAAAATCTCGTTTTCGTTTTTGCAATCTGTATTGCAAACGTTATGGTCTCGGCTCAAATCGATTCTGTGTTGCTAGATAGCACAACGATTTCTGTGCGTGGCGGGTTTCGTGCGGTGGATGTCCAAATCAAGCATGATGTGAGGTCCAAATCAATAGGTGACGTACTATCGAGTGAAGCGCTCGTGTTCGTTAAATCAAATTCTGGCAGTGCTTTGTCCACATTAAGTATCCGAGGTGGAACACCCGAGCAATCTACTGTCTTCTGGAACGGGTTAAGTCTTCAGAATATCCAGAATGGCAATGTTGATCTAACCCTTCTACCTGCTATGCTCTTTGATGATATTAGCCTCAATACAAATCAATCGACACAAACTGGGAGTGGCAATATTGCTGGGAGTATCAATATTCAAAACAATCGTTTAGACACCTTACCAAGTATGATCCTGTCAGCCGGTCTCGGATCATTCGGACTGCTGCATGGATCAATTAAAGCGACGATACCTTTCAAACGGTCAACTATCAGTTTTACAGCTTATAATAAAGTCGCCAAGAACGATTACAACTACAAACCATTCCAAAACAGTTCGGTTGAAAAGCAGTTAGTCCATGCAAATTTTCAGCAAGGAGGCCTATTGGTACAACACCGAATTCGATTCAAAAAAACTAATCCACTCAACTGGCGCTTATGGCTTCAATCATCCAATCGCGCTATACCTGCAACCATATTAGAGGCAGCATCGCTTAAATATCAAAATGATAAAAGTATACGGTTTCAATCGGATTGGTCGCATATAAAAGGCAAAAATGAGGCAAAATTTGTGGTGGGCAGTTTTTATGAATTATTGGACTACATCGATTCCATAGCTCAAATTTACAACCAGTATACGTTCGTAAATAATAGTGTTTTAACGCATTTTGTGAGACACCTAAGTACCAAAGTAAAAGTGGGGCTAGATATTGAAGCTAGATATTTCATTGCAGATGGAGATACATTTTATTCGAACAACAGATTGGAGATGAGTGAAGGTGTTCACCTGAAAGTGAAAATCAAAAAAACGAGTATCCATATAGGGTCTAGGTTGGTTCAGTATACCAACAACACTGATCTGCCACTATTGAACTCCATCCAAATACTTCATAAGTTGAAATCAAAATGGCAGTTGATAGCCTTAGTCTCAAACAACTACAGAATGCCAACTTTTAATAGTCTGTATTGGAATCCAGGTGGTAACCCAAATCTAACCGCTGAAAGAAGTACAAACAGTGAGCTAATTGCAAAGTATAAGAATAAATCCTTAACCGTTACTGGTAACATTTACAGCAACACCATCAATGATCAAATAAGGTGGTTGCCGGGAAGTGATGGCATATTTACGGCGCAACAGGTAGCTAATCAAGTGCAATGGAACAGAGGTATTGAGCTTGGTGGTCGTTTTGAATACAAATCCATTGTAATAAAAGGTAATCTGGGAGGATTAAGGTCAACCGTTGTGGATGACTCAATGGCCCGGCAACAAACGTTTGTTCCGCAGGTACAGCGTAATTTCTCAATCAGGTATAATCGACCAAAGTGGACCGTATCCTACACCAATCAATTTGTTTCAAAAAGGTTTACCGACGTGGAGAACACCAACTATTTACCATCCGTGTTTCTGCATCAAGCGACGTTTACTTGGCGTTGGGAGTTGATGTTGGTATCTGGGACCATCCAAAACATAGGCAACTTGTACTATACCATTTTGCCATTTAGGCCCAACCCGCCTCGAAATTTTGAACTTAACGTAACATATGAAATCAATCAAAAGAATAAGAAATGAGAAACTGGTTAACACTATTAATTATAACAGGAAGCTTGTATGCTTCGGCACAGATTGGGTGGATGAGTACCTTCGAATCCCTAAATCTATCCAAAAACGATACGTTTTGGAATGGAGCAGATTTGTCGGGCGGATTCGCTAACGGCAACGCTTACTTTAAAAACAATTTTGACACAACTTATAAGGCCTGGAAAGGCGTTAGTGTCTCTAATATGATGGATTCTGTATCTACTGGCTACACCAATCAATACAGTGTTCGATCAGCAAAGGGTGTTAACTTCACCAACCAATATGCTGTTGTCAGTCAACAAGCAACAGTGGTCTTAAACAAGCAACAAGTTGTCAATGGCTGTTACATAAACAATGCGACCTATCCTGCCCTCAGCATGCTTAATGGAGATGGATTTGCCAAGAAGTTTGGTGGGACTGACGGTAATGATGCTGATTACTTTCGTGTGATAGCAAAGGGCTACATTGGGTCTGATTCATCAGAGTCATCCTTCTATTTAGCTGATTATCGTTTCACAGACAATTCAAAAGATTATGTGGTTACAAATTGGACACATTGGAATTTGCAGCACTTAGGAGATGTTGATTCGATTGTTTTTAGAATGGAAAGTAGTGATACAGGGCAATACGGTATGAATACACCAGCGTTTTTCTGTTTGGATAATTTCAATGCAGATTCTCTTGAAAGTACGTACGACATAAGCGATATCTTTTTTAACAACGAAATTGATCCAGACACATTCTTGGATGGTGCGGAAAACGATGGTGGTTTTGTTGTAGGAAAAAGCCTATTTGTGAATGAATACAATCCAAAATGGAAAAGCTGGCAAGGTTGGTCTATGTCATCCATGACAGACACGGTTGACGGTACATTCAACAATCAATACAGTTGTATTTCAGGTGCTGGATTTCATGGTGCAGGCGCTTATCTGACTGGTTATAAGCAATCAACGATATTATTTCCGTTCCTTCCAACGGCTCATTTTAATACCGCTTTTCGTGCATTCCAGTTTGGTGTAAATAATACGACTTATGCATACAAAACGATGCAAGAAGGTAATCAGTTTGCCAAGAAATTTGGTGGCGTTACAGGCAATGATAAAGATTTTTTAGTGTTAAAGGTGGTTGGGATGAACTATGATGGTTCTAAAACGGATACCATTGCGCATTACCTCGCTGATTATAGATTTGAGGACAACGCACTAGATTACATCCAGAAAGACTGGGACTATGTTGATATTTCAAACATTCTTAGTGGCAATCCAGTTGTCCGATTAGATTTTTGGGTGGAAGGCAGTGATACTGGTCAGTTTGGGTTAAACACACCGGGGTATTTCTGCTTCGATAATTTTTTACCATTAATCGGTTCTGTTTCTGATAAGATTCCAGTTGACTTAACGCTGTATCCAAATCCAACCAAAGACTTTATTAATGTAGCAACTACGGGTAATATAAAGGCAGTTCAGGTTTATGATTTATTAGGTAATTTGCAGTCGTTTACAAGGGTAAATGAAACTCAAATCGATGTGTCAAGTCTAGCTAAAGGTCTATATATCATTAGACTAGAGACAAATCAAGGTATTATTTCTAAACAGTTTATTAAATCGTGAGACTAATTCTTTGCATACTATGTTGCCTGCCTTTGCAGTTGTTTGGTCAGTATGATCCAGCAGGAGGGAAGCCTGGTAGTGCAGCTATTCATCGAGATCATACATCGCTGAGTTACTTTGGGGATTCTGTTGTTATCGAAAAAGGGTTGTCGAAAATCAATGCCTCGGACTCAACACGAGTTTCGACCGGAATAGCGTCAGACGCCATTGGGAGCCCCGACAATCGTACCGTAAGCTTAGGTGATGGCGGCATGGCTACGTATCACTTTAACCGTAAGATTGCCGATGTTGATGGACCTGATTTTGTTGTGTTCGAAAACGGCTTTGAATGGGTTGGTGGTTATTTCTTAGAACTGGCGTTTGTAGAGGTGAGTAGTGATGGCAAACGTTTTGTGAGATTTCCTGCAGTTTCAGCCGCAGATACAACGACTCAGATAGAGAATTTGGCTTATATGACATGTGAATGGTATCACAACTTAGCGGGTAAGCACCAGGCACCGTATGGTACGTCATTTGATCTAAACGAGTTAAAGGATTCAAGTGGTTTAGACATATTAAACATTAGCCATGTAAGGCTGGTGGATGTGGTCGGAAATCTAAATGATTCTTTTGCCAGAAGAGATGTGAATAATAATAAAATAAATGATCCATGGCCAACTGATTTCGAGTCGGGTGGATTTGATTTAGACGCCATTGGTGTATTGCAGTTTGCATTAAACGCAAACGAAGAAGCAGTTATTAAACGTTTTGTTGCACCCAACCCAAGCCAAATGTCCGAAGGTTTTGATGTTTTGATACCCTATAAAAGGTTGTCGTTAAGAAGTTTGAATGGCGCTATCGTATATTCGAGTGATGTAAACCAACAGCATCATAAACCAAAGTTATCGGAAGGTGTTTATGTGTTGCTTATTGAAACGGACCACGGACTAATGAGTCAAAAAATATGCGTTTTACCGTAACCTTACTTATACTTTTTGGCCTCCTTGCCTGCAACGATGAACCAATCATTCCACCTGGTAATAACGACACCAGTGCTGGAGACGTGTTGGTCATAAACGAAGGTGGTTTTCAGAGAGGTAATGGGAGTTTAGGATTATATAACCTTTCAACGAATGTTTACAGCGATAAGATTTATCAGGGTATCAATGGGGCGTTTATTGGAGACGTTGTGCAATCTATTACAACACACCAGGGAGAATACTGGGTGGTTATAAACAATTCAGGAAAAATTGTCGTGCTTGATTCAGCAAGTCTCAAAACAAAGATTGAGATAAAAGGTTTCAAATCACCTCGTTACGTAACATTTTCATCAAACGGCGAAAAAGCCTTTGTGTCAGACTTATACGCCAATGAATTAAGCGTTGTGAGTACCAACACATATGCGATAACCAACCATATTGCGCTGGATGGATGGTCGGATCAAATGGCTGTTATCGGTGACCATGTGTATGTCGCAAATCGGGAACACCCATATGTTTATTTGGTGAATCAAGTGAGCGAGATAATAGAAGATAGCATCGAAATCGCACACAATCCCAACGCACTACTACGTTTAAGGAATGGTTATTTAGCTGTTCTATGTGAAGGCCGATTAGGGAGCAGCGACATACCACAATATCAAATTATACATCCTGATACCAAGACAGTTTTATTTGATGGCCGTTTTGAGCCAGGCGAAAAACCTAGTTTGTTGCGACAGAGCCCAATCACAGGCAACATTTACTGCGCGTTTAAAGGCATATACTACATCCACCCTGTAAACTATACAAATCAGGGGAAGATCATTGATTTACCAGAAGCAAACATCTATGGTTTCGACATTGACCCTTCCAATGGAAACATCTTTATTGCTGATGCCGTGGATTATGTAAAAAAGAGTGAGGTATCTGTTTACTTAAATGGAAACAAATTCAAACACAAATTTACCGCGGGTGTTATTTGCAATGGATTTGTTTTTAGGTAGGATGAAGACGTGAATAGATGAACACATGAACACTTGTTCGGAATTCCTCTTAAATAATTTGCGATTCTACTGTATTCCTCAATTTGTAAGTAATTTACGAATCCAATGACCTAAATGGAAAGAATACGAAACCAGAAACACTCTAAAGATACTGTTTACTACAGTTTGTCGCGAATGTTCGAAAGAACATCTTTTTACGGTATACGTGGTTTGCTCATTCTGTATATGAGTGGAGAAATCCTGAAAATGGATAGGTCTGAAGCATTTAAAATATATGGTGTGTTTGCAGGTGCAATAGTCTTTTCTCAAATTATTGGGGCACTACTTGGGGACTTAGTTATTGGAAATAGAAAAACAATAGTTATAGGTGGAATACTGCAAGCACTAGGTGCATTTAGTCTGTGTATCCCTTCAATTGCTGGACTTTATACTGGATTGGTTCTTGTCGTTTTGGGTAGTGGATTTTATACCCCAAATATCATCTCAAACTTTGGGAAATTATATTTGAGCAAAACCAAACTGCTAGATTCAGGATTTACCTTGTTTTATTTAGCCGTAAATGTAGGCTCATTTCTTGGCGTCTTATTGGTTGTATCTGCTGCTGAGAAATTCGGTACTAATGTTGGATTTATTCTTTCAGGAATACTCATGTTACTCTCTGTAATTCCTGTTCTATTTGCAAAAGTTAAAGTTGCAGACCAATCCATAAGTAACGAATTGACAATAGGCAAAAGAGTTATAAATATTTCAATTGCTTTCATTGTTGTAGCCATATTTTGGCAACTTTACTTGATCTCAGACTTTAGGTCCTTTTTTTTAAAAATTCAATTCAGCGAAATTTCATCGTTGAATATTCCGAAGAGTCTGTGGCATTCTGCAAATGAGATCTTCGTTTTACCTATAGGTATTATCGCAACTGTTGCATGGACATATTTCTATAGTACACATTTTTTTAAACTTATGATGGGATTTATTTTTGGAGCTATCTCAATTGGGTTTTTGATTCTAATTCCAGAAACACCTACTGCACAACATACAGTTTTTTATGTCCTGTCATTAGTTTGCTTAGGGATATCAGAAATCCATATTGCGCCAATTCTGCATTCTTTATTGACAAAATATTTAAAACCCCAGTATCTAGCAATTGGGATTAGTTTGACATTTGTAGCATCAAGACTAATCTATGGACTTTCTGTTTTATCTTATTATAAGTTATATGATAAGTTTTATGTAAATCCATTGTTAGGGTCAAAATTTGCCTTTATTACAATGACTCTTATGAGTATTGGTTTAATGGGATTTGTGTTATGGAAAAAAAAGGCCTCCCCAAAGCGTGAATAAACTTAGGCGTTAAAATCAAACAACGATTCATATTTTAAAATTGTATGTCTATACATGTATTTTGTTATCTTTGAGATATGAGTAACAGTAGGAGAGACTTTTTGAGAAAGACAGGACTAGCGGCATCAGGCGTTATTATTGGTTCTGCTGGAAATATGGGTAAATCAGAAGAAGACGATAAAGATAAAAAAGTGGCAATAAAGAAAATTAGACCTTTGGGTTTTCAGTGGGAAACACAAGACCCATTTTTGTTTTGTGTACATCACGAAGACCTCTATCCTGAGGGCAACGAGAAACATGGACCTAAGGCTAGCCTAGATGGCCGTCAGATGGGGCAAGATTTTATTATAAAGGATGGGTGGAGAATGTATCACGGTCAGGTTGTTCCTGGCTTCCCAAGTCATCCACACCGTGGATTTGAGACCATTACTGTGGTAAGAGATGGTTATGTGGATCATTCAGATTCGTTGGGTGGTGCGGCAAGATATGGTCATGGTGATGTGCAATGGATGACTGCTGGTAAAGGCTTACAACATGCTGAAATGTTTCCATTAGTAAACAAGGATACTGGCAACAGAATGGAGTTATTTCAGATCTGGCTGAATTTGCCAAAGAAAAGCAAAATGGTTGCGCCTTACTTTAAAATGAACTGGAGTGAGGATATTCCAGTTTTAGAGAAAAAGGATTCAGCAGACAGAAAGATTCGGATAGAAGTGCTTGCTGGAAGTTTTGGAGACGCTTCAGCGCCAACAGCGAATCCAGATTCATGGGCCGCTGATACAGAGAATAACGTAGCGATTTATGCCTTTAAATTTGACCCAGGAGCGGAATACATCATTCCTAAAACGGTTGAAGGTGTAAATAGGAGTTTGTACTTCTTTGAAGGCAAGTCTATGATCATTGAAGATCAAGAGTTAAAAAGTTATCATGCGGTTGACGTTGACCCAACGTTTGATTTACATGTTAAAAATGGAGAAACAGAAGGGCAATTACTGATATTACAAGGGAAACCCCTAAACGAGCCAGTAGTGCAACACGGACCGTTTGTGATGAACACACGTGAAGAAATACAACAAGCATTTACGGACTACCAACGTACAGGTTTTGGTGGCTGGCCATGGGAGTCGGCTGATCCAGTCCATGGAGGTGAAGGTAAAAGATTTGCCAAGCACCCGGATGGGAGAGAAGAGATTAGGGAAGAGTAATCATCAGGACAGCCCACCTACGGGAACATTAAGCGTTTATGTAGCGCCGACAAATGCCGAACACATTGATTTGCTAATAATTAATCTAGTAGTAACCGTTAATTTCATTTTATTTGTACAGTGAGGTTGAATAGACTTATCCTAACTTTTTTGCTTGTAGCCAGTTCTAGCTCTATGCTATTGGCAGGCCTAGGTTTTAAAGGCAAAAAGGAAGCAAAACGAAAACAAGCTGTGGTTATCAGTAATGTCGATCAAATGGTTGATGCTGCTCAGAACTTGTATGAAGTGGAGGACTCGTTTAAATCTGCTATAGATATACTCAAAGAGGCCTATTTTTTAGCTGATCAAGCCAATTATACCAAAGGAATTATTGCAAGTGCTAATCTCTTAGGAAAAGGATATCTAGCTTCTATGGATTATTCCAATGCAACGTCAAAATACTACATCGCCATGCGGCATGCCGAAACAATAAATGATTCTAGCAGCATGTCAAAAGCATTCCAAGGCTTAGGGTTGGTGAAGTACAACATGAATCAATGGGCAGAAGCCATCTCTGATTTTAATAAATCACGCGAAATGAGCCAAGTTGCTTTGAACAAACGTGATGGTTCTGTTATAGACTATTTGTTGGGATTGTCGTATTACAATTTAGGGAAATATGAAGTTTCAGAGTCATTTCTGTTCAAAGCGCGTGAAGTTGCAGCGTCCGCTGGCAATAATATGAGGCTGTTGGAGATCAAATTACACTTGAATAACATCGAAGTGGAGCGGTCAAATAGTCCAATGGTCATTAAAGTATATGATGAGTTAATTTTTGATTTTCAGGCATTAAATGAAAAAATAGCGATGTGTTACGCTACGTTAGGCAAAGCCAAATCATACTTAAAAAGTGCTGACTATCAAAACAGTTCCAAGTTTACACTAGAAGCGTTAGCTATGGCAAGAAATTCTGAAATCAACTATCCGGTACAGGAGGTGTTAGCTGTGGCAATAGAAACTGAGTATTTCAATGGTAGATACAAAGTTTCCTCCGATTACATGCGGGAATTACAAAATCTTAAGGAAGCGACACTAAGTCAAAACACCTCTACGAAAGTAGCCATGATGAGTGCGGATTACCAATTTGAAAAGAAAGAGGAAAAATTTAACGATGAAATCAATGCAAGGAACAAGCAACGTATGCTGTTGTTGATATTGGTCATCGCCTTCTTCCTCATTTCTTTAATTGTCTTCTTGTCTTTAAGGGGAGTAGCCAAAGAGCGACATCGTTCTGATCAACTGTTATATAATATTTTACCCGTTGAAACGGCTAAAGAGTTGAAGGCCAATGGTGTAGCCGTTGCAAAAGCACATGCTGAGGTGACCATAGTTTTTGCGGATGTTGAGGGTTTTACTCGGATTGCAGGAAACTTAGAACCTACGGTACTGGTTCAATTGCTAGATTTCTATTTCGGTCAGTTTGATCGCATCATCCAAGCACATGGATTAGAAAAAATTAAAACGATCGGAGACGCGTACATGTTTGTTTCCGGTTTAGATTCAGATAAGAAGGAAAATGCATCAAATGCCGTATCTGCTGGTTTAGATATGTTACAAGCCATCAAGGAGGCTGAAGCTGAAATGATGCAAAAATTTGGTTCGCAATTCAATTTTAGAATAGGCATGCATACGGGTAAAACGGTATCTGGTGTGGTAGGTGTAATAAAATATGCTTTTGATATTTGGGGAGATTCAGTGAATACCGCAGCCCGAATGGAAGAAAACAGTGAGCCGGGAAAAATCAATATCTCTGAGGATACGTATAAGCTTGTGAAAAAAGACTTCATTTGTACACCTAGAGGGCAAGTTGAAGTCAAGAACAAAGGCAGTATGCAAATGTATTTTGTTGAAGGACCTCAGTCCTGATAGGCATAAAAAAAGCCCTTACTGTTCAAGTAAAGGCTCTTCTAAATTCGTTTGTTAGGTTAGTTACACATATTCGGGCAATAAGATTGGTAACCCGTACGGAGCAACGTTGATGAAGTACGTTTTGGATAAAATACGATGCCAATGTTCTGAGTTTCACCTTCTGTTTTCAAATAAAATCTAAACTTAATTAAGTCATCACTACTTGAACCCAGTATCGCTTTAAGCTCTCTTCTGTCTATAACACCACCTTCTGTCAACGATTTACTACCGGGTGCTGTAGTATAGGCTTTGTAGGCATCAATAAGCGCATTCGCATCTAGAGCTGGTACATTCATTCCATTCGTTTCATTCTCTTCCAAGCTAGCTAAAACTGCTTCTGATGCGTCTGCACTCGCAGGGCTTTCAGATTTGAGCATTCCAACATTTAAGAACAGAAAACTCACCAACAATCCAAGGCCTAAGCCTGTAAAAAATTTCGCATTCGATTTCATATATTCTAATTTTAGTAAGGTCAAAGTTATTCTTATTTATGAATTGTCATAAATTTTGGCCTATGAAGTCGCGAGTACGAAGTATGATGAAAAAAGATTAAGAGAAGAGATGATAGCATTAAGTAATTCAAACATTCGTTGATTCAATAATTGCATGAAGTGCCAGATTTATATGAATGGGTTGTTAAAGTACCTACCTGACAGAATATGAATAGACCTCACCTGTGTGAGTATCGACGAGACATCTTCCATGAATGTATTGTCGTGTTCGTATATCATACACTAACCTCGCTAGGGGTTCACTATTCCCCAAACTTGGTTGACCAATAATCCCTAGCTCAATAAAATAGCATGACTTTGATTGAAAGGAGTCGTTGGCAATCTTGACCGCGAATTCCTGGGAAATGGTCGGTGTTATCTCAAGTTCAATGTCATGGATATAACCCTCAATTTTAGAAACCTTGCCATTAAATATAACTAAGTCAACCCGTTGGTTAAAAACAAACAGTCCTTTGTAGTATTGTTGGCAGGTTACGTAATCATAAAAGGTATACGATCTGATATCTGTCATTTGAAGGCCCTCAAAGGAGTTTACGACATCAACGACGTGATTTCGGTCACCTACAGCATTAGAGTCTAAAAGAGGACCAGGAATGGCTCTAACCTCATTAATACATAGTCCAAATTGGTTTTCTCCTTTACAAGAGAGTAAGATAATCGTAGAAATGAGAGATATGGCTATAAGATTACGCATTAGTTTACTCAAAGATATACAAACAACATAATACATGTTGGCAGGTTTTAAACCACATAACTAAGGCCAAAACTCATCAATAAAGCCATAGGAACACGACGTCGGTCAGCTAATATAGAGTATCCTAACTGACTTATTAACCTCATACGCCCAAACTTAAATTTCCCAGTAACGGCGGGCTCGAGGCGTAGTCTAGTTTCATTTTGGCTTTGGTACATGCTAGCACGTAAAGAAAACCCAGCATTCATCAGTGGGCTTTCATTGCCCCAGTCTAACTGACCAAATACACGTAGCATGTCCTTGTGTGATTGGTAACCAAGACCGCCACCTACAAAAAGCTTTTGCATCCGGTGAGTCTTACGTTGAGTAACGTGCACCTCACTGTATGCATGATTTAAGTACACCTGACTTAATGTAAATAATCCTGTGTTTTTGGGTAATCGAATTCCGCCTTGGTCACTAATTCTGGGTTTAACAGCAACTGTTAACACTAAGTTTTTAAACTGTCTGGCGTAGCCAAAGTCAAGGTAATTGTTATTAAACGCCAGACACAGCTCTGTTTTGTTTGTTGTGTCGAACATGGCCGTGTGAATATTCGTAAACAGGTAATGTTGATCCTGACCATAAGTCAAGTTTCCAAGAAGCATAATGCTTGTCAGAATTATTGTACGGATTAAAAAAGTCAGTCTGATGATCGTTTTGTTTTGGTTTAAAGCGAGCCGAAAGTAAGACAATTTTGACATTCAGCAATGCCCCGTGCGAGGAGTGTTTGTGATCTCAATAACCGGTGTTGACGATGTCGTCTTTTTCCGCCCCAACGACCTAATCATCCTACAACCCAAATAGTTCTTCATTGAACATTAAGGCATTCCAGTATTCCTCGCCCATAGGGATTACTCACCCCGCTCGTGATTCCTAAGAGGGTGGCTAAGATTATAAAGCCTGCCACTTCGTGGCAAGGGCTTTTCTTTTTTTACGACTCACATGACCTACGGTTCAGATTCGTTGTAAAAAAATAAAGCCCTACGCAAATGCGTAAGGCTTTATCGATCTGCGGAGAAAGAGGGATTCGAACCCCCGGAGGTGTGACCCTCGCTTGTTTTCAAGACAAGTGCATTAAACCGCTCTGCCATTTCTCCGTTGAAGGGTGCAAATCTAATTTTTGCAACACTTAACAGCAACATTTATTTGCAATAAATAATTAGTTCAAGAATTTTCTCTTTGGCTCCGACTTAATTGCCTTCATTTCAGCACGGTCAATGCTACTGTTTAGCTCAAATCCAACCAATAACATGATGCAATTGAAATAGATAAATAGCATCAGAACTAATATTGTTCCAATTGAACCATACAACTTGTTGTATGAATTAAAATTATTCACATAAAACGTGAATCCAGCTGAGGCAATTACAGATAAAATTGTAGCCAATGTACTGCCAACACTAAAAAACTTCCACTCTGCAACTTTAGTACTACCAAAATAATACAACGAAGAGTACACGAAATAAATCAGAATGAAAACAGATCCATATTGTAGCACTTCCAAGAGGATAGAATTAATTTGATCATTGACATACTCTTGTTTTTTAAGCCATGAAATGGATATCGTCACAATGGTAATTACAGATACACTGGCAAGTACAATTAAGGCTACCAATAAGGTTAATCCGATACTCCTAACACGTGCTAAATACCATGACCTTTTTTGATGTGCCAACGCATATTTATCAAAAATGGTCATCATAGAATTGAATGCATTACTACTAAAGTAAAGGGCCAATACAAATCCAACCGAAAGCAGACTCAAGTTCTGATTGTTTAAAATATCATCAATAGTACCCAATAAAACCTCGTAAGCATTGGTAGGCAATAAGCGTTTAATTTGAATTAAAAGTTCTGCCTGAGAGTTTCCAAAGGGGATATATGCAATAACAGTAAATAGGAAAATGATAGCTGGAAAAAGTGCCAAGAAAAAGTTAAAGGCTAATGACGATGCTCGAAGCATCAAATCTGCATCAAACAAAGAATCGATAAAAAACTTACCTACGTCGTAAAGCGACCGACCCTTAAAACCAGGAAAACTATGTCGCTTGAGCCATCTTGCAAATGGCTGCAATTTGCTTTTTACTTGCTCGTAGTATTTTTCGAATCGATTAATGAGTGATTTATTTTTGGCAAATATAGGTGATACAATGCCACGTATTTGTATCCGTATATTAACATGAAAATCATATGGATTTAGAGTGGATAGGTGATACTTTTGTGGCTTGTTAGTAAAGAGTTATGAGTAAAGTTCACAATTTCTCGGCTGGTCCTGCCATATTGCCGCAATCAGCTATTAAAGCAGGTGTTAGCGCCTTAATTAATTTCGCTAATACAGGCCTGTCAATTTTAGAAGTTTCGCATAGAAGCAAAGAGTATGTAGCTGTTATGGACGAGGCGTGTGCCTTGGTCAAAAAGCTATGGGGGTTAGGTGATGATTATGAAGTGTTATACTTACACGGAGGTGCGAGTACACAATTCTTAAATGTCGCTTACAATCTTTTACAAACAAAAGCGGCTTATGTAGATACGGGTACTTGGGCGAGCAAAGCCATAAAAGAAGCAAAGTTATTTGGGGAAGTTGATGTCATTGCATCGAGTAAAGACAAAAATTACACCTACATACCTTCAGGATACGACATTCCAGAAGATGCAGACTATCTGCACATTACAAGTAATAACACGATTTGTGGTACGCAAATGCACGCATTTCCGGACACTAAAATCCCGCTGATATGTGACATGAGTTCGGATATTTTTAGCCGTAGGATAGACGCGACGAAGTTTGACCTTATCTATGCAGGTGCACAAAAGAATCTTGGTCCTGCAGGAGCGACCTTAGTTGTGATCAAAAAGGAAATCCTGGGTAAAGTAACAAGACAAATACCATCGATGTTGGATTATCGAATTCACATCGACAAAGGTTCAATGTTTAATACACCGCCAGCATTCCCAGTGTATGTTGTACTTCAAACCTTAAAGTGGGTTGAGCAAACAGGCATTGAAACAATAGAAAATCAAAACAGAGCTAAGGCTGAGTTGTTGTATAATGAAATCGATTCGAATGACGCCTTTGTTGGAACAGTAGCTAAGGGTGATAGAAGTTGGATGAATGCAACCTTCTTGTTGAATGATGAAACCCAAACAGATGACTTTATGAATGCTTGTAAAGAAGCAAAGATTAGTGGCATTAAAGGGCATCGCTCAGTAGGTGGATTTAGAGCTTCGATGTACAATGCGCTTGGCATAGACAGTGTTCAAGCATTAGTAAACGTTATGCAAACTTTCAAAAAATGAAAAGAATATTAGCCAACGATGGCATTGATGCCAAAGGAAAAGAACTTCTAGAACAAGCTGGTTTTGAAGTTGATACCAACACGATTCCTCAAGCCGAATTAGCAGATAAGTTGAATAACTATGACGCCATTGTTGTTCGAAGTGCCACTAAAGTACGCAAAGAGTTGATCGACCTATGTCCAAACATTAAGTTGATTGGACGTGGAGGTGTGGGAATGGACAACATTGATGTAGACTATGCAAGAAGCAAAGGCATCGAGGTTATTAATACTCCAGCAGCTTCATCAAATAGTGTGGCAGAGCTCGTATTTGCACACCTTTTGACCAGCATTCGTTTTTTGAATAAAACAAATCGTCAAATGGCAGATGCGTCATTTGATCGTTTTGGCGCGCTTAAGAAAGAAACGTCAAAAGGAAAAGAACTATTCGGAAAAACCATTGGTATCATTGGATTTGGCCGAATTGGTAGAGAAACCGCTCGAATTGCAATAGGAGTAGGTCTGAACGTTGTGGCTCACGATCCTTTTATTGAGGCTGAAACGATGCCAGTTACATTAACGATTCATCCTAGTCTAAACATAGATCCGATTGTCGTTAACATTCCACTAACGGATAAAGACAGTCTATTACAACAAAGTGATTTTATCTCTTTACACATACCAGGTGGTGGTAAAACCGTTATAGGTGCACCTGAGTTTTCTATCATGAAACCAGGAGCTGTCTTGGTGAATTGCGCACGTGGTGGAGTTGTGGATGAGAAAGCAATGGTTGAGGCACTTAAATCAGAACAGTTGTCTGCTGCTTGTGTCGATGTTTTTCAAGTCGAACCTCCAGAATACAAAGATTTCTTCGAAAGGGAAGATGTTTCTCTTTCTCCACATATTGGTGCTGCAACTAAAGAAGCTCAACAACGAATAGGAGAAGAGCTTGCAAGTAAAATCATAGCTTATTTCAGTTAGGCCGTGCCAATACTTAAACCGTTTCGAGCAATTCAGGCAAAACCAGAATTCATAAAAGACGTTACTGCCAACTCCTCCAATTTTAACTCGGAAGAAGAAATGGCAAAGGAAATGTTTAGAAATGACCTTTCATTTTTACACATGACCAAAAATCACCTGATTTCTTCCAAAATTACGAGAAGTAGTGACGATGTGTTCGAGAATGCGAAAGCTTACATTTCGTATTTAATTGATAATCAAAAGGTTGACCAATTTGAAGACAATATATTTTTCGTGTATCGCCAAACACACAACGAGGTTTCACACACTGGGATTATTGGGCTTTGCGATATTGTCGATTATCAAAATGATCGAATCCGGAAACATGAACATACCAGACCCGCTAATGAAAATTTTGTAGCCAATCTGCTAGAAGAGACAAATATTGTTGGTGAACCATTGTTAATGAGTCATTACCACAAACAGTCACTTGAAGATTTATTAAAATGGATTATTCAAGGTGAGAGCGACATTGCTTTTGAAAGTAAAGGAAAAACTCATCAGATTTGGGTGGTACAGGATGCCGACATTATTGATGCGATTCAAAATGAAGTACGTGAAATAGATGCGTTTTATATTATGGATGGCCACCATAGAGCCGCCAGTGTATCGAACCTTTATTCGGAACTGAATTCAGATGCCCATAGGTTCTGCATGACTTACTTGTTGGACTGTAATCAGCTTAAAATCAATTCGTTTCATAGATTAATTAAATCAGATACGTACGATTTTGAAACCATCATTCATCGTTTGAGTGAAGATTTTTGGGTGGAAGAAATTCCAGATTATGCCGTGCGACCTGAGCAAAAAGGGGAATTTATTTTTAAAGGGAATGAAGGCAGTTACCGCCTACGACTAAAAATGGCTAAAGACTTATTAGACGTTCAAGAGCTCGAGAAAAAAGTGTTGTCTAATGTTTTTGATATTACCGATTCTCGGTTAGATGATCGAATTAGTTTTATAAGTACAGAAGATGAATTGACTGAGGCTGTTATTCAGACTCAAATGCCCAATAACTATCTGTTATTACTACATCCTTGCACCTTTGAAGACGTTGCGTTGGTTTCAGACAACAACGAGTTTATGCCACCAAAGAGCACGTATGTTGAGCCTAAATGTGACGGAGGTCTATTTATGCAAGTTTTCGGAAAAGACTAAACGATAGCCTGTTTAACGGCTACTTGTTTGCGGTACCAGACATATACTCCAAACACGACTGCAGACACAACTACATTAGATACAATTGTCATTTTGTAGAAAGGTAATCCAGCCATATAACAAGCCCATAACCCAGCAGCATTCTTAGGATACATAGCAAACATAGGGTCAGCCCATACTGCAAAGTTGGTTACTATAAAGAAGATCACTGAGGATAGGACTGCTCCACCCAATACATTTTTCATTTTAGGATTTGCACCAATAACTTGTTTGCCAATCAATACTGTTGCAGCAAATGCCAAGTAAATAGCAATAAAGGTTGGGCTGAACAGATGCGCTGCATATTCAGGTCGAATAATTGCAATAACTAAATCACCCATAAACAAAGCGAGTAGGGGAACTAGAAATCTTAAATACTTAGACGACAATAAAGCGCCACCAAATAGTGCTGCTGCACCTATAGGCTCAAGATTAGGAATGGTGATGGCCAATCTGCTTAAGCTAAGTAGGGCTATTACAGCCGATATCTCTCCAATTTTTCTCATTTCTCTCTGTTTCGTGCAAATATAACAAGGTCAAATCCTTGTGACATGTATTCCTTGAAGAGAATATTCACATTTGTTATTTGCAAATACACAACAGATTGACAATCAGTGTTTACAGGCGGTGTATATGAAGTTAATTAGTTCTTTATACTCATGAAAAAGTAGTGACGAGTTTACAATTGTAAAATGTACATATGTTTTACATTTGTAAAATAAATTCACATTTGTAAAATGGATGCTATAAACGTAAGAGTTGTTGATTTTTTGAAACATACAGGTAAGTCTAAAAGTGATTTTGCTTCTGAGCTAAGCATTTCTCCTGCCGTTATAAGCCACATATCAAGCGGTAGGAATAAAGTCGGCTTAGATATAGTGCAAAAGATATTGCAGCATTATCCAGCCGTTTCACCATATTGGCTCATTTCTGGTGTAGGGTTAATGCATGACGCTGACAACAAGGGCAACACTGCTGTATTAGAAAAGGAAGTGAAATTGTTAAAAGCCGAACTCAATGAAGTGAGTAACCGGCTGGCTGTGTTTAAACGGAACTTTACGAAGCTGACGGATTTGATTTCGGACTAGCCTTTTTATTAATTAGGTAAACGCCGGTTAGTATTAAGCTCATGCCAAGAAGCTGAACCCATATAACTTGCTCTCCGTCCAACAACCCAAAAAATACGGCGACAAAAGGTATAAAGTAGGTCGTGGAGCTAGCAAACACGGGGCCCGACAGTTGCACCAATCTGTTAAATAGCACAAGACTCATAGAGGTGCCAAAAATCGCTAACGCTGTTATGGCACCGAACGATCTATATAATTGACGATCTGGGTATTGGCTTAGATTGGACCAGTCGGTGAATAGAATGATTGTCATTGCGATTAAAGAAATCATAAACAATGGTGTTGACGCAATCACGAAAGCGTTGTATTTGGCCAACTTGTTTTTAATCAAATTGATATTGGCGCCATATAGTATGGTCGCTAGCACCACCATAAGCACATATTTTACTTCATTGGCGTCAACACTAATACCACCATCCCCTGCATAAACCATTTTGCCTAGAATTATCGCTAGGGCGCCAATAAAGCCAACAATTACGCCCCAAACTTTCGATTTTGTAAGGACATATTTTGTAAAAATGACCGCTATGATAACGGTAAAAATCGGTGTCATGGCGTTCAAAATGCCTGCAAGCGAACTATTAATGTGTTCAAGGGACATGGCAAATAATAAAGCAGGAATACCACTTCCCATCATGCCCGCTAAAAGGACATACTTTCGGTCTTGACGCTCTATTTTTTTAAAATGCCTAAGTACAAAGGGGAAAAAGATTAAACCGCATACAGCGATGCGATAGGAGGCCATTTGAATCGACGTCATTACTTTCAGGCCTTCTTTCATCAAAATGAAGGAACTTCCCCATATCAATGCAAGAATTGCTAGTATTACATAAGGGAGCCAAGGTTTGTGCTGGTGCATTGTTTAAAAGTTGGGAAAAGTAAACCCATATTTTCGCTTGCTAGCAGTCTGTTAGCAATATTTTTGCAAAGAGATATGAACGTATTAATTTTAGGGTCAGGAGGAAGAGAGCACGTCCTTGCATGGAAGGCTGCGCAAAGTACTACCATTGACAATCTGTATGTTGCTCCAGGGAATGCGGGAACGGCAAGTGTTGCTAAAAACATTAACCTTTCTGTAATGGATTTTGCTGGCATCGCCACTTTCTGTTCAGAAAACCAAATAGATGTGTTGATACCTGGGAGCGAGGATCCGCTTGTTGCAGGCATTGCGGATTATATGGAAGCGCAACCTGGTTTAGATGTTTTTGTACTTGGACCAAACAAAGAAGCCGCTCAGCTGGAAGGCAGTAAGGAGTATGCCAAAGAGTTTATGTTTGAGCATAACATCCCAACAGCGCAATACCAGTCATTTACTTCAGAAACGATTGTAGAAGCGAAAGCTTATTTGAGGACCAAGGATGCCCCATATGTCCTTAAGGCAGATGGATTAGCAGCTGGTAAAGGTGTTGTGATCGCTGATACACTTGAGTATGCAGACGCGACATTGGATGACATGTTGTTGGATAAAAAGTTTGGAGACGCCAGTAGCAAAGTGGTCATTGAGGATTTTTTAGAAGGCATTGAATTTTCAATTTTTGCCTTAAGTGATGGTAAAAACTACATTGTACTTCCAGAGGCTAAGGATTATAAACGCATTGGAGAGGGCGATACAGGATTAAATACAGGTGGCATGGGGGCAATTAGCCCAGTACCATTTGTGGATTCTGATTATTTTAAACGTGTGGAGTCGGATATAATCAAACCTACTTTCGACGGTTTGAAGAAAAGAGGCATGACGTTCGTTGGCTTTGTGTTTTTTGGCTTAATCAATGATAAAGGCAATCCTAAGGTGATTGAATACAACGTTCGGATGGGAGATCCAGAAACTGAAGTCGTGTTCCCAAGAGTTCAAAATGATTTAGGGGAAATACTCCAGTTGGCTTCCCAAAAACGATTAAGCGAAGTTGATGTTTCAATCGATAGCCGTACTTGTTCAACTGTTTTTACTGTGAGTGGTGGTTATCCAGAAGCCTATGAGAAAGGCAAAATCATAACATTAAAAGACAACGACCTTAAGGATGTAATCGTTTTTCACGCAGGAACACAATTGTCTGATAAGGGCATTGTTACAAGTGGCGGACGTGTTATTGCTGTGACCGCTTTTGGTGAAGATATTTCAAGTGCCATTACAAAAAGCTACCTTGGTGTTAAAGATGTTAAGTTCGATGAGATGTTTTATAGAAATGACATCGGGCAAGATTTATTAAAGATTTGATAATGAGGATACTGAAAAAATTGATGTCTTATATTTTGCTTCGGAAGGATAAAGAGTTCTCTGATAATTCTTTCTTAAAAGCCATGCATACAATCAATAAAATTTCAATTTTCGTATTCATTATAGCACTTGTCATTGTTTATTTCAAAGTCTTCAAATAAATTGAAATATATTTTGATGTTGTTAAGTTAAAAAAGTAATGGGGTTAACCGGAGCATATGTTATAGGTATTCTATTCGCCATAATTGGTGGTATTGTTCAAGCACGTTTACGGTCAAAATTTAAAAAAGATAGTAAGACACCTATTCAGTCTAACCTTTCGGGTAAGGAGGTAGCTGAAAAGATGTTACACGATAATGGCATTTATGATGTTGAAGTTATATCGGTTCGTGGTCAATTGACAGACCATTACAACCCAATGAAAAGAACAGTAAATCTTTCAGAATCTGTATATGGCCAACGCAGCGCTGCATCCGCAGCTGTGGCAGCGCATGAGTGTGGTCATGCTGTGCAACATGCTAAACAATACGTATGGTTGATGATGAGAAGCCGCCTGGTGCCTGCTGTTCAAAGAAGTGGAATGATTGTGCAGATCGCCATTATTGGAGGTATTTTTTTAATCAATAGATTTCCATATTTGTTATTGTTCGGAATTGGACTGTTTGCGCTTACGACGCTATTTACTTTAATAACACTACCGGTTGAGTTTGATGCGAGCAAAAGAGCCTTGCAATGGATGAAAACAAGCAACGTAGTGTCAGACACAGAATTGGCAGATTCTAAGGATGCACTAAAATGGGCTTCAATGACTTACGTAGTGGCTGCCATTGCTTCCATAACAACACTCTTATACTACGTCTCTTATTATTTAAACCGACGTTAATTAATGAACTCAACTAAATTCCTGACCATGTTTTGTGTGTCCTTGTTTTATTTCAATGCCATAGCACAAACACCTATTGAAGTGTCTCTTAATGCGCGTATGCAAGATGATAAAATTGCAAGAAGCTTGGCAGTTTTACCCGTTTATGTTTTCAAGTCCATTGAAATAGAGCCTTTTACGCTTTTTGGGATTGATGATAAAAAGAAACAAGAACAGGCACCTTTGGTCATTAAGCAAATGCCGGATATGGCAAATATGCGGGATACAGGATACACATACATCTATTTTTCTGGTGCCAATAATGACATAAACCAAGGATATTGTCTGACCTTGATTGGTAATTATAAGCGATCCCGAAGTACGATATATTTCTTTGTGGACCGTAACAACAATCTTGATTTTAGCGATGATGGTTTACCTGATAGCTTGACCTATATGCATGAAGATTTTGTCATGAAATTATCTAACCTTCATAACAACAAAGCCCAGCATCACATTAAGCTGAGTAGAATTGAGTACGGTAAAAATTATTCCTACAAAAAACTACTGACAGCACATTTTAAGAAGCACAGTGGCACAAAGGTTTTTGCGAATATCAACTACTGTTACCGTGAACAGCGTTTAAACACGCTAGGAGGTTCTTACATCTCAGAGACAGACAGTTTTACCATTGCACTGAAGGATATGAATAATGACGGCATATTCAATGAGTCGTGCATGGATAAGTTATATGTAGGTGGGGTTGGAGATGAAATCCATACAGAAGAAATGTCGTACATACTTCCAGCAATCGACGATGTTTATTTCGAATGGAATAAAAAACGATATCAAGTTAAGTCGATCGACCCAACTGGCGCATCGGTTACTTTAGTCGAAGTGATAAATTCGGTGTTATCGAAAAAGCTAGAAGTTGGCAAACGGGTACCAGAATTCAGTTTCATAAATATTGAAAATCAGAAAGAAGACCTTAAGAAATACAAAAAGAAACCGACGTTCATTTATTTCTGGGATGAAGCAACGCTTACAGCAGAAGATACCATGTACTTGAACAAGCTTCACACAGAACTTAAAGATCAAATAAATGTGATAACGCTGAACTATGACGATAACCAACGGAATGTTCGTAAATACCACTATTACAGTAACATACAGTGGCCAATCGCATTTGCAAGCTATCAAATAGGTAAGCTCTTTTATTTAGAAAGTTTAAATAGGGGATACCTTACATCGAAAAAACTAAAGCTTTCTGATGATGATGTTAGTCCAAAGGAGGTTTATGAGTCAATGACCGAAGGACTGGATTATTGATTGTCTGAATTGCTTTAATGAAGAAATGATGAAATGACGACATGAAGAAATTAACTGGCACTTAAATTTTAACTTCTTTGCTCTTTTCTCTCTTTTCTATTTTCTTTTCCCTTTAATGCCTATTGGCTAGTTCCTAACCCTAACCCCTAACGCCTAATCCCTCACATCCAACGCAACAAAAAAAATGAAACGTATTAACCATTAACCACAAGAAATTAACACCGTTCGATTATTTTTACGGAAATATAGATTATGAGTGAATTTCAATGGCTTAAGAGTTATCCTAGTTTCGTACCACCAACGGTAAATCTTGATGGATATAATAGCATTGTCGATATATACGAGGAAGGTCTAACGAAGTACACCAATAAGGTGGCTTACAAAAACATGGATGTCGAAATGACATTTACGGAGTTAGGTGAATATGTGGATGCTTTTACTTGGTATTTGCAAAACAAAACGAATCTAAAAAAGGGCGATCGAATTGGATTACAGATGCCCAATTTGTTGCAATTCCCGGTGGCCATATTTGCATGTCTTAAAGCAGGCTTGGTATTGGTAAATACAAATCCGTTATATACTGCGGAAGAAATGAAGCACCAGTACAAGGACTCGGGTGTAAAAGCCATCGTTATTCTTGAAAATTTTGCGTGTAATCTCGAAAAAATAATTGATGATACAGAAATCGAAACTGTAATTGTCACCTCAATTGGGGATATGTTAGGTGGTTTAAAAGGGGGCATTACAAATTTTGTGGTGCGTAAAATCAAAAAAATGGTCCCATCGTTTTCATTACCAAATGCGATCCCATTTAAGTCTTGTCTTGCTGCAGGTAAAGGCAAAACACCTCAGCCTGTCGCGCTAACGCAAAAAGATTTAGCATTTTTACAGTATACCGGTGGTACCACAGGCGTTTCGAAAGGCGCCATGTTGAGTCATGGTAACTTATGCGCCAATGTGCAACAGGTAGAAGCTTGGATTGACGACTTATTTGAAGAAGGCACTGAAACCATTATAACAGCACTTCCGCTGTATCACATATTTGCATTAACTGCGAACTGTATTGTTTTTTATAGATATGGGACTAAGAATGTGTTGGTTACCAACCCTAGGGACATGAAGGCTTTCTGTAAAGATTTAGCAAAGAATCCATTCAGTGTAATCACTGGAGTTAACACGTTGTTTAATGGTTTGTTGAACCAAGAGTCATTTAGGAACTTAGATTTTAGCAACCTTAAATTAGCATTGGGAGGTGGAATGGCTGTTCAAGATGCCGTTGCTGATAAATGGCAAAAAGTGACAGGTACGCCATTGCTTGAGGCCTATGGCTTATCTGAAACAAGCCCGGCAGCTACAATAAACCCAGTAGATGGGACACATAAAAAAGGAACAATCGGTTTGCCGATGCCAAATACGGATATTAAAATCTTCGATGATGATGGGAAAGAAGTAGCAATTGGAGAGCCTGGTGAAATTGGAATAAAAGGCCCTCAGGTGATGCAAGGTTATTGGAACAAACCAGAAGAAACAAAAAAGTGCTTTTTGGGTGACTATTTTTTAACCGGAGATATTGGCCTAATGCGCGAGGATGGATTTTTCAAAATCGTAGATCGCAAAAAGGAAATGATCAATGTATCTGGTTTTAACGTTTATCCAAACGATGTAGAAAAAGCAATCTCTGAAAATGAAAAAGTCTTAGAAGTTGGGGTTAGAGGAGAAAAGACATCAACTGGTTCTGAATTTGTAAAGGCATTTGTTGTTAAAAAAGATCAAAGTTTAACTGAAGAGGAAATCATTGAATTTTGTCATGAGAGACTTACAAATTACAAAGTGCCTAAAGTGGTTGTTTTTAGAGATGAGTTGCCAAAATCCAATGTTGGTAAAATCATGCGAAGACTTTTAAAATAGGCAATGCGACGTATTTGGTCTATCATATTAGCGTTTTTGCTAATTGGTTTGTTGGTTGGGGTGTTGGTGTTAAAATACAACTACAACCTGGAGTATAATGCTATTTCTGTACAACGATCTGTTGTCGAAAAAACCTATATCAATTACAAAAAGGATGTACTTGTTGCATCCAAGAACTATGATTTGCCTCCAGCTTATTTGTTGTCATTGATTGTGTTGGAATCTTCTGGTCGAAAAATCATACCCCAGCGATACGAGAACCATATTTATAAGAAATTGGACGCCGTTGCGCGAAGCAAACAAAAAGCACTCGAAGGCATCACGGCTGAAGACTTATCAGGTATGACCGATGGACAGTTAAAGAAATTAGCAAGTAGCTGGGGGCCTTTTCAAATAATGGGCTACAAGTGTTTTGAAATAGAGGTGGATGTCGAGGACCTTCAAGGCAAAAATGCAGTGATGAACGGCGCCAAGTGGGTTGAAGGAAACTATGGTGTGCAATTGCGAAAAGGGCACTTTAAAGACGCTTTTCATATTCACAATACGGGAAGACCGTATCCTGCTATTGGTCCACCAAAAACGTATCACAAGTCATATGTACCAAAAGGTTTAAAGTACATGGAGGAGTTTGAAGCGCTGCTGAAAAACGAGTAGTTTATGCGGATTTTCGCTACCTTGACAAACTTAAACCATTATTCGATTGACTATGAACTTACCAGAAGTTAGATTTTGCCGTTTTGCATTGGCAATAGTGCTGACTATTGGTACCTCCTTTTCATCTTTAATATTGGCACAGACCTGCAATGGGTATCTAGGTGCAAACATCTATAAACAAGGTGATTTCGGATCGGGTCAAATGAATATCATTCCAATTGATCCCAAAATTGCTCCAGGTTATCGATATGTTTCCAACCCACCACCACAAGATGGTACGTACATAATTACCAACGACATAAACAAATGGTCAAAAGGATACAATTGGCTGAAGATTCAGGACAACAGCACTGATACAAATGGTTATATGATGGTCGTTAATGCCTCATTTAATCCAGGATTGTTTTTAGAATTACCTATTAATGATCTGTGTGAGAATACATTATATGAATTTTCGGCAGATTTAATAAACTTAATTATCCCTGGCGATAACCTCATTAAACCCAAAATAAATTT
>JBLHOC010000020.1:0-26441 GCA_047620825.1 Bacteroidia bacterium | reverse complement strand
TACGACTTTTTCGTAATGTTTGTATTCATTTGTGACCAACGCATAGTAACTCGAAATGGTATCAATTCGAGGTGTAGGTGCCAACTGCCCCGTATAATTACTACTAAAACTCGACTGACCAATACCGGAAGAAATTGTCCATTTGCCAAGCATCACCCCAGTTTTCAATCCAAATTTAACGCCTGATTGAAGCGTTGTATTCAAACCATTTTCAACCAAACTGATTTGTTGCTTTTTCATTGGCTGCAGCACTTCGGTTTCGACACTAATAAACCATTTTTGCCTTTTGGGCAATTTCATAAATGTAGGAGACTCATTCATTACCGATTTTGCATCCTGACTAATGTCTTCGACCATAACCTTAGGCATTATTGTAATGTTCTCAAATTGACCATAAATGCGCCTAGGAGTTTCAACGTTGCTTACATCAGGGACAACCACAGTTGCCGGTTCTGCAATTGGTTTCGTTTGTGGCCTTGTTGTACTTACGTCACCCCCATTGATTTGGTTTTGTTTGCTTCCCGGGTCAACCACTTGAATCTGTTCTGGTGCATTCCCTTTGTCCAACGGCGCTTTTGCATTAGGCATCGAGTTAGGTTCTGTTTGACTCTTATTTACTTCTCCTTGATTGTTCGATTGCACTAATACTAATGCTTCGGTTTTCGAATCGATAACTTGATCATTTTTAGGCGTTATTTCAGCGTCATGGTTTGTGTTAGATGTATTGGTTGTTATTGATGTATTGGCTGGAGCGCTAATCGTTGGTACAGGAAAAGTTGTTGCGGTTGATTTGTCTTTTTGGATATAAGTTGTTACACCATAAATTGTTGTTACGATTGCTAAAAATGCGACACTGATAAATATGAGGCCTTTCTTTTTGCCTTTAACAGGAAAAAGGGTGTCAAGCTGCTGTTCCGCTTGCCCCCACAGTTTTTCATCCATCGGGTATTCCCGATTGATGCCTTGTTTTATTTTATCGTCTATCTTCTTCAAATCGCTCATATCTCTAAATTTATGCGTTCTGACCTCTTATGTTCTATCGCAATAAGTGCTTGCAATTGACCCCTAGCTTGGTTTAAATGCCACTTCGAATTCCCTTCACTCATACCTAACAATTCACCTATCTCTCTATGCTTATAACCATCAATTGCAAAAAGGTTAAATACCCTTTTAGTAAGGGACGGCAAACGGTACAGCATTTGCAAAATATCTTCCACTTCAAGCATGTCTGGTGCAGCTGCATGTCCATTTAACGTCTGCTGTGGTAAGTCGTCTAGTCCAATGGCATCGTGTCGTTTCTCGTACCGATACTCATCTATGAGATGACGAACCGCAATCGTTTTCACCCAAGGCAAAATAGCTTTAGAATCGTCGTATTCCGACAATCCTTTAAGCACCTTTAAATAAATTATGTTTAACGCAGATCCAGCATCATCATAATTATCTTTATACCTGATACATATATTCATAATATAGCTAAACAACTCTTTGTAGAGCAGGTTCTGAGAACGGCGATCGTTCTTTAAACACTTCTTTATTAGCTTTTTATCAATCGGCATAAAGTATAAAAAGCGGGAGCCATTTGACCCCCGCTCACATTTTTAGAATAGATTTATTTACTCATTTTAATAAGCTTCGTTTGGCTATAATTTGCCCCGTCAAAAATTCGTATCAGGTATAAACCGTTGACTTGTTGACTTAAATTTATTGTCGCTTTTCCAGCACCGTCAAAATTATTGGTAGAGACTAATCGACCTTGAACATTATACACTTCAATTTTTGCGTCTTGATCGTATGTTCCATTTAATGACACATTAAACTGTGTATAAAATGGGTTTGGATAAATGTTAAAGTCAACTTTAGTTATTGTTGGGACTGAAACAAAGTCATCAATCACTTCTATTTCGAAACCATCTGCCTTCAATAGTCGTCCAGTAGAATCTAACCCTAAGGAATCGCAGAAAGTTGAAGAGCAATTTAGGGCAGAATCCGTAATTGTAAGACACACATTGTACTTCCCAAATGATTTGTATTTATGCGTTGGGTTACGCTTGGCACTTGTACCTCCGTCACCGAAAGTCCAACTATAACTGTGATTAGATTTGTTTGAAGAACTATTAATCAAGAACAACTTAAACTTCTGTGAAGTATCGACCGCCACCCTAAAACTAGCTTGGCAATTTCGCTTACTGCTAATCGTTACTTTTTTGCAGATTGAATCTTCACAACCCGATATTGAATCTCTACCAGCTAGACAAATAGTGTATGTACCGGGTTTCAGAATTGTGTATGACGCATCGTAGGCTGTTGTTGTGCTGCCATTAGACAGATACCATGTAAATGTATTTAAGCTAGTGGAATTGTTTTTCAATTCTACAGTTGTATCGTTTGTCACCTTTATAGAAAAATTGGCGCTACATCTATTGTTATTTGCCGAATCCACTGTAATCGAATCACAATAAGTCACCGAACATTTCAACACTGTATCGGCTACTGTAAGACATACATTATAAACACCTTGTTTAGCGTATTTATGTGACGAGTGGTAACCGTGTGATGTATCGCCATCGCCAAACTTCCATACGTATGTCGTAGTACTTGTACTGCTGCTAGAATTAGAAAACGATGCGGTTAATCCTTGCGTATACGCTCTAAAAGACGCCGCACAACTTTTTCCATTGGCTGCGATAGTAACGGTGTTACACTGACGATCAGAACAGGATCTTGCAGCATTATATGTGGTTAAGCACACCGAATACGTTTTAACAGAATTTGACCCAGTGTATACATGAGTCGGACTAAAATCTGTGCTGCTTGTGCCATCACCGAATGACCATGAAACTAACAAGGATGTGTCGCTTGTATTCGTAAATACAACCGTGTCTCCAGAAACTTTATAAGTAAAATTGGCTTCACATTTTTGGTAAACTACTTGGGCGCAGAATGTATCACGACAAGACCTTGTTGAATCCCAAATCGTTCTACAAACAGTGTAAGTACCTAATTTCTTGTATGTGTGACTCACTTGACCTGAGGTGTTTGTACCAGTTGATCCATCTCCAAAATCCCAATCATCTGTATTGTAATACTGTCGCGTTGAATCAATAAAGACAAACGCCCCTCCACCATTGCTGTAGAAAACAAAGTCAGCTTTACATTGAGCTTGGGTTTGAGAATAACTAAATAAACCAACAACAAAGATTAGAATAGGTAATACTTTTTTCATTTTAAATCATTTTACTAACCAATACGGAAGAAACCTTAAAATGGTTGGTGTGAAATTAAACTTTTTTCTTGTGTCTTTTAAATCAGGCAGTTACAAATTACTTTATCACTGTCGTTTTGTAATTTCGCTTAGTGAAACGAATTATTTTTTCATTGGTGATTACGATAATGTTTGACTTTGCGCATGGGCAAACTTCAACAAAAACTGACACGACACAAGTTTCGGATACATTACTACAATACAAACCGTATTTCATGCATACTGCTGGAATACATGTCCGGACCAGATATGCCTATATGCTTGAATACAATTTCCGAGGCATACCCTACACCGAAATTAAACTACAAGGTGGAACCGCTGACCATACCCATTACAATTTAATGGGTTTCAGCACCACAAAAACCACCGGTCGTTATTATGGTTTTGGATTGTCTTTCAACTCAAACAATTACTTTAAACCGGTGAAATCATACAAAAAGCAACATGTATTGTTGCTGGCTTCTCCATGGGTTTTGGAAAATTAAATTTTGTCGGTGAGAAAGAATTCGAGGGCAACTATTACCCTAATTATGCAAGCACCTTAATGGAAGAGAAGCTGGCTTATACATATACTGAATTTAGAGTCGGGTACGAAATTATATTAGACCGGGTGATTCGTTTCGACATTTACCCAATTCAATTTACTTACCATAGCCTTAGTGCCAATGCCACATTTGACCATCAATTTATTCCAGCTATAGGTGTGACAAAAAACGGCCATTTCAACCCTGGCATGGGCGTTCACATTGTACTGAACCAAATTAAAGGCAAGAAGTTATGAAGTATGGCATCTTAATCTTTTGACCTTATTCCTGTTTGGCTGTAGTGACGATGCTCCTGTAGCATGTGAAGGTTTTACGGGTGAACCATTTATGACTTTCAAACCGAATAGAAGTGACAGCTTAGGTATATTCTATTTGAACACAGGTGGTTCTGGCGATACTATTTTTTCATACAAAGGGGAATCCATTAACATTCCGATTGATTTGAATAGCGATACCATGTTTTATCAAATCATTGGTGACTCTAACTTAGGCAGCCTCACCCTGGCTTACAATTTAGAACAACAATACTGCGCGGGTACTGACGAATTGAAGATATATTTCAAAACGGCACGTTTCACGCCAGCATCAACTTTTACATCCATTTATACTACAGCTGGTAATGACACGACTCAAATGGACACAGCAATCGACTACGCGACCTATTTGAATACTACGCTGTCCGTTACGTCATTTGAAATAAAATTTTAATGGAAGCAAGCCAAAATCAAATTGACTTCAGCAAAACCGATTTTAAAAACGAAAATCTCAAGGCAATAGAATTTGAATCCTGTAATTTTAAGCAGTGCAGCTTTCTCGAAGCAGACTTAACCCGTACAATATTTATTGACTGTAAGTTTGAGGATTGTGATTTTAGCCAGTCCAACCCTAAGAGTTGTGCGCTGAGGAATTGCACATTCCTCAATTGCAAACTACTTGGTTTCCGTTTTGACTTTTGTAACACATTTCTATTCGAAGTCCAATTTACATCCTGCAACCTTTCGCTTGCTTCATTTTATGGGTTAAAATTGAAAAAGACTATTTTTAAGGATTGTATGCTCAACGAAACTGAATTTGTTGAAACCAATTTAGAACAATCCATATTTGATGATTGCACTATGCGTTTAGCTGCTTTTGCCAACACCAATTTAAAGAAGGCTGATTTGCGTACTGCTCAAGGTTACAGTATCAATCCAAATGAAAACAACATTACTGGTGCCAAGTTTTCCTTATCCAGCGTATCTGGATTATTGGATCACTTGAATATCACCATAGATTAACGCTTATAGTAAACGAGTTAAATACGAACATAGGTTATGGCTGTACCATGGAAACACAAGATTCCATTCGGGCTCATATATCTCCGGATATTTATTGCCGTAGTCATCGGAGTTCTAGCCTTTAATGACTGGGGGTTTCGCGACATAACCATTGTTATACTGATTGGTATTGGTTTATTGTCAGATGTATTTGATGGCATACTGGCACGTAAATGGGACATATCTACAGACAAACTTCGAATATGGGATTCCAATGCAGATCAAATCTTTTAGATCATCTCAATCGGTGCTATTTTTTATTTGAATTGGTCTTTTGTTATCGATTATTTGGGGTGAATTGCCGCAGTTCTTAACCTTGAAACGAGTGCTTACATGATCAGTTTCTTGAAATTTAAAAAGACGATTGCCACACATTCTATTTTGGCCAAGCTTTGGACCATAAACCTCCTATTATTTCTTATTGATTTATGCTTAAATCACACCAGTTCAGTGGCCTTCTGGATTTGTATTGTTCTTGGCTTAATAAGTCGGTTAGAAATTATTGGCATCATCACATTGTTAAAAAAATGGACAACAGATGTGCCATCTATTCGCCAGGTCAAAAAAATAAATCGAGGCGAAAACATTCCAAAAAGCAAGTTGTTAAATAGTTAGATGTGACTAATGACATGTAAAAATGACTGTTAATTGACGGTTTAGCTTTAACCAATTATCATTTCACTTTATATTCGCGCAACGAAATTATAAATGACAATAATGAAATCCACTTTAAAATTGGTTGCTATTGTGCTGACGTCGGCACTTTTCACCCTAACAGCGTGTAAAGATTCCTCTGACAAAGACGCTCTGATAAAATTCTTTAAGAAAAAGAAAGAGCAAAAAGACAAAAAATACGACTGTGTAAAGTTGAAGCTAAACGTTGGCGACAAGTGTAAAACTGCTACTGGTAAAGTTGGTGTTGTAACCAAAGATTGCAAGTGCGAAAGCAAAGACAATAAACCTAAGTACGATTGCGAGAAACTTAAACTAAACGTTGGCGACAAATGCAAAACCGCTAAGGGAACAGTTGGTGTTGTGACCAAAGATTGCAAGTGCGAAAGCAAAGACAATAAACCTAAGTACGATTGCGAAAAACTTAAACTAAACGTTGGCGACAAATGCAAAACCGCTAAGGGAACAGTTGGGGTTGTGACCAAAGATTGCAAGTGCGAAAGCAAAGACAATAAACCTAAGTACGATTGCGAAAAACTTAAACTAAACGTTGGCGACAAATGCAAAACCGCTAAGGGAACAGTTGGGGTTGTCACTAAAGATTGCAAATGCACGCCAAAGGGTAAATAGATTGTACTACAAGAAACGTTAAATCCCGACGATAACATCGGGGGTTTTTTTTACATAAAATTTAGGAGCTCAGGGAATTTATGCGATTCGAAAGCCTTAAGTAATAGTTATATACGCTTCGAACTATTTTAAAGTTTATTCGTTTTGTTAAGCATATAACAACTTACAATCCATATTAAAAAAACCAGCATTTATAAATCACTGGTGACAAGTCGAGTAATCAAATAGTATCCTATGTTCTCATTTTTAAAAAAGAAATCTCCTATCGACAAGCTTCAGAAACAATACGATGGTTTGATGAAAGACGCACACAGACTTTCAAGTATCAACCGAACAGAAGGCGACCAAAAATATACTGAAGCTGACCAAATCGCGAAACAAATAGACCTCCTTCTAAACAAACCCGAATAACGGTTCAGAAAACTCCCAGGCATAAAATTATGAAAAATCCTGGCTCAGAAATTGATTTGATTGTTGCAAATCCCTATCAATTATGAATAAACTTACACTAACACTAACTACCCTTCTGTTATTGACAGGAGTCGGCGTTTCAGACGCACAACAAAGCTGTGAATTCGAATCTTATGCCAGCTTTTATTTTATCGATACGTACAATAATGAAGTCAAAGCTTTTAGCACAAAATCTGGAACATGGAGTGCCGCATCTTATGGCTGTCAAGACAAGGATATCCAGATTAGCACGTTTAACGAATAATATTTCAAAATAATTGCTACCTTTTGTGCTTGGTAATATGTCGAAAGGCGAAATAAAAAACACATGATAAAACTGTTTCTTCAAGCAAAACATTGGCAATTGTTTTTGCTATTTTTCGCTTTTCCGCTTGTGCTTCACTTTGCATTTATTGGAAACTTCATAAGTACCATCCCATTTAATTCTGACATGGAGCCTAATCCAGATGAGTTTGTTGCGATGTTCACCAAACTTTTCACATGGATACCTATTATTATTTTGCCAGCAATACTTGGTTTTGCAGGATGGCTTTGGTCCATATCGGTCGGCCTTCACCCTAAATTGCCCGAAGGTCATGGTCTTAATCTCACACTTTTTAAATGGATGTTGGTGATTCCTCTTATTATCATGGTTTACCTATTTTATACCATGTCAACCGTTTTTACGGAAATTTTCAACACGATTGAAACACAAGGAGAAATAGAAGAAATGCCGGGGTGGGTTGGGCAAATGATTATGCTCTTTCCAATGGCATTAATTTCAGTGGGATGCTCGATTTACACCTACTATCATACCGCTAAAACAATTAAACTCGTTGAAAAAGGGAATAATCAACAAAAGCCTGAATTTATTGGCGAGTTCTTTCTTATTTGGTTCTATTACATAGGTGTATGGATACTACAACCGAAAATTAATAAAATGGCAACTGACGACTACGTTAGGCCTACTCATGATGGTCTGATTGATTCAACACCTACCTATGACAACTAAATTCGATTCTAAAAAGCATTGGGAAAACATTTACGAAACAAAATCTCTTTCTGATGTAAGTTGGTACCAACCTACACCAACAACATCTCTCGAATTTATTGGAGCATTGAAACTACCACTAGACGCATCCATCATTGATATTGGTGGTGGTGATAGTTTTCTAGTTGACCACCTATTGGCTCTTGGATATACTAACTTGACGGTACTCGACATATCAAAAGCAGCCATAGAGCGTGCCAAGCTTCGTTTAGACGATAGACAAAATAAGGTGAATTGGATTGTTTCGGATGTCACTGAATTTCATACCATCGAACAATACGATGTGTGGCATGACCGTGCTTCGTTTCATTTCTTAAATTCAGATCAGCAAGTAAAAACGTACATCAAAAATGTGCATCAAGCCCTCAAGCCATTTGGCACATTAATTTTAGGTACCTTTTCAGAAAATGGCCCAATAAAGTGTAGTGGCGTTGAGATTACACAATATTCACAAGAGTCGATGACCCAGGCGTTCTCCAATCAATTTACCAAAATGGAATGCATCAATGTGGACCATGAGACACCTTTTGAAACATTGCAAAATTTTACTTTTTGCCGGTTTAAGAAAAAAGGGTTCAATGAGTGAATTTGGAATAAGTGAATTTAAAATTCATTCTTGTCTTCTCCACTTCATTAATTGTTGAAGAGTTATAAATCCTGAATCAACCGGTTTTGGAGTCGTTATTCCCTTCATTGAGATTCTTCGCTGCGCTCTGAATGACTGCACTCAACCACATTTTCGGTGGCCTAATGTTAATTATCTGTGCCCCCCTAATAACCCAATAACCCAACAGCCTAACTAAACAAGTCCCTGCAACAATACTTTCATGCTCACTTCTTTTGAAATGATGGCTTCCAATTCGGTGATGGCAACGCGTTTTTGCTCCATAGAATCACGGAAACGAATCGTGACTGCATTGTCTTCAAGACTGTCGTGATCTACCGTGATACAGATAGGTGTTCCAATGGCATCTTGGCGACGGTATCGTTTCCCAATACTATCTTTCTCTTCGTAATAACAATTAAAATCGAGTTTCAACTGATTGAATATCTCTTGAGACAACTCAGGTAAACCATCCTTTTTAACAACAGGTAAAATAGCACATTGATATGGTGCTAACGCGGCTGGCAATCTCAATACGGTTCGGGTTTTACCCTCTCCTAAATCTTCTTGCTGAAGTGAATTGGTCATTAACACCAAAAACATACGATCTAGTCCAATAGAAGTCTCAACCACATATGGCACATAGCTTTCATTGGTCTCGTTATCAAAGTATCGAAGTTTCTTTCCTGTAAATTCTTCGTGTTGCTTTAAGTCAAAATCAGTTCGAGAATGAATGCCTTCCACTTCTTTAAATCCAAATGGGAAGTCATACTCGATATCTACAGCTGCGTTGGCATAATGCGCCATTTTAACGTGGTCATGATAGCGATATTTGGAGCCATCAATTCCTAAATTTTTATGCCACTTTAATCGTTGGGTTTTCCAGTAGTCATACCATTTCATTTCTTGACCAGGCTGTACAAAAAATTGCATTTCCATTTGCTCAAATTCCTTCATTCTCATGATGAATTGTCGCGCTACAATTTCATTTCTAAAAGCTTTTCCAGTTTGTGCGATACCAAATGGCAAGCGCATTCTACCCGTCTTTTGAATGTTTAGGTAATTGACAAATATGCCTTGAGCCGTTTCTGGTCTAAGATAAATTTGACTTTCACCATCTGTAGCACTCATTTGTGTGCTATACATCAAGTTGAACTGTCGAACATCTGTCCAGTTTTTACTTCCTGAAACAGGACACGCAATACCTAAATCTTCAATCAGTGCTTTCACTTTATGTAGCTCCCCTGATTCAAGACCATCTTTTAATCGGGCATCAATTTCACTGATTTTGGCATTGTTTCTAGCAATATTGGGATTTGTTGCCACAAACTGTGCTTCATCAAAGCTTTCACCAAATCGTTTTTTGGCTTTGTCTATTTCTTTCTGATTTTTTACCCTATATTTTTCCTGGTAATCTTCCACCAAGACATCCGCACGATAGCGCTTTTTTGAGTCTTTGTTGTCAATCATTGGATCACTAAAGCCATCCACATGACCACTCGCTTTCCAAACTTGTGGATCCATAAATATAGCCGCATCAACACCAACGATGTTTTCGTGCAACTGCACCATGCTTTTCCACCAATATTCTCGGATATTTTTCTTTAGTTCAACACCATTTTGACCATAGTCGTAAACGGCGGCTAATCCATCATAAATTTCACTTGACTGGAATACGAAACCATACTCCTTGGAATGGGAAATTACGTTCTTAAAAAGCTCTTCTGACATCAATACACGTTATGAGGCGCAAAACTACTATTTTCTGCTTTAGGGCTATCGTCCTATTACCCATTTTACTTTTCTGCCTTTAGAGCTTTCCAGCCATTGGTTTTGCTTTAGGCTTATCAGCCTAACCGATTTCACTTTTTGAAGGCCAAAAAGTAAAGAAAAAGCCTTTGACAGAAATATGCTTCCACTTCCACCACGCTCTTTGATTCTTCACCTCCAATCGACAGATTCTTCGCATTCTCCTTACGTCGCATTCTCTGAATGACGTACTTAGTAAAAAATCATTCATTTACTAAGGCATCCTCAATTCACCCCTACACCGGCCCGCATTTCTGTCGTGCCAACGCTAAACAATCTGTGGGTGATTCAACCTGACCTTTGAAGTTTTCTGTCGAAATCAAGAAAGACTTTTGTGCGCTGGCCTCGCGCTAAGCAGGCAGGAAAGCGCAGCGACTTTGAATGCGGGGAAAAAAAGCCTTTCGTAGAATTCAAGGAAAAATTCAGAAGTCTTGATTTTTTTGTTTCGTTTTTTTATCGAGAAAAAATGAAAACCGGGTTATAGGGCTGGTAAGCCCTATAAAGAACAAAGAATTGATAAGCCTAAAAGAAGGATAAAGTTATTAGAGTTAATCTCTAAACGTCTTTGCGTTTACATACTCAAAGCGACCGTTACCTAACGCCTTCCATGCAATCACCGTAAAATATAGATTCTCAGGTGTACAGCCTAAACAAGGAATGTATTCGAAACGTTCTACCACCTTTTCTTTTCCTCCAAACTTGTGCATTTTCCCCATATCTCCGAATTGTCCACCTCGATTTACTCGATCATGATCTCTACGATATGGTGTGTTCCCGGCTTGAACTTCATTGAGCCCATCTTCCATACCATACACTTCATAGTGATATTCGGCTGAGTCGTTGTTCACATTTTCAATGGCCACAACCACTTCTACGCGACCGTTATCTTTTAACTTATAATTTAAACCTAACGCAACGCCTGGGTTTGTATTTAACTCCTTACGCAATTCTGCTTTCAAATATTCCGCCGCCTTATCATGAGAAAAGTTGATGATATCGTAAGTATGTTCCTTTTTATTCACCCACAATTGTGGCGAATGATAAGTAACAACAAGGGCTTTTTCTATGGCCAATGTAGACTTATTGATAAATACATCGTTGTACTTAAAATGGGTTGGTAACATGAATATTGTATCTCCCATTTCAGCTGCAACTTCGTCAGAAACTGGTATGCCAAACCTTCCGCATCCACCACAATGAATACTTGTAAAAAAGTGTAAAAAAGGTCGGTATTTAGCCTCAACTGTTGGTTCTGATAACTCTGTTTTAGTCGTATCTACCGTGTCAATTTTTGGTGGATCTTCTTTACATCCAATGAAAATAAAAGCTAAAAGGCAAGTAATTAAGAATGTGTTTTTCATAACTCTTATTGAGATAATTGCAATATACCTCCCGTTGTCGACTGACACTCCATTTCTTGACACTTATTGGAGACTTTTGACTTTAAAAAGAGACTGGAAACGTTATTTTGCGGGAGTGAAATCTACACCAAGAATTATAGCCCTTAGCAAAAGTGGCACACACAGTATGTCAAAGTTCAATGAAGACGCTATTGAATTGATTCAAGACTTTGGTATTGAAGGTGATGTGCATGCAGGTAAAACCGTAAAGCATCGCTATTTGGTTTTTAAGAAAAAGGATGCGCCTAACTTGAGACAAGTACATCTGATTCATCGTGAATTATTTGATGAACTTAAAGCTGAAGGATTTGACATACAACCTGGCCTAATTGGTGAAAATATTACGACTGAAGGAATAGAATTATTAAACCTCCCCACAAACACTATTTTGCATTTAGGCGAATCTGCTCAACTAAAAGTTACGGGTTTGCGAGAACCTTGTAAACAACTTAATGGCATCCGACAAGGATTGTTAAAGGCTGTTATCTCTAAAGACAATGAGGGCAACATCTTTCGAAAAACAGGTGTCATGTCCGTTGTTCTTAAAGGTGGTAAAGTTCACAAAACCGACACAATACGAGTGGAATATCCACCCGAACCGTTTCATCCTTTGGTTTGTGTCTAACCTATAAATTCATCAATCTACTTTGATATTGGTTGGTCTCAGATTGAAGTACCAATTTTATTGATTCGATTAAAATACGACAGATGTCGCATTTACTCTAAATCAATCGATTTTTTTGAGCGACCTTTAACGCTTCTAACTTGCTATGCACGTTAAGTTTGAAGTATACATTTTCTATATGCTTTCGAACAGTTTTAGGGCTGATGATTAGATTTTCTGCTATTTGATTATAGCTTAATCCTTGGCACAATTATTCCAATATTTCAGTTTCACGGCCTGTCAGATTAAACTCTTTAATAGGTGCTAACTCCGTTGGGTTTGCACGTAACAACTTTAGTGTTCGCATCGCAATACTTGACGTCATTGGCGCGCCTCCGTCCATTACTTCAGATACTCTGAAGCACTTTTCAATGGGCTCATCCTTTAACAAATAGCCATTTGCTCCTGCCTTTATTGCATTAAACAAATTGTCATCGTCGTCGAATACGGTTGACATCATTACTTTTATTTGAGGGAATTGTTGCGTTACCTCAGCAGTCGCTTTGATGCCATCCATCACTGGCATTTCAATGTCCATAATCACGAGATCAACAAGCTCTCCTTTGGACAATTGCTCCAACAAAGATTTTCCGTTTTGCGCCCAAAACTTAAAATGAATATGTGGATACGAACTTAACTGATCCATCATATTCTGACCTAAAAACACATTATCCTCTGCGAGTGCTACTTTAATCATGTTACAAAGTTGTTCTGTCCCTGTATGTATTACTATAAGTCATATGCCCTATTTCGTCAATAACACTTCGGTACCATTATCTGATGATTTGATAGAAAGTTTAGCGTTCATTTTTTCTGCGCGTTGTTCCATAAAAGGTAGTCCGAACCCATTTCCCTTTTTCACCATACCCTCGCCATTGTCTGTGATTGATATTGTCAGTTCATCAACCCCAATAACCGCTTTTATTTTAATACTAGACGCCTTCGAGTGTTTCACCGCATTTTGTAACGCTTCTTGTACAATTCTCAACGCGTTAACGGCGGTGATGGAATGAAGCGTTCCTGTAAAATCAGATTTAAAATCTAATTCTACAGCTAAATCATCTTGTTGCGCCTTTTGGATTTCGATCGCTATTTTCATCTCAAAATCGCGAATCGAAATATCTTTACTTAGTCCCCATATTGCACCTCGTAAATCTGTAATTGTGGTCTTAGCAAATTGTTTAATCTCTTTTAAATCAGTTCCTAGTTTTGGATCTTCACTTGCTCTAACTTTATATTTAGGTAGGTCAGCTGCGAACCGATGTTATCATGCAATTCACTCGATATTTCCAACTTCTGAAGTAGCAATTCCTTTTGCTTCGCTTCTTTATTCTTTCGGATCCTAAACATAAAAAACAGAATTGTCGTCAAGGTAAGAAGCGCTGCAATAATTGCTATAAAAAGTAACTGCTGACTCTGTTGTTTTTTTACCGGCAGTTCACTGTTAGACACGGCCAAGGCTCTTTTTGTCCTTTCCGATTCGTATTGCTCTTCAATTTCGTAAAGCTTCGCAATTTCCTCTTCGCTGTGAAGAGTATCTGTGATTAAAATCCTTGCTTTTAAAAATTGCAACGCTGAATCAGGTCGGTTCAACTGTTCGTTGACTTCAGCAAGGCCATTATAGATTTTCCAAAGCTCTCCTTGAACATTGTATTTTTTATAAATTGAGCCCGCTTCTCGATAAGCACGATCACTCAATACAAACTCTTACGGGTTCTATGGATGTTTCCTAATAGTCCGTAAGTCGCTACAATGTATTTTTTGTTGCCAAGACTTAACCTCAGCTTCAAGGCTTGATTTGCGTAAAACAAGGCACTGTCAGTTTGCTTTAGCATATAAAAATCGGTTGCAATGTTTTGATAACACATGCCTAATCCGTATGTATTATTCTATTTCTTAAAAAACGGTAGGGCTTTGGTCGCATAATAAACACCTGAATCCAATAGTCCTTTAGTACTTAAAAAGACACCAATATTGGCATACGAGCGACCAATATTTAAGGTGTCTTTTAGCGTAAGCCTTATCGCTAATGATCTCCTAGCATAATCCAATGCATCGTCTGACCTATTCTGGTCTTCAAAAATGAGCGCAATATTACTATAGGAGTTGGCGAGTCCCTTTTCATTCCATTACCTTCATAGATTTCAGCTGCTTTAAAAAAGTATTCGGACGCGTCCGACAACTGATTTAAATTCCAATGCAATAAGCCAATATTATTGTAACTAGCAGCCAGCGTAATTTTAGATTGTTGCTTGTTCGCATAACCAACAGCCTGATGGTACCCAATAAATGCTGAATCGTTGTCTCCTACTACATCATGATAAATCCCTAAATAATTATAGGTTAGACCTAATAGTCCAGGGTGCTCACTTTGTATAGACAACCTTAAGGCTTGATTAATCAAGGCGCGTGCAGAGTCAGGATTACTGTAAACAATATTGAGTGAGTTGGTTCCTAGTTGAGTGATTAGTAGTGAATCTTTTACAGTTGCAAATGATTGAACGATGGCACATAAGAATATGATGCTGAAATGGAGTCGGATTAAAGTATTCTTCATGTTAAAGGTGTACAAATAACAACATTTAAGGTAAATGTCATTCAAATATTATTACGGGTAACCAGAACAAAGCATCAAGGATAACACTTCAACATTACACCGTGCAAAAGGCTTGCACCGTAAGTGCCTCAGTGGAAATGTTGCGCAATTTTTGGTTAAGCTTTAGACACCATTTTAACGTTAAACAAGTTAAATATGGGATCATTTATCGCGTCTTAGATTCCTTTTTACAATCTTCGTAAGTCACTGTATTTAGTGAATCTTGAGCGCTTACAGACTAGGCCAGACCCAAGAATAATAGGATTACAAACAGACCTAACTTGTTTGTGTTATTCCAGGCCCCAAATATTTCAGAGACCCGGATGTAACAACAATTTTTCTTGATATTCATATGTCTATTTAAAGCTTTGCTTTCCATAACTTCTCGCACACTGGATAGGCGTCTTCTTGTATCGATAGTTGTTTCAATGCATCCACAAAACCGGTAACAAAGGCATCCGATTTTATCATGTTGTAAATGATTTCGTCGGTTGTGCCAGACATCGCTTTGCTTGAGCTAAGTGACTTTGATTTGGTATTTGCTTTCATTGAAAAATACTTTGCTGCTGTTTTGTAACTCACATTTGGCGCAAACGCTTCAATACTTATCACTGGATCCAAACCCTCTGTTTCGTAATTGAAGTTAAGGTCAATTGTTACGGCTAACACCGCATCAACACCCAATTCATTTACCAATCGCTCGCTTACAAAATCTCCTGGAAACGTGATGCTTAAATCTTTAAAGACATCTGAGGTCGAAGTCGTTAAAATGCGCTTGGTTCCCCCCGCTCCTACTTCTACAAAATTTTTCGTCGATTGGTCTGCAATTGGTTTTGCATACATACAAGCTTCTGCGTTAACGACCTGTTCAAGTGGCAGGATATTCATTTGGAACTCCGCTTCTAGTTTCGTTTTAAACTGCTTATACAACTTCTCCGTAAGCGTGTTCCAAGTGGCGTCTGAATATTCTGGAAACCACTTTTTTCGTGTAACCAACCAATCTCCTTCTGTGGTCGTTTTAGTTGATGTCATATTTCCTCGAACTACAAATGAGGCAATTGCCACATTTTTCATCAATTTTATAGGAGGAGAGATATATGGACCAGTTTTGCTTGCTGTAAATAAATATTCGCCTTTAGTTTTTAAGTCAATTGTGATATTGGTGTTCTTGGTAGAGTCAACCCCCCTCGTAATCATGTTGCCTATGGACAGATCTCCGCCCATTTTTATTGGCCACCAATCCATATAAGCGCTAATGGTTCTCAGAGCACTGGCATCCGTACCATCAATCACTTTTCCAGAAACCCGATTCACGATGAGGGTATTGTTTTTCATGAAAGGTGAAGGAGATCCTTCGAAATTTTTGAAAGCTTCTTTGGGAATGTAAATTTTATTACTCGCTCGAGTCACTGTGATGTCGAACATAATCGGTGTCCCAACCAATTTGTAGATTAATTGGACATGTAACCTTGCGTTTGGATCAGAGTCACCTCCTACTAATTCGATGACAATATCCTTTGTGCCATCAATAATGACATCTTCCCCTTTTGATTAGCCATCTATGGTTTTGATTTCCAATGGCATTCCTGGCCCAATGTCCAATTCCACCTTATTCCCATTACTGCTGGTAATCGTAATTTTTTTATCTCCTCTCTCAACGGGTTTAAATCCCTGAAAATAAGTCCCCGCTCCAGCGTAAGCGATGGTTTGTTCGTCCATTTTAAAGGTGCCGTCCGTAGAGCTCAACCCCAATCCACTTCGATTGGTGAATCCTGCAAAGACTGCATCACCACAGGTTTCCCAACCTGGAATTTTTGTTGGGTAACGCATGATATTTTGAGGATGTAAGTGGGCTTGATAAAACACAGAAATTGCCGCTTTGCCTAAATCCGGGTTACTCCCATCCGTAACACCTCCAGCTAAGCCCTTTTGTAGTGCTTTCATTGGATTCGCTTTTTCTTTCAATGTTAACTTATGGACGTAGCCACATTTATAAATTTCTGAATTATCCTTTACCGGGATTTTTGATTTCATTTTTTCCTTAAACCCTTGACTACTCGCATACGTAAAACAGGAAGTGAGTGCCACCGTTAAGGTCATTTTTAATACATTCATGATGATAATTGTTGTTACATCACAAATATCCTTAACAAGGTGTTTTTAAAGAATAGGTGGATACTCGTAAAATACTAGGTATAACTAGGTACCGTGAGGGTAGTTCCCTTTTGCTTTCACGAAATGAGTATTAATTTGTTTAGTCGACTAGACCATTCTCAAATGCGAACCGGATAATGCCAGCCACTCCGGTACTATCAATTTTTTTAAGGATGTTGGCTCTATGTGTTTCAACTGTTCGAGGACTAATATGCAACTGTTCACCAATCTCCTTGCTGCTTAAACCATTTGCAATCAACTTTACGATTTCAATTTCTCGGGTCGTCAGTAATTTTAGGGTTGGATTGATAGAATCAGACGATTGCTTGTTTTGAATTAAGGATTGCACAACATCATCACTAAAATGTTTCACACCGCTATGCACCAATTTAATACTTGCAATAATTTCTTCCTTACCTGCCATTTTTAACAAATACCCGTCTGCCCCAACATCAATTAAATGTTTTATAATAGCGCGTTCATCATGCATACTCAACACCATCACCTTGGTCAGCGGAAATTTCGATTTGCAAAACCGAACGACTTGTTCACCTTGAATTCCTGGCATATCCAGATCGGTAATCACCACATCAACAGTTTGCTTATCTAACAATTCAAATGCTGTTTCAGCATTGACAAAGCCCCCCAAAAGCTCAAAGCTGGGTTCTTGACTTAAGAGTGATGTAAGCCCATCTAGCACAATCTGGTGGTCGTCTATTAGTATAATCCTTATGGTGGTTGTATCAGTCAATATTTTCAAATAAACGATGTAAGTACGTTTAAACCAATTTTTTAAATCTAAAAGAAATACGAACTTCGCCTTAGGTGTCGATACGTTCGTTTTTACAAAGTGATTTCTTAAAGAATGCCAGCAAATTATTTGGCAGTTCAACGATTACACAAATAATCATGCTGATTGTGGTCATTCCGATTTTAAGCCGGATTTACACCATTGAAGAGCATGGAGACATCACTACATTTATGGCACTTATGGCAGTCGGTGCGTCATTCTTTACTTTGAAATACGATCAGGCCATTATGGTGGAAGACGATCGTGAAAAAGCCAAAACCTTGGTCAAACTATCCAGTTTTATCAATTTGTTCTTTTTAGTAATTTCAAGTATAACCCTATGGATTTTCAGACACCAAATCAGTACTTCGATGGGATTTCAGGTGATTCCTCTTTGGATCTTCTTGATACCGATTACCATTTTTTTAACGTCTATGGTCGACATCCTGATGGTATGGTGGAATCGAGAAAAAAAATATAACAAACTCAGTTTCAATAAAATTGCCACGTTTACTGGTAGTGCTGGGTATAAAGTATTACATGGTACACTGAAGTTCCGAGGGCCCAATGGTTTAATTCTTGGACATACCTTAGGTCAGGTAATCAGTGTTATCTTATTTATACCGAAAGCAATATTCAATAATTTAACATTCAATCCAAGCTTACTCAAACAGCAGTGGACAAAGTACAAGTCGTTTCGAAATTGGGCTATGCCCGGTAGTTTGATCAATGTACTCGGCACGCACATTCCTGTTTTCTTGATTATTCTATTCTTTGATCGAGAAACAAATGGATTTTATGGCAACGCTATGAAGTTGACCTACTTGCCGCTTACTCAAGTGAGTTACGCCATTAGTCAGGTCTTTTTTGAACGTTTAGCACGCATAAAACATGAACGAAACCAAGCCATTCAGTTAAGCTATAACATTTTATACTTCCTTTTTTTCCTTGCCATAATTCCAGTAGTGGCTATGGTCGTTTGGGGAGATGCGATCACCCCTTGGATTCTTGGAGCGAATTGGGGAACTGCTGGCGTAATGGCTCAGATTATGGTCCTGTTTGCTTTCACAATGTACCTCTCTAGTCCATTTGCAGTGGCGTTTGAGGTTTATAACAAGCTTAAACTACAATTCGTATTTACCGGACTGTTTACAGTACTCACAGCACTCGCTTTGTTTCTCACATTACACTTTACGGATAACATCATGCTGGGCTTAATCGCCTTTTCTGCGGTCGGCATTATCGTACGACTTGCCATGATGATTGCTTGTTTTAAATTAATTGGTAGCCTCCCATTGTATAAAATACTGGCAGGCATCTTTATTATTGCAGTAAGTCTGTTAATCGGATTTGCAATACGATATTGGCTGTTTTGAAGAAACTGTTAAAATACATATTGATTAAGATGGATGGATTGGTGTTTAAATCAATCATGCGTTTGGCGTACCCTCAATTTCAGAATCTATATCCAAACGATGTATACTATTTCCAACTGTTCAAACGCTATTTCTTTTTTCAAAAAATATTAAGAATTAATGGCAGTGTGCCTTGGCCTGTTGATTTTCGAAGTCAAATCATCAATTGGAAGTTGATTGAAAAGAGTAAATCGTCCTACCCTGGAGGAAGCATGGGATGTTACATCAATGCGTCAGGAGGGTTAAAGATTGGCAAAAATGTAATCATTGGCCCTAACACCATTATTGCGACAACCAATCACTCAAAAAGTGATCACACAAAAACAAGTGCGCTTAAAGGCGTAACGATTGGAGATCGGGTTTGGATTGGTGCAAACTGCAGCATTGTACCAGGCGCCAATATTGGCAACGATGTTACTGTAGGTGCGGGATGTTATATTAAAACAACTGTACTAGCCAGCAGCATAGTCCGACGTGTGGAAGGAGCTCAAGAAATCGTTCCGAAAAAGGCTTCACATGAAGACGAAAAAACTAGTTGAAAAACTTATTCCATTTTTCGTTTTTAATAATACCTTTGCAATCCTTAAAAAATTGCAATGGCAAACCATAAGAGCACATTAAAAAGAATAAGAAGCAACGACGCGAAGAATGAACGTAACAAGTACCAGCACAAAACTGCGCGTACTTGGATAAAAAGACTTAGAGCTTCTACGGATAAAAAAGAAGCTGAAGGTTTATTGAAAGAAACGTTTTCGATGATGGACAAATTAGCGAAGAACAACGTTATTCATAAAAACAAAGTATCAAATTTAAAAAGTAGTCTAACGAAACACGTTAGCGCGCTATAACCATATAGCTATACATAAAATCTTAGAAGGCTTTTGGCATTGTGTCAAAAGCCTTTTTGTTTTGTGCTATGTCAAACTACATATCCATTAAAGATCGAGCTGTGGACGAACGTCCACGTGAAAAGCTACAATTACACGGTAAACAAAACCTAAGCAATTCAGAATTATTAGGTATTCTCATTGGAACCGGAACCAAAAACAAATCAGCTGTCGATGTTGGTCGTGAAGTACTCATCAAGGCGGACAATGATTTAAACAAGTTAGCTGGCCTATCTATTCCGGAATTATGCAAGGTGGATGGAATTGGTATCGCAAAAGCCATTACCCTTATTAGCGCCATTGAGTTGGGTGGAAGAAGGACGTCACAATCTATAGCTGTGACTAAAACAATTACCTCAAGCAAAGACGCATACCATTACATCGGACACAAAATCGCGGATCTAATTCATGAAGAATTTTGGGTCATTTTTCTCAACCGCGCCAATCACATAACATCCAGCACTTGTATTAGCAAAGGTGGATTCTCTCAGACCGTTGTAGATCCCAAATTGGTTTTCAAATCAGCGCTTGAGGCAAAAGCTTCAGCAATTTTGTTGTGTCATAACCATCCAAGCGGCAACTTGAAACCCAGTAAGGCAGATTTATCCTTGACCGAGAAAATTAAATCAGGCGGTAAGTTGTTAGAGATTCAAGTGTTGGATCACCTGATCGTTACGTCTGCCCATTATCTCAGCTTTGCTGATGAAGGTTTGATGTAGCGTATTTTATCTGCTTCCCTTACTGATATCCCTGTGGCTGCTGACTTCCATTTTCCGTTGGTCAAAAGTGAGATGACCTTTCAGGATAACCCATTACATTTGTCCAAGTAAAATTTCACTATGCAATCTAGACGTTACGCCTTTATATTCATTGCTCTGGCAGCATTGGTTATCGGTTTATACTTTCTTAAGTCTAAGACCAATCAACATGATTTACCTGCTGATTTTCAAAATTTTGCCGTTGAGCATCCTGAAGAAATCACTATGATTTTTATGACAAACCAAGCTGGAGATAAGCAGATTTATCTACGCAAGCAGGAAGATGCAACATGGACCATAAACGACAAATACCCTGCATGGCAAAAAAAGGTAGATTTTCTGCTGAACGAAACCATGGCCAAAGTAGAAGTACAGGGCCCGGCGGCCAACGCGGCAGTTGAAAACATACTGAAGTACATGAGTATCAATGGAACAAAAGTGGAAGTGTACAGAAAGAATAATCCTGAGCCTGATAAAGTCTACATTGTTGGCAACACCACGCCAAGCCAATTGGGTACTTATTTTAAGTTTATGGGAGACCACAAACCTATGATCATGCAAATTCCAGGTTTTAATGGTTTCGTAAATTCTCGATTTGAATTGGATGAAGACGAGTGGGTTAGCCCAACTGTTTTTGGCAGTTCAAAACAAGACATTACTTCGGTTGAAGTCACCTATCCCGACTCATCCAAAAACTTCACCATCAAGCACTTACCGGACGACAAATTTGCGATGACCTCAGCAAGCATTTCTGAAGACAATAAGAATACAGGCGCTATAAAATCCTATTTAACCTTATTTGAAAAATTGAATTATGAGACCTTTGTTTATACGACTAGCGACTCATTAAAAGAATCACTCAACCTTCAAGAACCATTTTGCAGCATACGTGTTGAAAGTAAAAATCGGGGCATCGACGAGCTCAAGTTTTATTACAAAAAACCTGGGGAGAAGATGCATGGTTTGTATGATAAAGACGGAAATGCGATGGTGACAGACCCTTCGCGGTATTACGGGTTGTACAATAAAATTGACCAAGTCTTAATTGTACAAGATTACACTTTCGGTAAAGTGTTACAAACTGCAGACGACTTCCTAAACAGAAGCAATTAGACATGCATTTAGTTGATTGGCTTGTTCTTTTCGGAACGTTGATTTTTATCACCGTTTATGGAATTTATAAAACAAGGGGTATTAAAAGCGAAGAAGGTTATTTGGCTTCTGACAAAAACACACCTTGGTGGGCCATCGGACTTTCTATTATGGCGACTCAAGCCAGTGCCATTACTTTCCTTTCTACACCTGGACTGGGATATCAAAGCGGATTGGGCTTTGTACAATTCTACTTTGGATTGCCTATAGCCATGGTCATTATTGCTACCGCATTCGTTCCGCTTTATCACAAGCTTAAGATTTACACGGCCTATGAATTCCTTGAAAAGCGATTTGACGGTAAAACGCGTTTACTCACGGCATCTTTATTTCTCGTTCAAAGAGGGTTGGCTGCAGGTATAACGATCTATGCACCGTCCATCATTCTGAGCCAGATTCTCGGATTACCATTGCACCTTAACATTTTAACCATCGGCCTGTTGGTTATTCTTTATACTGTTTCTGGTGGCACCAATGCGGTTACGCAAACGCACAAACAGCAAATGGCAGTCATATTTATTGGCCTATTCATTGCTTTTGCTTTCCTCTACCAAGCACTTAACCAGTGCCTAAGCACAGATGAAATCATCAAAGTTGCCTCTGTTGGTAATCGACTACAAGCGATTGATTGGAATTTCGACATCCATGAGAAATATAACATTTGGTCTGGACTTATAGCTGGGACATTTCTCATGCTGTCTTATTTTGGCACGGATCAAAGTCAGGTACAGCGGTATATTTCAGGAAAATCGATTAAAGAAATTAGAACAGGTCTGTACTTCAATGCCATTCTTAAAATTCCAATGCAGTTTTTCATTCTTCTGCTCGGGGTACTCGTATTTGTGTTTTATCAGATTAATCAGCCCCCTGCGCACTTTGACCAACTCGCCGTTGAATACGTTCAAAACTCCGAGTATAGTGACGATTTTGAGCAACTCACATCAGAGAAAACAGCGTTGTTTGAATCCCAAAAGAATCTCATGCTCACAGACTTTAATGCGTATGATGAAAAGAAAGAACAATTCGCGCAGCGTCAGACTAAGATTGATAATGAACTAAGTGCTGTTATTCATGAATCTGGATACAATGCCCCTGTTGAAAAAGAAAGCGATTTTGTGTTTATCACATTTGTCTTGACCTACCTTCCAATTGGATTGGTTGGATTACTCATGGCCGTCATATTTTCAGCAGCCATGTCTTCGACTTCTGCAGAGTTAAACGCATTGGCAACAACGACAGTTGTTGATTTCTACAAAAACTTAACACCTCAATCAAAACAGAAAAACATTTTGATTGTGAGTAAATTAATGACAGCGGGTTGGGGCATGTTCGCAATCGCTTTTGCTCTAATGGCTCAATTTCTTGATAGCCTGGTTGAAGCGGTAAACATCTTGGGCTCTCTGTTTTATGGAACCGTTCTCGGCGTTTTTCTTGTTGGATTCTACGCTAAAAAAATTCAAGGCAATGCTGTATTCTTTGCTGCTATAATCTCCGAAATCGTTGTCCTGACTTTGTTTTTCTTTGACGAACAAATTAGCACCTTGATTCATTATAATATCTCCGTTGGATATTTATGGTACAACTTAATTGCCGCAGTTTTGGTTTTTGCCTTGTCCATTTTATTCCAAAAAACAACATCTAAAAAGGTAAGAGCCGTGTCATAGCGTACTGCCAGCTAGGTTTTAAAGCCCTAGTTTCATATCTTCGTTAATTCTAATCTACCTTTATTCGAATGAAACGTATTCTTGGCATTTTCCTTATTACCATTCTATACCTTCCGTTTACGTATTCTCAATCTACTCAGGATACCATCGACAATCCATATTGGATAGATATGATGGCCGACCCTACCGTCAACTTTTATCAAACGCAACGTGCATTTGAATTGTATTGGCAAAGTAGAACAATAGAAAAAGGTTGTGGTTATAAACCATTCAAACGTTGGGAGTACAACATGTCCCAGTTAATTGATTCAAAAGGCAACATACCAACACCAGGAAAATTTGAGACTGAAGTTGAACGATATTTAAAAACCAGATCTCCAGGTTGGGGTTCAGGCGGAATTGGAATAGGCGGCACCATTGGCAACGGTTCAGCTACATGCCAAACTACAGGAGATTGGAAAGAACTTGGGCCAGATTATTTACCTGGAAACAGAACGGGACAACCCAATGGTATTGGACGAATAAATGGACTTGCTTTTCACCCAACAGATTCAAATATCATATATGCTGGTGCACCAGCCGGCGGTGTATGGATCAGTAAAGATGGTGGCCAAACATGGTCTACCAATACAGACTCATTAGCCACACTTGGTGTATCTGCCATTGCGATCGACCCAATGTATCCAGACACAATTTACTTAGGCACTGGCGATCGTGATGCGAGTGATTCGTATGGCCGGGGTGTTTTCAAGAGCACAGATGGTGGACAAACATGGATTCAATCTACGTCTGGGATGGGGAACGCCGTCGTAGGGAGATTACTAATTGACCCAGTCAATACGCAAATACTAGTTGCAGGAACAAATACGGGTATATATAGAACGACCAATGGTGGTGGTACTTGGACAAGATCAATATCTGGTAATTTCAAGGATTTGGTATTCGATGCTGTGAATTCATCCATCATGTATGCTTGTCGTACCACAGCCAGACTATACAAAAGCACAGATAATGGTCAAAACTTTAGCCAATTAACGACTGGTTTACCATCAGGAAAGTCACGTATCGCTGTGGCTGTAACACCAGATGATTCCAACTTCGTTTACGCAGTCATTACAAACTCAAGAACTTTTCAAGGCTTATATCTTTCTACCAACAGGGGCGCTTCTTTCACTCAAATGAGTAACTCCCCAAACATTATGGATTACTCTCATCTAGGTACTGGCACTAGTGGCCAAGCTTGGTATGATTTAGATATTGCAGCCCATCCAACAAACAAACATATCATACAAGTTGCAGGTGTAAACATATTTCAAAGCACAGATAGTGGAACCACTTGGAAGATAAATGCCCATTGGGTTGGAAGTGGTGGGGCTCCTGATGTACATGCGGATAATCACGTCCTGGAATATCAACCCAACACAAACACTTTGTTTACTGGGAATGATGGCGGTGTTTACTACACAAAGGACCTTGGGAAAAAGTGGACTGATATAAGTGAGGGTATGGGTATTTCCCAAATCTATCGCTTAGGTCAGAGTGCAACACAAAAAAATTACGTCATCAATGGCTACCAAGACAACGGTACAGGATGGTACGAAAAAAGCAAATGGTACACCGTAATCGGTGGTGATGGTATGGATTGTGTGATCGACCCAACTGATGAAAACTATGCATACAGTGCCTTATATTATGGTGATATCAGACGTGTAAAAAACGGCCGAAGCCAAGGAACAATAGCAAAAAATGGAAAGAATGGTATAACCGAAGCTGGTGGATGGGTAACGCCTTATGTGTTAAGAGAAGGCACGCCATCAACCATGTTTGTTGGTTATAAAAATATTTGGCGCTCGACAAATATTCAGGCTGCATCAGTAAGCAGCGTTTCCTGGACAAAGATTTCTAACAATGTTGCCGGATCTAATACGGCCGCGATTAAATATGTAGAAAATGCATCTGGGAACTCCGACATATTGTATGTCTCACGAAGTGGAAACAAGTTTTTCAAATCTACAGACGTAAACGCTGGAACACCGACTTGGACAGACTTAACATCCAGTCTACCCAATAACTCTAGTGTGTTATGGATAGAAACACATCCAAGATTTCAAAACCGTTTATGGATTTGTCAATCCAACAAAATATATCAATCTGACAATGGTGGGTCTAGCTGGTCAAATATTTCAACCGGACTTCCAAGCATCCCAATCTTGTCGGTTGTATTTGACTCAAGTAGCAAATATCAAGGCATGTACGCTGGCACTTATATGGGCGTATTCTATAAGGATACCACAATGAGTAGTTGGGTTTGGTACAACGACAACATGCCTATTAACACACGAGTTCGTGATATTGAGATTTATTATAGTCCAACTGGCAGAAGTCAAAGTCATGTGATATGTGCCACTTACGGACGTGGTAATTGGCGTTCGCCATTGTATGATGAAGACCAGATAACACCAATTGCAGGGTTCACCATTCAAACCGACAAAACGTGCCAAGGACAATCCGTTACTTTCACAGACACATCAGAGAATTTACCAACCAATTGGTTTTGGCAATTTACACCTAACACGGTCTCTTTTGTGAACGGAACAGACAGTTGTAGCCAGCACCCAC
>JBLHOC010000019.1:0-27610 GCA_047620825.1 Bacteroidia bacterium | reverse complement strand
ATTTAAGACAGACCACTGATTTTACCATCGCTGTCGATACTCATGCCTTCAGATGCTGGAACAGCAGGAAGTCCTGGCATTCTCATCATATTGCCTAGAATTGGAATCAAGAACCCAGCGCCTGCTGCGATTTCGAATTCTCTAACAGTTACTCTAAACCCAGTTGGTCGTCCAACTTTTTTATCATTGTCGGAGAACGATTTTTGCGTTTTAGCCATGCAAATTGGCAAATGATTTAAGCCAAGTTTGTTGATGGTTCTAAGCCCTCGTTCAGCAGCTGCGGCATAATCAACACCATCAGCGCCGTATATTTCTTTTGCAATCGTTTCGATTTTCTCTTTAACTGGAGCGTTCCAGTCATACAAAGGTTTGAAATTGTTTTTACCTGATTCAATTTCCTTTACAACAGCGTTCGCTAAATCTTGTGTACCGTTGCCGCCTTCAGCCCAACCTTTACTCAATACCGCTTGAACACCTATGCTCGCACATTTCTCTATTAACCAATCGATTTCTTCCTGTGAATCTGTATAGAAGTTATTGACAGCAACAACTGGATTTAATCCAAATTTCTTACTGTTTTCGATGTGTTTTTCTAAATTAACAAAACCAGCCTTAACACGATCTAAGTTTGCATCGTTGTATTGATCTGGTGTTGCACCACCATGGTGACGTAACGCTCTGATTGTTGCTACTAAAACAAGCCCTTCTGGTCTTAAGTTTCCATAACCACATTTGATATTTAAGAATTTCTCTGCTCCTAAATCTGCTCCAAAACCAGCTTCTGTAACTACATAGTCTCCTAGCGACATACCCATTTGGGTAGCAATAATTGTATTGGTTCCTTGTGCAATGTTTGCAAACGGACCACCGTGTATAATGGCTGGATTTTTCTCCAATGTCTGAACCAAGTTTGGCTTTATCGCATCTTTCAACAAGATTGCCATTGCATTTTCAGCATTCAAGTCTCTTGCGTAAATAGGTTTACGATCCATGGTATAAGCACAGAAAATATTACCAAGCTTCTCTTTTAAATCATCAAGATTATTTGCCATACAAAGAATGGCCATTACCTCAGAAGCTGCAGTGATGTTGAAACCATCTTGCCTAGGAATACCATTACCTGTACCTCCAAGACCGATAACAATATCACGTAACGCTCTATCATTCATATCAATCACACGTTTCCAAATAATGGTTCGTGGATCGATACCTAAACTTCTTGTTTTGCTTTGAATGTTGTTATCTATAACTGCTGCTAAGAAGTTATTTGCTTTTTCAATCGCAGAAAAATCGCCTGTAAAGTGAAGATTAATATCTTCCATTGGAACAACTTGAGAGTGACCGCCACCAGCGGCACCACCTTTAATTCCGAATACTGGTCCAAGAGATGGCTCTCTTAAAACCACGACACTTTTTTTTCCAATTTTATTAAGCCCTTCATTCAACCCAATAGATACTGTAGTTTTACCTTCACCTGCTGGTGTTGGCGTTATTGCAGTAACCAAAATGAGTTTACTTTTCGCAATTTTGTCTTTATCAATAAGGTGTAAAGGCAACTTAGCCTTGTACTTTCCGTATTGTTCGATGTCGTTAGCATCAACACCTAATTTGGCAGCAATTTCATTGATGTGCTGCATCTCAACGCCTTGTGCAATTTCTATATCTGTCATTGTACTTTAATTCGGGCACGAATATAGAAAAATGCCTAGATTTTGCTTCATTATCTGACGGTATTCCATTGGCGGGCTAAACTATCGTGCAACGTTGGGGATTGAATACGAGTCTAATAATTGTGGTATCATAGTTGATACTAACTTTGTAAAATATGAAAAAATTAATTCTCCTCGCAATTATCAGTGTAATCGGATTTGCGACAACCAACGCTCAAGGTACTCCAGTTATAGAATTTAAAGACACCATGCAATACCACATGGGGACTTTCAAACCCGGCGAAAAAGCTGTACATGTCTTTGAATTTACAAATGTCGGTAATGGGAACTTTTATATTAAGGAAGTCAAAACCACATGTAGTTGCACGGCTACAGATTGGCCAAAAGGGGCTGTTGCACCTGGCAGCACAGGACAAATCACCGTAACATTTGACACCAAAGAAAAAAACGGTGAGTATGCAAAGGGCGTCAATATCTTCTCCAATGCTGGAGAGATAAATTTAATTATTATGGTGAATGTAACTGGTCAGCCTGTTACGACACCAGCAAAAGTTGACCCAATGCCTAAGGTAGACCCACATGCAGGTCACAACCATTAGAGTTACTAATTTAAAACAACAGGTACGAAATGATATACGTTGAGCTAAATAATCCTTTTAGTGCCAAAAAAGTCACATAACTATCTGAAACATTAATTAGATAATCTTCTTTCTAACGTCGTCCCTAAGAACACTGAATAGTCAAATGACTTGAGGACTCCTTCTGGGGCCTTAAACATTGGTATCTATCCTAAAGCGGAAATAGCTCGAAACGAAATTGAGTTTACTGGTTTTTGTTTTAAGGTAATTTAAAGTCGAATCCACTACATGTTGGACTTAAACTTACCATTAATAAAGCTAGAATTATTGGATCGCGGACTTGGTTAACATTTACTAAAATACTTTAATATCAAAAAAGTACTCTAGCCACTTCACAATTACTTTAAGAATTCACCAAATGAATGTTGTTAAAAAATTCACCTACTACAAGTGCACCTTCATACCCATGCGCAAGCCAGCAGCCCATTGGTTTTGTTTGATTTCGTACGCCTTCTTAAAGGTTGGGGTAAAAGAGTACTTGAACTGTGGATTGGCAAATACTTCAATCTCGTGGCTGATGTATTGAGAGATTTCAACACCTGCAATACCACTTATGAAATGTTGATTCAACAACTCGAATTTTGAGCTCGGAATCCAAAAATATTTATTGGTTTCGTAATTGTACATTAACACATCCGCATGGTCTAAATACGCATATGATCCTCCAACTTGAACACTTATATGTAACATGTCAGATAAGTCGACACATTGATAACTGGCTAAAATAGGAATCTCCATCAAGCCATAATAATTCGAAAATGGCACTTCTTCATTCGCAGCATAATCTACCATTTCTGGTGACTCAAACACACTTTGTTTTGTTAAAAACGCACTACCGTTTGAAGGATATGAATTGATTTCATTTGGATCGTTTTTCTTAATAACTGTTAACTTCTCCCCATGAGATGAGTAGTAAAATCCAGCTTGAACACTCCATTTTTCGTTGATGTGTGCATAAACGTCAAAACCCGAATAGAAATTCATTATGGCTTGGTCATTATTGTTTCGGTACTCTTTACTTTGACCAAAAGTATATGCCGTTTTATCTTCGATACGCGCTACAGCATTGATATTGTTGTACGATAGTTTTCGATATGAAATACCTGGAGAAAATGAACCTCCAACTGCAATTCTAGATCTACGTGTTTTGATATCATGAGGAATTAAAAACTCCTTCTGTTGCATGTCTATGACACGTCCTGATTTCAAATAATTAAAAGTCAATTCAGGTTCAATCATTTCTACCTGAACTGCTTTAAACGGTTCACGATTTTCCATAAATCGAGCCAGTGCATTGGATGGTTTATGAATACGCACTTGACCGTTGACAGGCGTTATTTGTACCGTTTCAATGTCTCTGGTAGAAACATCTGGCGTAACTACATTTTGATTGACTCTTGGTACAATGATGTGATCGAATTCTGCAACATCAGTCGTTTTTGCTTCTGTTTCGTTGGTTGCCCAAGACCACAGTTTTCCAATGGAAAAATCAAAATCTTGAAAACCACCTGAAGTTAATTGGTAGGCAATTGACAAACCACCTATTAGGATAAATGGTACCAGAATATAGGCGCTCAATTTGATGCGCTGTTTTATCTTATTCTGAACTATCTTTTGATTCGAACCCACTCTATCCCTATAATAACACGCAATACTACCCCTATATTATGTGGTTACGGTCTCATTTTCAACCATTTTACCAAAATATGAGACTATAAAATAGAGCGCTGCAATGGCAATTGGGAAGGTAATGTAAAAAGGAACGCCAAATCCAGCGGGTATTGTTCCTAGTCCTATAGACACAACACCAACTGTCAAAGCATAAGGCATTTGTGTTTTAACGTGTTTAATGTGGTCACAGTCTGATGATAATGAGCTCAGTATGGTCGTATCAGAGATTGGTGAGCAATGGTCTCCCAATACCGATCCAGCCAACACTGCCGAAACAACATTCGCGAAAATTCCTAAGGATGCTTCTACAGCAAGTGACTCTGTTGCACAAATGTTCCAGGTGGTCACTAACACTACAGGATATAATATTGACATCGTCCCCCAGCTTGTACCAGTGGAAAACGCAATGCCCGCGGCAAGTATAAATACGATAGTGGGTATAAACTGTGGCATTAAATTACCCTGAGCCAATTGAGCCAAATAATCAGCTGTTCCTAAAGATTCAGTAATCGCACCAAGCGTCCAAGCCAATGACAGTATCAATATCGCCGGCATCATGGATTTCACCCCTGCTTCTGCTACCTGCATTGTTTTTCTTACACTTAAAATGCCTGCAGAAATAGTAATCAAGATGGCCATAAATAGGCCACTAAACGCTCCCCAAATCAGAGAAAGGTAACTGTCTGCACGGCCAATAATTTCAGCCAAGTTTGTGGCTAACGAATTACTGGGATTCCAGACATACGCTTCACCATCTCCAACAAGACCAGTATACACGAGGCCGATAGTTGCAGTAACAATCATAACAGCAATAGGCAATATGGCGCTTAAAACAGATTCTTTACGGTCTTCCACTTCGTCTTTTTCACCCACTTTTGCTTCTGACTTGGCAGTAACATCCTTGCTCCTTGCGGCCCTTTCAGCCTTAAACATCGGACCAAAATCCTTCTTTTTCCAGATAATTAGGAAGATAAAAATCAAGGTTAATATTGGGTAAAACATGTATTGAAGCGATTGGAAGAAAACCGCATAAGCACTACCGAAAATTTCAGTGCCGTTGTCAATCTTCTTAATTCCATCAGAGATATAGCCCAACTCCGCACCTATCCATGTTGTTATAAAAGCAATTGCCGCCACTGGTGCCGCAGTTGAGTCTACGATATAAGCGAGTTTCTCGCGACTAATCTTCAATTTGTCTGTTAAAGGCCTCATGGTATTCCCGACTACTAATGTATTGGCATAGTCATCAAAGAAAATAGATATACCGAGTAACCATGTAGCCAGTTGTCCAGATCTAGCGGTTGTTGCTTTTTTTGAGATTTGCTTTACCAAAGCCATCATTCCACCATTCTTAGATATGATCGCAACCATAGCCCCTATCATTAGTGTGAACAGGATAACGCTGATGTGGTCTTTGTTTACCAACGCATGTTGGATGGCTAATGGCACCTCTAAAAATGCCTCACCAACTGATTTGGTTGAATTCCACCCCATGAGGAGTAATCCAGAAAAAATACCAATGGTTAAACTCAGTAATACTTCTCTCAGTATTAATGCCAATCCAATGGCAACGATAGGCGGGATGATGCTTGTCCAAGCTGGCGTTATGGTGCCAGAGACTTCACCTGCAAAGGCCAAAGTCTGGACAGGAATAAAACATACAAACGCCAATAAAATTCGCATGCGGCAAAATACACTTTGGCAATTGAAAATTAAAACTTAATAATTTTCAATCGGTTTTTACTAGAATCTTAATTCAATGCTTTTCAGAGGTTCGAGGTTTCAACCGTTTCGTACATTAGGGTTTACTGGTATTCACTTTGATTAGGGCTTACCAGCCCTACAACCCGGTTTTCATTTTTTCCTTGATGAAAAAACGAAACAAAAAAATCAAGACTTCTGAATTTTTCTTTGAATTCTACAAAAGGCTTTTTCTCCCCGCATTCAAAGCCGCTTCGCTTTCCTGCCTGCTTAGCGCAAGCCCGCACACAAAAGCCTTTCTTGATTTCTACAGAAAACCTCAAAGGTCGTATTAAATCATGCTTAATTCAACATGCACGTCCCTGATATAGGTTGACCGAAATTAGGAAAAGGCCCATTTTTGGTAGTCCTTCGCTCGATTCACAATCTCGATTTTTCTAAGGCGTTCAGAAGTTCGAAGGTATGAGAACCGAAGAGTCTGTTGAATAGTAGTTGGTTTAATTATTTGTTACCAGATCGTGCGAAATTCACCGAAGCTCGGACTTGTTGACAACTTGGCTTCCATTTTAGTTGCCGTATTTCCTTTGTTGAAGACCCAAGTGAATGTTCTATTGGTTCCGCTGTTGTGAATTTTCATTGTATCTGAATTATTTACCCATTCCCAGCTATCATTCACACCATACTTGCCATCAGGGTGTAATATATGTACGATGGTTTTAGCCTCATTTGATCACTGTTTCTCATATAACAATTCCTTATTCAACGTATTACTTGTGGAAGGTTCTGGTGTGTCGTCGCTACCACAACCGATGGTGAATAAAGGTAGAATAAATACGAGTGTTAAAAGCTTTTTCATAGATGTTAATTTGTGATTCAAAAAATAAGGAATACGAATAAACCTTCAAACGACAATTTTATTATCTTCGAAACTGTGATTTACCAAACATGACTAGAACTTTAAAATTATTATATTCTTTAGTAAAAGCAGTCATACTGTGCCTGTTTTTCATCTCACCTAACATTACCTATGCAGCACCACTAGCTGGTTCATATACAATAGGCGGTTCCTCTCCTGACTACACCAAAATACAAAGTGCTATTGATGATTTAAAATCTAATGGCATTTCTGCCTCAGTCATCTTTAATATCCGTACTGGAGTTTATACCGAGCAGCTTAAGATTCCTTCAATAAAAGGAAGCTCAAAGACATCTACCATAACATTTCAATCTCAAACTGGAAAAGCAAAAGACGTTGTCATTAAACATGAACATACAAGTCAGTATACAGATAAAAACTTCACGCTGTTTGTTGATGGTGCTGACCATGTAATTTTTCAAAATTTAACACTTCAAGCCCTGTCAAATGGCAGCTCTTTTAAAGTATTCAACAGGGTAATTTACATTACAAACAACAGTGACCACTTGTCCTTTAAAAACAACGACATTCTTTCATGGAGATCGAGCAAAGGTAGTTTTGAAGAAAATGATGCTGTATTCATTGGTTCAGATTACAATACGTCTTTTGAAAATGACACCATTGAATTCATAAACAACACAATACTAGGCGGATATAGAGGGATACATTTTCAGGGTAGTGCAAGTGCTCAGAATTTCCAGACCTCTGGTTTGGTGATTCAGGACAACACATTTTACGACCAATTCTACAATGCGATCCGGGTTCTTATAGGCAAGAACACCAAAATAACAGGAAACATTATAGACTCACGAGGTAATAATATTTACATTGGAATTGATATTTATCAGCACAGCGATTCACTCATAATTAATGCCAATAAACTTGATTTATATCAAGCAACCTCAGGGATTACCATTTCATATCTTGAAACTGGTGCAGTGAATTTTAAAGTTATATCTAACAACAGTATTTTTCTAAGTACTGACCGTGGTTCGGCGATGTATGGCATTCACTCATCCCATAATGCCCCATATTTAATGGCGCATAACACCATCTATCTCACCAAATCAAAAAGCACAAGTGCCGGATTTTTTTCTACTAATCGTGACAGTATTACAATCTACAATAACATATTTCACAACAGCACAGCTGGATTATGCTACTATGTTACAAATACGAGCAATTGTCTGTATGTTTCCGACTACAACAATTTGTATACAACCGGTTCTACACTGGTTAAGGATAATACTACGGATTACGGGACCATCACAGCTATAACGTCTGGTTTAAATCTTGAAAAAAAATCACTTACTGCCGATTCAAAGTTTTTAAACAACAAATTGCTGATACCCTATGAAAGTTCCATATTAAATGCTGGCATGCAACTTTCAACTGTTACAACAGATTATTTTGGCACTAAACGCACTACAACACCAAGCATGGGTATGTTTGAAAGCACGGTACCGAGCAACGACGCTGGGTTACCAAGAAGTGATTCTGACAATTCGTTTATTTGTCCAAATGAAGATTTTGTAATTGTTACAGATCTAAAGAACTATGGATTGGATACACTAACCACTGCTTCAATATATTACACTGTGAATGACACTGTCAAAGGTCCATACCAGTGGAAAGGAAGCTTGCCGCAAAATAAATGGGTTTATGACATTGTTCTTGGAAAGATAAACACCTCAACACCGACCAGCATAAAAATTTGGGTAAGCTTACCTAATGGCAAACAAGATGAGCTAACCTTAAATGACACCTTGTTTATCACTTCGATACTAGCTAAAAAAGGTTCGTATACTGTGGGAACGGCATCGTCTGATTACCTAACACTCCAACAAGCAGTTGATGACCTTGCTGCCACTGGAATTTGTGGCCCCGTTGTATTAAATGTAAAAACTGGTATCTACAAAGTACAAACAGAAATCAATTCAATACCAGGAGCATCTAAACAAAACACAATAACAATTCAATCAGAGTTGCAGGATTCAACTACGGTCAGCTTTGAATATAGTGCAACAAATACCATTGCAAACTATGTGGTTAAGTTAAATAAATGTGCTTACGTAATACTCAACCACCTTCAAATTAAACCCACTGGCAGTAAGTATAGCCAAGGCGTATTGGTAGAAAATAGCTCAAATAACCAAATTAGTCACTGTTTACTTTATGGTAGACAAGTCCAGGCACATATTTACTTTTATCATTCGCTGATAAGAGTATTAAGTGGGAACACGCTTTCCGAAAATAATGTATTCAACAACAATACTTTCATCAATGGTGGTCATCAAATAAGTCTTTTTGCATATGCCAGTAATGTGTCTTCGAATAATAGCATTCAATATAACTATTTTGGTGGTCGAGCAGGTCGAAGCATTTATGCTGAGAGTCAGGACAGTCTATTAATTTCTAATAATCGTTTCAGTGGATACCGCACCTCAAATGAGGCAGGAATTTACCTACGCACATGTAAAGACAATATTGCCATTGAAAGTAACATCATCGCGCTTGACGGCAATGGCCCAGTGCTGTTCAAATTAAATGGTTGTGTTGCGTCAGATTCTACGAAAATTACAATTAAAAACAACTTTTCATCTGCGTTTGGAAATGGGTATTCCGTTGGTTTAGAAATGGATCGATGTGAATATATCGACGTCTTACACAATAACTTCAACATGCATTCTGACAATGCCAATGGTGTAAGGTTTGCAAATGAACTAAAGTCAGTTCGCCTCTTAAATAACATTTTTGGCTCTTCTAAAAAATCGATTCTATATCGATCATTCTACACCATGGATACAGTAAACGTGCTATCAGATTATAATTGTTTTTATTCTAAAAGCCAGACACCTTTTGAGTTTGAAAAAAATCAATCATCCTATTTAGATTATCTTGATAGTTTTCAGCAGGATCAACATAGTATTTTCACAATACCGAATTACATTTCAGATAGTAATTTACATATAAACAATACAGTAGAAATAAATAGGAAAGGGTTCCCTATAGCCAGTATTAAATACGACATAGACGGAGAATTGCGAGACACAATCCCGGATATTGGAGCAGATGAGTTTGAAATTGATTCAAGCACCTTGGCAAATTTAGAATTGATTCGGATAAGTAATCCTGATTCAACAAGCTGCGCTAAACCAGATAGTTTATCAATAGTGATAAAAAATCATTCCAGTTTTTCCATTGATTCATTTACTCTGAAATATTGGCTATGGGACCAATTACAAGATTCATTGATAATTAAAACTACACTCCCACCAAATGGAACCATCAAATACAATATTGCTAAATTTATTTATAGTGAGAACACCTTATATGATTTCAAATTTCAAGTATCTAAGCCCAATGGTAAAGTAGATGCTGTTTTTAAAAACAACACAAAACAACTTCAATATGCGTATTTGAGCACACCATTAATTCATAAATTAAAAGGACCCTGTGACACCGAAACTGAATTATTTATTACAACCATACCTCATAAACGAATCTCATGGTCGACTGGTGAAACCAGTCAACGGATTTTGGTCAACAAAAAAAGAGATTACGATGTAGAAGTGACGGACAAGAAAGGTTGCAAGGTTAAAACCACCATAACACTAAACTAGATCATGAGATATACTAATATTATTACATTAATTTTTCTGGTCTCGCTTAGTTATGTCACAACACCTGCAAGCGCTCAATTCTACGACACAACGTTCTTTAAAGACGGAGACTACAATTATTTAAAAAACGTCACATACCATAACAAAGTCAGAGATGGGGTGCTTTTGGCATGCACTGTAACAGACCACGTTCCTGGAATTATAAAAATCGATCGGGATGGACAAATGATTTGGTCAACGTTTAACGTATTTCAAGAATCCTCCTTCGGTAACAATTTTCGAAAGTTTAGTGTTTTTGATGACAAACATATTTATGGTGCAGCAAGACCAAAGGCTGGAGAAAAAACCAAAAGTTTCATTTGGAAATTGGATACTTCTGATGGAAGTGTGCTTTGGAGAACTCCTTTTTATGTTTCTGATAAACGTGAAATTGAAATTACCGAGTATGACTCCACCACTTTTCTAGTGGGATATTTTCTGAACGATTTTGCGCACATCGCATTGATGAGCAAGGCTACCGGAGATACGATTTCGACTCAGCAAATTGGTTATAAGTTAATTCAAAATAGAGAAGAAATAGAGATTTCTGTTGATGATAATAAAAATGTCTATGTATCCTTTCAAGGGAGTCTAATAAAGTTTAATAAAAATGATTTTAGCCAAATCATCTGGCAACGCAGATTTGAAGGAGATATTCAATTAGATTTCGTACACGAGCTAGTAATTGACCATTACGGTGATATTTACCTGATGGGTCGTGATGGCGATTATTTTGGCGCTGGCTCGGGTATCATGTATCGCGTTGATCCAGAAAACGGGTCTACGATTTGGGCAAAAGAAGTGTCAGGTGGTGAGTTAACAGTGATTGACTATAAAGATTTTAATGATAATTTTATCGTAGCCTACCGCCACGCATTTGTCGGCAGTACTACAGAAAGATTCGTTACGGTAAAATTAGACAAGCAAACCGGAACAAGAGCATGGTATAGCAACCATGAAATTACACCATATGGCACTAAGAGACCAACAAGTGGGATCCAATCAGCTGGTATCTCGATTGACCTGGATTGTAATGGGGACATTTATGCTACAGGTTATTACGGAAGTCCCAATTCTGGCCCAGGGCAATGGGGAACACTAAAATTAAATGGAAACACTGGTAAAAAAATATTTGACTTCACCATCACCAATTTTCCAGCGATTTATGACGAATTAAGTACTGGTTTAGGGTCTTTTGTATTTAACGACACGTTACGAATTCTTGGCAAAGCGGAAGTTGCAAATAGAGGGGTAGAAATCATATATGCCAAAATTGATCCTTACTCAGGCACTGTAGTTGGCAAATCCCACATTGACGATGGTATACAAAACTATTCATACACGGGAGACATTCAATCCGTTGGCGACACCATTCTTGTATTAAAACAAATTGGTGAACGTGTTCAATTGGAGGCTCACAATGCCTCAAATCAAATTCTATGGACAAAAACTTTCGACGAAGGTAATTTTATCAGTGCAGGACAGTTTGTAGTCGACCAATCCTACATTTACATTTCATCCATTCGAAAAACAACTGATGCTACCCCACCACAACCTGATAGATTGTACATCCATAAACTCAACATTAAAGATGGAAAAACAATAGACAGTGTTTATAAACCATTGGCAGATTGGGGTTATAGATTGTTAGAAATTGAAGCCAAGAATGATTCCTGTTTTGTATTCTATAAAGACGCCGACAATGTTATGACAATTCGTTGGACTGACAGCGTTTTAACAAATCCCCTTGTTTTGGAAAAGGCAAATTCAAACTACAACTTTCCAGTAAGATATAATCTTGCTCATGATGTTGGTGATTCAATTGCTTTTGTCGGAAATGAATCAGTTTTGATGATAGACAAAGTTGGATTCACCCTTGAAAAACGTTTCCAGTTCTTAAATAACACTAAACATGTGTTTAGTAGTCGACTAGGCACGAATTGGCTTGTAGCTGGAAGTACAAATGGGAATGCATCGTTAACCCTACTAAATAACGCTTTCACGGATAGCATCTGGCACCGAACATATAGTGGAAATATGTTGTATAGTGTAGCACAGGACAGTCAAGGTACGCTATACCCAACGGGAGTTTATAACCGTGATTTGTTGGTGTACCAACTAAATAAAGTTGGCCAAAAGCAATGGTCATATACTATGAGCAGGGATTCCGCGAATTCTATTATGCCATATGATATGGTGATAAATAAAAAAGGTACATATATCAGTGTTGGAGGAAGTATTACATACTCCAATCGTGTCGATGCTTTGCTTTTAATTCTGGATAACAATGGAGATTCACTTGGGCAGTTTACCTTAAATGATCAGCTATTTGGAGAAAGCAAAGTCACCTCATTAGAACTAGTTGCTGATACAAGCATATGGATAGGCGGTGCTTGGAACCGACATCCATGTTTTGAAGGATTTTTATTTAAACTAGCCAACGACTCATTATACAAAACTGCTTCTATTGATAAACTTTTAGAAAAATTTAACTTCGTCATCTATCCAAATCCAACGTCAGATTTTATAAGTGTTTATGGAAATTCTGATATTCCTTTTGAGTATATCATTTACGACATAATGGGACGCAAAATACAACAATCACAATTCCCTGTTAAGGACAACACGATAGATGTAAAGAGCTTACTTACAGGAAGTTACATTTTAACTCTTAGAACCCACAACGGCACTTCGACCTATAAGTTTATCGTACAACAGTAAATGGATAAAAGAAAAAGCTTAAATATTCAAACTAAAGTCGCCTCAGTTTTACCAACTCGTGCGAAACTCACCAAAACTTGTGCTTGTTGACAACTTGGCTTCCATTTTAGTTGCTGTATTTCCTTTGTTAATGACCCAGATAAAGTCTTTGTTCGTTGGGTTTTCATGAACTTTTATAGTGTCCGAATCATTTACCCACTCCCAAGTTCCTATTGTAGCATAAGTCCCGTCGCTGTTAAATGTGTGCCCTATAGTTTGAGACTCGTCGGTCCAATCTTTATCATACAACAATTCCTTTTTCAATTTGGAAGTAGTGGGAGGTTCTGGTGTGTCGTCACCTCCGCAGCCAATGGTGAATAATGGTAAAATGAATACGAGTGTTAAAAGCTTTTTCATTGTTGATTAATTTATGATTCAAATGCACTGTTTTTTTTTACAACACCAATTTTGGATATTAAGCACATAAACATAATTCTTCATTCAAAATTTTACATTTTACATTCCCCTACTTTCAACAGATTCTTCGTAAGCTACTATCGTCGCTTACTTTGAATGACCAACAATTTTACATTTTCTCCTGATTCAATAGATTCTTCGCCTGTCTACCGCCAGGCAGGCCAACAACCTAACTCCCCAATCTCCCAACCAAATATTCCGTCTATCCATACTTTTTCATCTTCATCCGATAAATTTTTCCAAATAGTGGCGGTAGTATTGCACCGACAAAAACGTAAAATGAAATCTACCACATTACTTTTATGCGCATTTTTGATGGGCTTTAGCATACAGGTCCGCGCACAAGAATCGCTTGACACAACTGTCGTGAGTTCCAATAGATTACAAGACAAATACAAAGAAACAGGTAAGACTGTCGTTATCCTGACCTCAAAAGACATTGAGCAATTACCTGTCAATTCAGTGGAAGACTTACTCCAAAACATTGCTGGAGTAAACTTAAATAGTCGCGGTGGGTTTGGTGTACAAACAGATATCGGGATTAGAGGTAGTACGTTTTCTCAAGTGCTGGTGTTAATTGACAACCAACGTCTCAACGATGGGCTCACAGGACATTTCAATAACAACATTCCAATTGCCCTATCTGAAATCGATCGTATCGAAATTATCAAAGGTCCATCTGGCGTATCCTATGGTAGTGACGCAGTTGGTGGCGTAATACATATCAAAACAAAAACATACACAGCCGTACCTAAATACCAATTCAATTTTGGAGGTAAAGTAGCGGTTGGGCAAGACAAATTTTTCAACAGCGACATGGGCGTTTTCCTAAATGCCAAGAAATGGGGCATGTCTGGCGGTGTTAAAAGTGCCCGTTCAGATGGAGAGCAACGGTTAAATCCAAATTATGGTAAAAATAGTGTTGCAGATAGCACGTACCGCTCCTATTTCAATCTCAAGAATTACACCTTGTCTGGGGTTTATATGAAAGATGCTTGGAAGGTTTACGTTAGAGGTGCCGTAGACATTAGGGATTTTGACGCTAAATATTTTTACACGGCAAGTGCTTTTGATGAGTCAGTTGAACAAGTGAATGCATATTGGTTGCAATCTGCCCTAATTAATCAAGACGAAAAGCAACGGACAGAATTCAACATTGGCTATAAACACAACCAAGACACTTTCGCGTTTCTACCAACTGCAGTGAATGGCCATACCACAACACGTTTAAATGCTACCTTGTCTCAGAACCGTGGTGTAGGCGCACACAAATTAGCCTATGGTTTGCAGTATGACGGGACTTCAATTGAAAGCAGCGATAGAGGAAACCATAGCAATTATAGTATTGCTGCTTTTGGTCAAACACGGTTAAATTTTAAAGACAAATTTTTACTGATGTTAGGTGCTCGGGTTGAGCATGACGACTATTATGGTTTAAGTTTTGTTCCTCAAATCACTGGAACATATGTTCGATCTAAAATAACTTTCCGCTCATCCATCGGGCAATCTGTTCGTAACCCTGATTATACTGAACGATTTGTGTCGTACAACATCAAATCACTGAGTCCATATAGAAATGTTGGCAATCCAGACGTAAAACCAGAGAAATCTTTTTCTGCAGATTTCAATGCAAATTGGCGACTGAATAAACAATTACGAATCAATCAATCAGTCTTCTTTCGAACCTCAGATAACTTGATAGATTACATTTTAACCAACTCAAATCAAATTACGAATCTTAATAATTTGATGCCAGATTCGAGCTATTTTTATACGCAGAACATATCCCAAAGTAGAAACATGGGTTACGAATTAAGTGTGAATTACAGTTTCTTCGAAAGTGACACGACGTATGTTAAAATACTTTTTGATTATACGTATCTCCATACGACAACTGAAAACGACATAGTTTCAAAATACATAGCGAATCATCCTATTCACCTACTGTCTCCAAGGGTTATGTTCCGTTACAATCGCTTTAGAGTGAGTGTATCAAGTAACATCATTACACGAAATCCGGAAGAAGTGCCAAGCATTAATGGTGAAGTAAAAGATCAATATATGTTGATGAATGCAAGGGTCTCTTTCAAACCGAAATACGTGCCTGCTCGCATCTTCATTGAAGGACGCAACATTCTAAACACATCTTACCAAGAAATTTTAGGCGCTCAAATGCCGTCTAGAACTGTGTATGGAGGTTTGATATGGCGTTGGGGAGAAGGCAAGCTTATCTAGCTGTACAAAACACCCAGTAATACTTATACGGACTGTCCGGATTATTGGCAACACCAATGCCGACGTATTTACTCGTTTTATTGAACATATTGTCATAATGTCCTTTGCTGATATAGCATTGGTAATAAATGTCTTTGGCTAACCTACCACCTGCTGCGATATTTTCTGAGTTAACGAATCGTAAATTATTAAACTTGCGGATGCGAGTAAATGTGCCTCCAATTTTAACCAGTTTGCCATCTATCCGATGGTAAGTATTATGATCAAAATAGCGCTGTGTTGCCATGTCATTCTTATGGTAACGTGCCGCTTTGGTTAAACTAAAATCCCATTTCAAAGGCTCAAGGTCCATCTTAACTCGTTCTTGGTTAATCAATTAAGGATTTTAGTTTCTTCCGAGAAACTATAAACATCTATATCCTAATCCCCAACTGGCATTCCATTGTATAAACCGTCTATCAGTTTTGGAATTTGCAGCGCAAGTTGAGCTATTTTTCGTTCTACGTCAGCTACAGAGTCAAGCTGAGCAAATGTGGGCAATGACTTCCCGGTTAATCGTTTATATCGCAAAGCCATCAACTCAGATTTGTCGTAGTCTTTTGTAAGTAGAAAAGTATCTCGGTAGGCTTTTACTTCTAAAGCCAAGGCATTAATCAATTGATCGCGACGAAGTTTTAAATACGCGTCTTCGTTACTGCTTTTTCTTAGCCGACTTTCTTCCGACGCAGCCCGCTTTAAAGGGCTAAACTTTTTATTGGCTCTAGTTTCTTTCGCAAACTGTTCAAAATAATGTGAAGCCAAAAAGTAATATGGATCTGGCTGTTTGGATTTTTTGGACTTCAAGCGTTTCGCATATTCCAGTCCTTTTGCCGGATTATTATCCATCTTAGGTTGCAGTTTATTAAACAAACGTTCATCGGCATGTGCATTCGAACTTAGAAATATAGACACCAGTATAAATACTATGGCTTTCATATACGTCATTTTACTATTCATACCGCTTCGCACTAAAAGATAAAAGGCAAATACCTTTAAATCTGTATTGTGAATTAGTACATGGATTATTCTTTAGATTTGAGCATATCATTTACTCTTTTGTCCATGAATAAAACTTTGTTGATGTCTATTACAATCGGTTTTACAATGTTGTTAACGACACAGTGTAATAAGAAATCCAACGAACAAATAATTAGTGATTACGATGTTGCGTTTAACCAAAATGATTCATTCGACTTAACTGTATCTCAGACTGGCTGTGAATTAGAGGCCAAGGTTTGTATCACTTTAGATTCTATTTTTGACGATTCTCGTTGCCCAACGGGAGTACAATGTATTTGGGAAGGCAATGCAAAAGTGAAGCTAACGTTAAGTTATGGCGGCAAAAAATTTACAACTATTCTCGACATCCAACCGAATTCCAATTATTACACGAACGACGTTACTATAGAAGGATACAAAGTCAAATTACAGAAGCTATCTCCTTATCCAACCAATGACAAGAAGATTAAACTCACAGATTATAAAGCGTTACTACTGGTCCATAAAACAGCGCAAAATGATTAATAAATTTGTGTGTTTGTTTAATATCCTTCGAGTTGTTTAAATACCTTTGCGCCCTTTAAAAACAAGGCTTTATGTCATTCAATTTTAACGAAATTTTATCTGTAACGATGGTCCTGTTCGCCGTCATTGATATTTTGGGTAGTATTCCTATCATTCTGTCATTACGCGAGAAGGTTGGTCACATTCAATCCGAGAAAGCAAGCGTCGTTGCATTGCTTATTATGGTTGTCTTTTTGTTTGCGGGAAACAGCATCCTAAAACTTTTGGGGGTTGATTTAAACAGCTTCGCTGTGGCTGGGTCGATCGTTATCTTTTTCCTTGCCCTAGAAATGATCTTAGGTCTGCACATTTTTAAAGCAGACTCGTCAAACACGGCCAGTATTGTGCCCATCGCTTTCCCACTTGTAGCAGGCGCCGGATCGTTGACTTCATTGCTTTCCTTACGGGCGGAGTATGCCATTGAAAACATACTTGTTGCTATTGTGATCAACATAGCGTTGGTATACTTTGTACTTAAAAATACCGAACGATTAGGGAAAATATTAGGCCCTGGCGGTATTGGAATTCTACGTAAGGTTTTTGGAATTGTATTGCTGGCGATTGCCGTAAAACTGTTTACGACAAATATAAAGGAACTGTTTTAGGCACTTACCCTACTGCTCCTCATCTTCATCCCCTGCTTCATCTTCAGCATGATCCTCCGCCTCTTTCGCTTTGTCCAATTTATTCTCAGCATTCTTGATAATAGCTTCCGCCTTACTAATTATTTCTTCCTTTTTCGCGATTTCCTCCTCCGTTAGGCTGCCATCTGATTTGTCTTGTTCAACTTTTTCTTTAGCTGCTTTTACTTTGTCTTTCGCCGCATCTATTTTTACTTGAGCCTCTGTTTTTTTAATGCTTGCTTTTTCTAACGCTTCTTGCTTATGCAATTTCGCCTCGGCACTTCTCTCTTTACCAAACTGCTTTCCCGTTTGATTTTCTTTGTCGCGTAACTTTCCATGGCCATTGCCATCATCAGATCCTGAGTCCTTTTTTACCTTCTTGTCCTTCTTGTGCTTCTTAGCACGGTCTTTATCATCATCCCCCTCGTCATCATCACGATCACCATCCTCGTCTTCATCCTCGTGGTCATCGTCATCCTTCTTAGGCTTATTTGCTTTTCGAGTTTGTTTGAGACTGTCTTTCTCCGATTCGCTCATATCGCCCATTTTGTCTTTCTTTTCGCGAACTTTATCTTGCTGTTTCTTTTCTTTATCAGGCTTCCCTTTGCCTTTATTCAATTAACTATAGCAATGGCCAAAACTTACGGGTAAGTCAACGGATACGCAGTTATTTTTATAGTCTTATTCATAATACAGATTGTAATAAATCTCCGATTTCCTCTAAATCCTTCATCGCACTATCCAATTCTTCAACAGCGGAATCTAGTTGTTGGGTGGATTCCTCCAATTCAATGGTTTCCTTTATTTCTTCTTCCGAAACGTCTTTTGAGCTGTTTTTAGAACAAGCCGTAAGGCCAATGATTACCACAAACAGGGCAATCTGGTATCGTTTTACAAATGAGCTTTTAGTGTACATAACCCAAACGTACCACAATTAATCTACACTATTGACAAAAAATGTTCATCCAAATCTAGCGCTATCCCGTCCCAACTGAATGTGGTACGAGCAAGTTGCAATCCTTTTTGACCAGTTTCTTCACGCAAATCTTCTGAATTCATTAACGCAGATACATGCTCAATAAATTGATTGTCATTTGCAGCATGGAAGACACCATCGCCTGATTCAATTTCTAATCCCTTAAATCCAATATCGGTGCAAACCACAGGAACGCCCATAGCCAAAGCTTCTAACACTTTATTTTGCGTGCCTGCACCAAACCTTAGCGGTGCAATCACAATATCAGCTTGTGTGTACATTTCTGATATATCTTGAACAAATCCAGTTACGACAATATGATCCGACGCCAAATCTAAGACTTGTTTCACCGGCCTTTGACCTGCGATCACCAATCGAATATTTGGATATTTGGCAAACAAGGTTGGAAACATATTTTCTACGAAGTACACAACCGCGTCCACGTTAGGGGCATAGTCCATGTTTCCCGTAAACAACAAGGTTTGTGCTCTCGAATAATCTTGGTTTACGTAAGTGAATGTCTCTAGATCAACACCGTTTCTCAATAATTTTACATTCGATCCTGGATGAATCTTTAAGAGATGATCACGATCTTCCACAGAACAAACCAAGTTCAAATCATACTTAAAAATCACCTTTTCTGCTTCTATCACCCTTTTAGATTCTAGGGCATCAAATATTCGATTCCACCAAGGTCTTTCGACTTCTTTTCGCCTTTTCCAATACAAAGAGTAGGCATCCGGTAAATCTAAAATTCGTGGATACGGGATTAAGTCACTTGTGTATTGTGACATACGTAAATGCTGGGTGTGGATGACATCAATCTCATGACTTCCCATAAACTCATCCAACACATTTGCCATGTTTCGGCTTTTAAAATAAGCCAACTGAAAAGGCATCGTATGAAAAAAGTTCAACGCACTATGGATGTAAGACTTCCATTTAGGTTGATACACCAGGTGCACTTCTTTAAAGATTGGATCTAGCTCCTTCTTGTATTTTAGTTCTTCTTTAGACTCCACAAATGCGATTAAGTATAACTCATGCTGGTCCGTTAAGCGGCGACTCAAATTATAGATTTTAAGCTTGTCGCCTCTAAAAGGTGGGTATGGAATCCTATTGGCTAAGAATAATACTTTCAAGGCGGTAAAAATAAAACGTGGGTTTGATTAATCTAGAATAAATGATGCCTCTATTTTGATATATAACAAAAAGCCGACATCATAAAATCTCAGAATGCTCATTTTGCATACTTTTTTGATGGATTTGTTACTGTTTTACCTTTTAAGTTTTGACGTTTCTTTTATTCCAAAAACTTTACCGACAGTCTGCTGTTTCATTGAATAAATTACCTTTGCGCAGAGTATGGAAAACATTACGCTTAACACAATAGAAGAAGCTATCGAAGACATTCGAAATGGTAGGATGGTTATTGTGGTTGATGACGAGGATCGCGAAAACGAAGGAGACTTCTTAACCGCGGCAGAAAACGTAACCACGGAGATGGTTAATTTCATGTCGAAAGAAGGTCGTGGTTTAATCTGCGTTCCATTAATTGAGGAACGCTGTGAGGCCCTAGGCTTAGAATTGATGGTTGGTAAGAACACCGCTCAATACGAGACTCCATTCACTGTATCAGTTGATTTAATTGGTCACGGCACGTCTACCGGTATTTCAGCGTACGACCGAGCGATGACGATTAAAGCGCTTGTTGACCCCAATACAGACCCAGCAATTTTGGGTAAACCTGGACATATTTTCCCACTTAAAGCAAAGACAAACGGCGTATTACGTCGGGCAGGACATACAGAAGCAGCGATTGATCTTGCACGTTTAGCTGGATTTCAACCAGCAGGGTGTATTGTAGAAATAATGAACGAAGACGGGACAATGGCCCGTTTACCAGACTTGACCAAGGTCGCCGCAAAATTTGATATGAAGATCGTTTCAATTGCTGATTTGATTGAATACCGTCTTAAAAACGAAAGTCTCATAGAGCGCCAAATTGACGTTAAGTTACCTACGGCGTTTGGTGATTTTGAACTTGTAGCTTTTAAACAAACCTCAAACGGACAAGATCATTTGGCATTGGTGAAAGGCACTTGGAATGAAAACGAACCAATTCTAGTTAGGGTACATTCAAGCTGCGTTACTGGAGACATCTTCGGTTCTTGTCGGTGTGATTGTGGAGAGCAATTACAAAAAGCGATGGAAACCATTGAGGAAGAAGGTAAAGGTGTTATCGTTTACATGAATCAAGAAGGCCGCGGAATTGGTTTATTAAATAAACTAAAAGCCTACAAGCTTCAAGAAGAGGGTATGGATACGGTTGAAGCAAATATTGAACTAGGATTCACAATGGACGAACGAGATTACGGCGTTGGTGCACAGATTTTACGTGATCTAGGCGTACATAAAATTCGTTTGATGAGCAACAATCCGAAGAAACGTAAAGGTTTGATTGGATATGGTTTAGAGATTGTAGAGAACGTCGCTTTATCTGTAATACCAAATCCTCATAACGCAGCGTATTTAAATACTAAGCGAGAAAAAATGGGTCACGAAATCTAGCCGTGATTACAATTTATACAGACGGCTCTTCAAGAGGAAACCCAGGACCAGGAGGCTTTGGAACCGTGATTAAGAAAGGCACACGTCGCAAAGAAATCTCTGGAGGTTTTCGTTTGACAACCAACAATCGCATGGAGCTGTTGGCTGTAATCGTGGGGTTAGAAGCCTTACTAAAACCGGACTTAGCGGTTACCGTTTACTCAGATTCAAAATATGTGGTGGATGCCATTGAGAAAAGATGGGTTTTTGGTTGGGTTAAGAAAAACTTCAAAGACAAAAAGAATCCGGATTTATGGAAACGATTCTTAAAAATATATCCAAAACACAAGGTCAAAATGGTTTGGGTCAAGGGCCATGCAGGTAATCCAGAAAACGAATGCTGCGACTTATTGGCGACTGAAGCAGCCGATGGAATAAACCTCAAAATTGATTCAGGCTATGAAAGTAGCATAAAACAGGGTTAGGGTGATGGGGCGTTGGGAAGGACATTATTTGCTACACGCATCCAATCCATTTTTATACACTTCCAATGCATTCACTTATCTTGCTCGTCAAATTAAACAGATATGCCAACATCTCCTGTAAATACCGATACAAATATTGTTTCATTTTCAATAAAAGTTGATGGTAAATCTATTGCTGATACAATTGAAGTTACATCACTTTCGGTTGAAATTTTCAGCGATGGTACGAGCCATGCGGAGATTACGGTTCGAGATGGAGGCAAAATTGATCCATTTATCGTTTCAAATTCAAAAACATTTAAAATAGGTAGCAACGTCGAAGTAGGTCTCGGATACGAGAACAAAACAGTTCAAGTCTTTAAGGGATCAATTGTGTCTAATGACAATTCGATGGACGAGTCTCATGGGCTTGTGCTTACAATTGATTGTGTTGCTCAGACAGAAATGAAACCAACCAGTAGCGACCACACGCCAAAACTGAAGTTGACGTTCGGACGTGATGTTTTAGATTTCCAATTGTCACAATTCAAAAATGACCTGGAGGCTGACAAGGCCAGTGTCGAAGGCTTTTTGCTTTTTCAAGGATCCAGTAAAGCAGATCCAAATGAAGCAATATTATTGCAAGACTTTGCACAAGACTATACTGGGGCTCATGTTATAAAACGAGTACACCATCTTGTTAGTGATGGACAATGGACAACTGAAGTGGAAATATGATGCAATTACCTCATAAGTCAGCTGCTAAAAGAGAAACGTTTGACCTCAAAGGTCACCGAACATTAATTATTACAACGAGTCAGTCTACCTTAGACGAGGTGGACCCGAACTCAGGTGTAACCAAAAAAACAGGCAAAGCTACAGGTGTATATGCGTCTGAGATGACGGAACCCTATTACGTATTCCTTGAAGCTGGAATGGATGTAGATATTGCAAGCATCCAAGGTGGTAAAATTCCAATTGAGAAGCTATCGTTGATGCCTTTCGTTAGGACCAGTTACGACAGTCGTTATTTAAAAGATCTAAGTCTTCAGAAAAAAGTAGAATCGTCTATACCAATCGCGAACATTAATGTTGATGATTACGACATCATTTTCATTTCGGGAGGCTGGGGAGCGGCATACGACTTAGCACAATCAGAAGTGCTGTCGGATAAAATATCTAAAGCATACGCTAAGGAAGTTGTTCTTGGCGCCTTGTGTCACGGGGCTTTAGGCTTTATTGGTGCTCAGAAACCAGATGGTTCTCCATTGGTTGAGGATGTTAAAATCACAGGTGTTACGAATAAGCAGTTAAAAGAACTTATGGTTGGTGAAACCCCCAAACATCCGGAAACAGAGTTAAAGACTGCCAATGCAAAATATACGTCTAAAACCGGCTTAATCGACATGTTTAAGAGCCATATTGAGGTAGATAAAAAGCACTTAATCGTTACCGGACAAAATCAGAAATGTGGTGTTGAAACAGCGCAAGAAGTCATGCGCCTGTTTGTTGAGAAGTCGAATCAATAATGGCTTTACCACTGAAGTCCTACGAGGTTATATACTATAGAAAATAAGAGGTTACAATTGGTAGTCATTTCTTCAGGTGTTCATTTCTTTAATTCTGCATTTGAACATTCTTGCATTTCCGCATCAATAAACGCAACTGCCTGTTTATGAGGTTTTAACATTTATTTTTTGTACTTTTGCCGCACTACTTACTTATGAAACTTACAATTGATGCGGATGGCAACGCCGTCACTATTTCACAAAAATTTTCCCGTGACCTTCAAATCGTCTGGAATGCATTCACCGATAGTATGCTTTTAGATCAATGGTGGGCACCTATGCCTTGGAAGGCTGTAACCAAAGAAATGAACTTCGAGGAGGGTGGATCATGGGACTACAATCTGGTTAGTCCAAACGGAGAAGAGTTCTCTGCTCGTATGGATTTCAACGAAATTAAAATCTTTAAAAGCATTTCAGCGATGGACGTATTTACAGATGACGAAGGTTTAGCGGATAAAGAAATGCCCGCATCTCACTGGAATCTGTTTTTTGAAACCTTAGGTAACGGAACACTCGTGACTGAAAAAATAATATTTGAAGACGCTTATCATTTGAACTCTACACTTGAGATGGGATTTGAACAGGGATTAAAAGAGTCCTTTCGGTTATTAGAACGTTTGATGATGGCTGACCAAAGGTTCGACAATTCTAATATCGAATAAAACCTTGTTTCGATGGATTAATACATCCATCCACCAATCGTTTTTTATTGTGCGTTGTTTATTGAAAATGGTTTGCTGATTGTTCTATTTTTGAACCTTGCAATCCGTTTGATTTGCACAATCCTATGAATCCATTTTATAAAAAATACGATACCCTTTTCGGAACGATCCCGTTTTCTAAAATTACTTTAGCGCATTATAAGCCAGCCATCGAAGAAGGCATAAAGCAATCTTTAGCGGAAATTGACGTCATCACCGCATCTCAAGAAGCACCAAGATTTGACAACACTATTGTTGCGTTAGAAAATACAGGAGAAGTCCTTGATCGCGTGACATCAGTCTTTTTCAACATTAACTCGGCAGAGACTAGTCCAGAAATGCAAAAACTGGCACAAGAGGTTTCACCACTTTTATCCGCATACAAAAATGATGTAATGATGAATGCAGGGTTATTTGAGCGTGTTAAACTCGTTTATAATGATGCTGACGCAGGTTACTCAGAAGAACAAAAGACATTACTCAAAAACACCTATCGCAGTTTTGAACGCAACGGTGCGAATCTGTCTGAAACTGATCAAAGTATCTTACGAGACATCGACAATGAACTGTCTAAGCTTTCCTTAACCTTTGGTGAAAACGTGTTGATAGAAAGCAATTCCTACCAACTATACCTACAAGACGAGGCTGATTTAATAGGACTACCAGAAGGTATAAAAGACGCTGCTGCCCAAGCGGCCAAACAACATGACGCTGAAGGTCAGTGGTTGTTTACACTTGACTATCCAAGCTACGTTCCATTCGTTACATACAGTGCTGTGCCGGCACTAAGAGAAAAAATGCATAAAGCATTTAGTTCAAAGGCTTTTGGTAATAATGAACAAAACAATACGACCATCATTCAACAATTGGTGACACTTCGTTATCAGAGGGCACAACTCCTTGGGTTCGAAAGTCACGCCGCTTTTGTGCTAACTGAACGTATGGCTGAATCTCCAACTAAAGTGTATGACTTCCTTGATAACATTCAGGATAAAGCCTACCCCTTTGCGGAGAAAGAATTTAATGTATTGTCGGAGTACGCAAAGAAGTTGGATGGAATAGAACAATTAGAAAAATGGGACGGAGCCTACTATGCTGAGAAACTTAAGAAGGAAAAATTCAATATCGACGACGAACTGCTTCGCCCCTACTTTCAATTAGAGAAAGTGGTAGATGGTGTTTTTCAAACAGCGGAAAAATTATTCGGAATCACATTTCACCAAAACTCAGATATTGAAGTCTATCACCCAGAGGTAACAACATATGAAGTAAAAGATCAAAATGGGAATCACTTGGCCATTTTCTATGCCGATTTCTTTCCGCGTTCTGGGAAAAGGCAAGGCGCGTGGATGACGTCATTTCAATCACAAAAGATTGTGGGTGATACGGACCGAAGACCACATATTTCCATCGTATGTAACTTCACTAAACCGACGGAACAAAAGCCGTCATTACTCACATTTAACGAAGTGACGACCTTGTTTCATGAATTTGGTCATGCCCTTCACGGCATCATGGCTAATGGCACTTTTGGTAGTTTGAGCGGGACCAGCGTTTATTGGGATTTTGTTGAATTACCATCGCAACTGATGGAAAATTGGTGTTACGAAAAAGCATGTTTGGACTTGTTTGCCAAACATTACGAAACCGACCAACCTATCCCTGCTGAATACATTGACCGTATAAAAGACTCTGCCAATTTCATGAGCGGCATGGCAACAATCCGTCAGGTCAGTCTAGCCAAAATTGATATGGGCTGGCACAGCAAGCAGATTAAAGGAGATGTTGACGTTAAGGTTTATGAAAAGTCGCAAATACAAGGTTTGGAATTCTATCCAGATGTAAAAGAAGCGTGCACGAGTACTGCATTCTCTCACATTTTCCAGGGTGGATATTCCAGTGGATATTACAGTTACAAATGGGCAGAAGTGCTTGATGCTGATGCCTTTGAAGCCTTCCAAGAAAACGGCATATTTGACAAGGTAACCGCCACTGCATTCAAAAAGCATATATTATCAGCAGGAGGATCAGAACATCCCTCCATTTTATATAAACGATTTAGAGGTAGAGACGCTAAGCCAGATGCACTATTAAAACGCGCTGGATTGGTCACAAAAACACAGGCATGAAAAGAAACACAATACTTATCGTTTTAGGCACTTTAGCACGTTGCGTTCGGACTAATAATTAATATGGTCCATAAACAAGCCACAGAGACACTCAACAAATTTCACGAATTAGAAGCGCAATTTGAGCAATCAACCGACACGTTATTGAGCAATAACAATCTCATTACCAATAACTTAACGAAACAATGATACCAGAAAGCGCTACAACTAAAATCAGTTAGTGATACGACTGTTGCCAACATTGAATCAGTCAAAAACCACCTCATTGAAAACGCATCAAATGTGGACCAGTCATACGATTGGTTTGATGCTTCAGAACAACAGCTGGTCATTCTTAAAATGGACCTATTCACTTTTCAGCATTACGTGGATTCTGTCTTTCCAGGCTATGTGCCCTATTGTGATGACTTGTTGGATCTTGAAGGTCAGACAATGGACGGCCACATGGTGACTTGGGAACAACGTAATTTCAATTACGCACCACTTGCAGCTGGGATGACCATACTTACGAAGTATAAATCCCACGTTAGAACGGTTCAAAGCACCATCTTATACAGTCTCAATAGACAACTGTTAATAGTAGATGAACCGACCTCCTTGAAGGAGTGAAACGTACAAATAAAAAAATCTGAAATAATTTAAAGTAATTTTGATTCTACATCGTCTATACAAATATGAAGGCTACGATGTCGGCACAAATGACTGAAAAATCTAGAAATACATTGACCGATTCCATTAAACAATATGGGAGTCAGATTGCTGGATTCATTCGGTCTAAGGTGAACAACTCAGAAGACGCTAAAGACATCTTGCAAGACGTATGGTATCAATTTAGTAGAATAACCAACATGGATGAAATAGAAAACATCAGCGGTTGGTTGTACAACGTGAGTCGTAACCGCATTACAGACAGTTATCGAAAGAGAAAACCAGAATCGATTGAAGACTTCACCGCAGAAGACGACGATGGACAATTCTATTTCAAGGACATATTACTGCTGGATGATTCGAACAACCCTGAATTGGCCTTGTTCAAAGAAGTTTTCTGGGATGCCTTGTTAAAAGCCTTAGACGAACTTCCAGAGAAACAACGAGAAGTCTTTTTATTGAACGAAATGGAAGATTTAACGCTTCAAGAAATCGCAGATCAAACTGGAGATAAATTAAAGACCATCATAAGTCGAAAGGGTTATGCGGTTAAGCATTTGAGAAAAAGATTAAACTATTTATACAACGATTTAAAAAATTAATATGCAAGACTTAGACAAAACGATGAGAGAAGCGGCCCCAATTAAAAAGGTCATTATTATTCTGTTCTTCGCCGGCC
>JBLHOC010000018.1:0-28068 GCA_047620825.1 Bacteroidia bacterium | reverse complement strand
TGGCGGAAATGGGAGTGCTTATTTAAATGAAGTCAAGTTTCTTTCCGATAATGAGATTGATAGGATTCCCTCTTCCCGCTTTGTCAGGTTAAATCTCAAAATCAATGCTACTAAAGCTGAAGTATGGGACGTGCTAACTAAACCAGAATACAACAAAGCGCTTCAAGCTATTTATGATAGCGACCATAACCTGCAAACTAATTGGAATACATCAACAGAATATAATTTCAAATACCTTAACGGGGGTATTGTAACTCGATCATTCGCGGGTAATTTATATGGAAATCAATATATTCAAATGGATTGGGTGTTGGGAGATTATCAATATGTTGAAAAATTCTTTGTGGGTGAAGATAAAGAAACGAAAACTTCAGATTTTGTAATCGTTTGCGGCCCGTATGGTGATGATTTCGAAACTCAGAAAAACATTTTGAATAACTGGGCTCAAAAGGTGAAAGAATTGAGTGAAAAATTATAGCGGTAGTTTTAAAACTAGAGCTAACAAAAACTAAACTCCATTAAAACACAGTTTAGCTAATCGTTAGCAACAATAGGTTTCCCATTGTTACTGGCTTTCTCATTAAAGTGAGGAAGCACTGTGATTTACATTTGAACGTCGAATTCTTCTGGGAACTGTCTTGGAATAAACTCTTCATCCTCATCCATCATTTGTCTGAGATCGATCTCAATCCCTCTTGCAATGGTAGATATTGGAACGTCGTTTGCCGAGCCTTCGAAAGGGTTCTCTCCCACTGTCCCAATGCGCATCATTGTATGGAACACCCAAGATACAATTCCACAAAAAGGAACTGCTAGCCAAATAAAATAACGCTTTATGACGCCCTCGTATTCACCAACAACTGAATCTGCAATAGATGAAAATTCTGGAACAAGACCTAATGGAAGAAGTAGAATGAATATCCAAACAAAATAGTACGAAAGAGTAGCATATTGTCTTGGATAAGGAAAGTTTTTAATCCGTTCAGATTTACCTTGTAACGTAAACATTTCTTCTAATAAATTTTCCAATTCCAAGAAGGAGAATTCCCAAATCAATCCTTGTTCCTTTAACGTCCTTATGTGTTTAGATTGCTGATAAAGTAATGCCGCTGATTTGTTTTTTTTTGTCATGATGTAATCGGATTCTTCCGCACTCAAGTATTGAAACAAATCATCGTCGAGCGAAACCAATTTTTCAGGAATATGCACATTCCTCGCCCATTCTTTATTCGTTCGTGATTCACTAAAAACTTCCCAACTTCGAGAAGATCTCATGGCATGACGCAACGTCGTTAACCAAGCAATGTGTCGATAGACGAGCGTTTCATGAATCTGGCGCAATTCCTCTTCAGATACTGGATTCTTGGTGTGGTCATTATTCACCATGTCTCTCGTCTTCATCCCCCAAGTTCTTGACGTGTTCACAATACCGCCCCAAATTTTTCGAGCTTCCCAAATCCGGCCATAAGCGGCACTGTTTTGAAACCCAATGATGAAAGCAACCGCGGTACCAATAAGAGCAACTGGTGTCCAAGGAACTTTAAGAAAATGAAATTCAAAAAACACATGTAAGGCTACAATGATTGATGGCAAAATGAGAAATACAATCGCTTCCCATCTTGTCCAAAGTAGCATGCCATATATTGGAAATCTTTTCTTAACGTACATAATTTAATTTATAGGGTTTTTAGGACCGCCATAAGGTCATCTGGATCTGGCCGCTGTCTATAATCGGCTTTACTTTCTGCGTATCTAATCGTGCCAGTTTTATCAACTAAGAAACGGGCTGGCATGGGTAAACCCCATTCGTCGTTTCCCTGATATTGTTTTAAGTTGACGTTGAATCCAGTGAGATAAAGTTCTTTTAAATCAGCACCAACAGTATGTTTTAGACCAACTTTCGTAGCAATCTTATTGGTATCATCGAATAGGATATTAAATGTGAGTTTTTGACGCGCAATAATCTTTTTTGAGTAATCTGATCTTTCCGGGGAGAGCGTAATCAATTTTGCCCCAAGCGCTTCAATTTCAGGAACATAATGATTTAGATTGGCCAAATCAATATTGCAGAATGCACACCAAAATCCTCTATAAAAAGTAACGATAAGAGGTCCTTCTTTTAGCAACTCTTCACTTCGCACGAGCTGTCCGTTTTGATCTGGTAGTTCAATTGAAGGCATTTTATCACCTGCTTTGAGCACAAGTTTTTGTTGTCCAGATTTAATTAACCGAGCAATATCATCTTCAACAATTTTTTTAAATCGAGGAGTCAGATTTTCTTCAAATGTTTTAATCTTATTCTTGAGCCTTTCTTGGAACTCCATTTTTTTGATTCTGTTTATTGCCAATGACGAGGTTGTCAGACAAAGATTACTGCTTCAAAAATGCAAAAAATATTCCTATTCAAAGGCCACTTTCTATAACCAATTATATATTGGCCATGCTCAGGGATTCGAATGATGTAGAGTTTAGCAGATAAAGCCTAAAGATTTTTCAACGAATTAAGTAATCCAAGTTTCACAAGACGATATTTGAAGTTGATACTAAATGAAATTGATTCTATATTTCATCTCGAGTGTCTTTATCTTAATTTTTAGCTTTATTTACAGGATTGTACCTAATGCCCTTTTTGTTAATAATAATTACTTTATAGCACTAACAGTCCTGACATGAAAACAAAAGCAGAAATCGTTACCAATTGGCTTCCTAGATATACAGGCACACCCTTAGCAGATTTTGGATCATACATCTTATTGACAAACTTTATTGGGTACGTCAACATATTTAGTGATAAATATAAGGTAGACATTTTAGGGATGGATAAGGCTATGCAGACTGCTACCTACAACAATATCACCATTATAAACTTTGGTATGGGTAGCGCCATGGCAGCAACTGTGATGGATTTACTTTCTGCTGTAAAACCAAGAGCCGTGCTATTTTTAGGTAAATGTGGTGGACTTAAAAAGAAAACTAAACTCGGTGATTTTATTATCCCTATGGCAGCCATTCGCGGAGAAGGAACAAGCAACGAGTATTTACCAGTAGAGGTACCGGCGCTTCCATCGTTTCGTTTACAACGTACAATCTCCTCCGCCATGCAAGAATTTGAAACGGACTATTGGACTGGTGTTGTTTTTACAACCAACCGTAGGGTTTGGGAACACGATGCGAAATTCAAAAAACGACTGATAGAAGCACGCGCCATTGGCATTGACATGGAAACAGCGACTCTGTTTACAGCAGGATTTGCCAATGAAATACCCAGGGGCGCTTTGTTATTGGTGAGCGACAACCCCATGATACCAAGTGGCGTAAAAACAGATGAAAGTGACAAATCCGTTACCTCAAAATTTGTAGAATTACACGTAAACATTGGCATCAGAGCATTAGAAGAACTACGCGATTCTGGTAACAGCGTAAAGCATATGAGGTTTTATCACAGGCCTTAAAAATTGAAAATAACAGTTAGCAAAATTAGATTCCAATGCCCTGGCTTTTTCGTTTTTGAATTGACATGGACATATATAAGGTTTAGTCAAAACAACTATTGCCTACAAGTGTTTAAACATTACCCGCTGCAAAGCAACACGCTATGCTTGTTGCTAGGTAAACACTATACTTTAGGCTCAAGACTAAAACTAACGTGATTAATCTTAATCCAATTAATGGCACAATCATTACTTTTTATCCCTGACATATCAGGATTTACAAATTTTGTACAAACGACAGAAGCAGAGCATAGTCAGCACGTCATTTCAGAATTGCTTGAGATATTAATCTCTTCTAATACCATAGGCCTCCAACTTGCTGAAGTAGAGGGCGATGCCTTATTCTTTTACAAAAAACATAACATCCCAACACGAGAACACCTATTAGCACAGATTGAAGCAATGTATGCCTCTTTTTATAGTCATCTAAAGCTACTTGAAAAAAATAGGATTTGTACCTGTAATGCTTGTGCAATGGCTCCGAAATTAGAACTTAAAATTGTAGCGCATTGCGGCGAAATTCAATACTTAAATGTTCAAGGCAAGAAAAAACCTTTTGGTCAATCCGTTATTGAAACCCACCGGTTATTGAAAAATAACATCCAGAGTGATAATTATATTATTATTAGCACTCAGCTTGCCCAGGAACTAAAGATGCCGTTAAAATATAAGAGCAATTTATATACTTTTATTGAAGGCGTAGAATATTATGACAATAAAGAAATAACATTCATTTATTCAGAAATTGACAATTCACTTCTGAAGCTATTACCTTTTGAGAGCCCCGAGGTTATTGAATTTAATAGGGAGCCAAATCTCACTTTTAAGATAGACATTGATGTAAATGCAAATGAGGTATTAGAGATAATAACCAATTATAAATACAGAGCAAGTTGGGTGAAAGGCGTCGACAAGTTTGAATATAATGAATCTGAAGTAACTCGCTTAGGTTCTGAACACGTGTGCGTGATTAACGGAAAACATTTTAACTTCAAAACTGTAACCAAAAAAGTTGACGATGATGAATTAGTCTATGGTGAGATAACCGATAATCCAAGAATTCTGGATCGATTCTATCAATTTTATATTATCAAACCTCTTGCGAATAATAAAAGTACCCTTACATCAGCTTTATATTGGATTGTAACATCGCCGATAAATAAGTTAATCGTGCAACTGTTTGCTAAGAATCTGTTGAAGAAGAGCGTTAAAACTTCCTTGACAAATCTTAAAAAGTTTGCAGAAGGTTTAGAACAAAAAGGTTGAAATGAACAGAACCAAAAAGACGATGAAAAGTATTATAACAACCCACTGCTAAAGTATAGTGGCTTTTTATCTGTCTGATACGATTAAAAGGGAGTGCAGCAAATGTGTTGGTTTGACAGTAATATCTAGTCTATGCAACAGAATAGCGGACATTAGTACATCCAACAAAGCCAAAAGGCGACCTTTTAGTCGCCTTTACGCATATCAATATAATTTGTTTAGACTTAAGCGGATGTTCCACTCGCATTTTTGTGTGCCTTCTGAGCCAGGTAAGCCGTAACCGCAGTTAGGATACCCATAGCCAGCAAGATGTAATCAGTTTCGCCTCCTATCATAATGCGGTCAATAATAAAGGCAACACTCATACACAGTCCACCCAAAATTCCCAAGACAAATCCTTCGGCCTTCTCTTTAAACGCCCAAAAAGCGGCTAAACCAAGATAACAACCAAAGATGCCCATTAGAATACCAAAATGAGTTGCAATTGGAACGAGATTGTCCGCATACTCGATACCAAAATTTCCCAACGCAGCTCCGGGCATAAACACGCCCATAGCAAATCCAACAATGTGAAGTAGGGCCACCAAGCTGATGACCACTTTGTAAATTAGTCCCATAATTCTGTTTTTTTGTTTTTGATTAAAGTAGAATATACCGATTGGAAATTAAACCTATAGTTCCGATGCATCAATCAACATGGCGGAACATGGTAAAAAAGGGGGTTCAAAGGTGCTGAGCTAAGTGCCCTCGTTATCATTCCTAATGCACACAGAATCAGAATGGCAACCATGTAACCTATAACCATTTTTTTGTAGTTTCGTAACCATTGAAATTATCCATATTGTAGCCATGAGATACCTTGTCTTAATTCCCCTCTTATTCTGCACCCTTTTTGGACACGCACAAAACCGCATATTGGTCGATGGCGAATTCAAAGACTGGGCAAAACATCCAACTACATACACTGATGCCGCTGGTGATGGTGGAAGTTCTGGTATAGATTTCGGAAAAGCACAAATCTTTAATGATGCAGATTATATCTTCTTCTATGTAGAAACAGGCACTGAAATTAATCTGCAAGACTTAAACGATGTGGTGATATACATAGACATCGACAACAACACATCTACTGGAACATCTAAAAATGGTATTGGTGCAGACCTTTCTTACACGTTTGGAGATCGCTCTGGCAGCTATCACACCTCTTCTAATAGTTCTGTTTCCATTCGTCATAGAGACATTGGCTTGATTACCGCTCCAACTGTCACCTCTGATCGATTTGAAATCGGCATCAAACGCGTATTTAGCATTAATGGGATTTTAAAAAAGATGGGTGACTCCGTGAAGGTGGTATTTATGGATAATGCCTCCAATGGAGATGTCTTACCATCAAATAATGGAGGAGTGAGTTATACTTTTTCAACAACAAACTTGGAACCGTTACCCTCTTTTTCTTTGCAAAAACCAACAATGTCTAACCTTCGTATAATGTCGTACAATGTTGAGCGAGATGGACTATTTGAAGCCAGTAGAGTTCCTGCCTACACCCGGGTTTTTCAAGCCTTGCAGCCAGACATTATAGGTTTTCAGGAGGTATACAACCATTCCTCATTACAAATAGCAGACCTTATAGAAACTATGTTGCCGTCTGCTGCAGGAGCGCAATGGTATCATGCCATGGCAAAACCCGATTGCCACGTTGTAAGCAAGTATCCCATTCTAAAAAGTGCTCAGATACCTGGTGTTAATGGTTCTGGGAATGGTGCTTTTTTAATCGACATTCCCAATTCAAAAACCGAAATGCTTTTGATCGTAGCACACCCACCATGTTGTACAAATAATTCGGGAAGGCAAACAGAAGTAGACCGGATAATGGAATTTGTAAGGAAATCCAAAAATGGTAAAGGCCCTATACAATTAGACACGAATGCACAGATTGTAATACTTGGAGATATGAATTTTGTAGGTGATCACAATCAATTGACAACGCTACTTTCTGGAGATATTTTTGACGAAACATCCTATGGTTCTGATTTTACACCAGATTGGGATGGCAGTAACCTACTGGACGCCAAGCCACCCACGACTGGAGTTCCTTTTTCATTCTCTTGGTATTCTGAAAGTAGTTCCTTTAGCCCGGGCAGGCTGGATTACGTATTGTACAGTGGGTCCAACTTAACGCTAGAGAATAGCTATTCTTTGTTCACACCTGGTTTAGCACAAGACAGCCTAAGTAAATACACTTTACTTTCAAACGATGTCATTATTGCATCGGACCATCTACCGCTCGTGGCAGACTTTACAGTTAAAAACAATTCGACGCAATCCGTATTGAACACCCAACGAAGTCTAGGCTATTTAGAAATCTATCCAAATCCTGCAAGTGATGTTGTTGGTGTATCCTTTATCAACCCACAACATGGCGTGGTAACCATGCAATTGGTGGACGGAGCCGGTAGCATAATTTCGACACTGTATAACGGGGACCTGGTTACGGGTAAAAACACGCTTCAGTTCAGTGCTGCGACTTATCCCTCAGGCACTTACATCATAACAGTCACATCTGCTAATTCCATATATCATAGAAGGATTTCAGTCGTTCATTAATGCCTACATCCTTGTAACTCAGTCTGAAGTTTCGATTGAACTAAACCCCATGAATATCTATCGCTTTAGGATATCGGTGACGCTTTCACGTAGTATTAGTTCTGAACCAAAAACCTATAGATGTAGTAAATTGCTAGCGTTAATACCACACAATCTATGAAATTTGACTTACCATTTTCAACAGAACTCATTCATATTATAATGGGTATTCTCTTAGATGACTTGATCAACTTGCTCCTTCATTTAGTGACAGGAATGGTAATTGGGATAGTAATATCCTTATTGATTTACCGATTGATTAATGCGAAAGGATGGTTTAAACGAAGCTATACATCTAGAACCCGTCGCATCTTCTTGTTTACGCTTAGGGTTTCATTTTACGTCGCAATTGTTGGGCTATCGTCCACCATTGCATTGGTTGTTGGAAGTAACAAAATTGCTAAAAAAGAAGTAAACCAACTTGTTGATGAAGGCTTTGAATATTGCAAGATCAATTATTTTAATGATTACGAGTTTATTGAAGAAGTATTTGAAGTTTCTGACAAATTGTATTCAAGCGGGAATAACGTAAACCAAATAAACCATGAAATGGCAGAAGCCATGGTAAATGACATTTCTGAGAAGTATGGCTTGGGTTTTTTAGGGGCATACCTTCTAAAGTCTCCAGAGAGTGAAATGATTGAGCACTTAGAAGATATTGAGAAAGGAATAATCTTTCTTTTTGTATATAAAGGTCTTGAACAAATTGGCGCAGGAGATTTAATTGAACCAGATCAATTGGATGAGACTTTTTATAGTTGGCTGCATTCTGATGGGGAACAAAGTTTTGGTAGCATCCATGAATTTGTCAGCAAGCAAATAAACAATCAAGTAAAGCCATTGATATTTAGTATCTGGCTGCCATTGTTAATTATCAATGCGCTATTAATTGGAATAAATATCGTAGAGTTGACTCTTTTCTTCTATCGTAAACGTGTTAAAATTGCAGATGAAAGATAGTTGGATTCTGTCAAACTAATTATTTTGAGCCATCGTTTAACCCGGTAAAAGGAAGTGGTAAAGCCTTAACTATAATCTACGAATACGTCTGGTCCAAGCCTTTAGCACAAAAAAAACAAAGCGGAATACAAGTCATTGTCACTTGTATTCCGCCTTCCCTCTTTAGCGAAGTTGCCCGCTGTTTATGTCACCCAACGATTCGATTGTTTTTTAGACAGAACCTTTGACAACCATATATTCAAATGATTATCTCATTAGGATGATCTGTTTTATAACCGTTGTGGATGTGCCATACAAACTAAGGAAATACGTTCCATCTACCATACTTCGTGGTATTTCCAGATTATAACTGTCGGTTATTCCGATTGCTTTTTGCAACACGACTCTACCTCTAAAATCTGTTAAGACCAGTGTAATTTCAGTTCCTAACTCATCCAAGTTATATATACCCACCCAACCTTGGTTCGGGTTCGGATATACCTGCACATCCCCTGGCTGAATAACACCGCCAGTCCCAAGTACAGACGGCACATTTATGCTGTCTGTTTGGTCACAACTGTTTGCATCCGTTACTGTAACGGTATATACCCCACGTGACAAGTTGCTGGCCGTATCCGTTGTTGAAGACGCTGGATCATTCCATACATATTTATATGGTCCAACACCTCCAGAAACAGTTACCCATGCTTTACCATTTGCGTTATTCTCAACTTCTGCAATTGAGTCCAATGCAAGTACCAATACTGGTGGTTCAGCTATCTGTACAGTATCTAACCACATGCAACTATTACTATCCGTGATGATTACCGTGTAAGTGCCACCAGACAATCCAGTCAAATCCTGAGTTGTATCGGCATTACTCCATGCGTACGTGTATTGTTTACTTCCGCCTACTACGGTCAAATCCACAGTCGCATCAGCATCACCGAAACAATTAATGTCGGTATGGGTGATGGATCCAATGAGTGAATCTGGCTCTGTAATGATTGATGTATCGTGGGCTTGGCAATTGTTGGCATCTGTAATTATCACAGAGTAACTACCTGCACTGAGATTTGAGATATCTTCAGTGGTCGCCAGATTATTCCACAAGACATTGTATCCTGATGTGCCTCCAGAAATGGTAAGATCAATGGCTCCACCCATGTCGTCTTTACATTTTAAATCACTTAATACTTTATCAATAACAATTATTGTAGGCGCTCTGACCACACTTGTGTCGTTTAAGGTACATCCATTATCATCAGTGATAATCACAGAATAACTTCCAACGGTTAGACCGCTCAAATCTTCACTTGTAGCTGTTGTGTTCCAAACAAAAGTGTAGTTTGGCGTTCCACCTGAAACAGTAAGATCAATACTTCCAGCAGTACCTACAAAACAAGAAACCGGTGTTTCCTTTTTGGAAACCGTGAGTTGACTTGGTTGTATAACAGTGACCGTATCCAGGTAAGTACATCCATTCGCGTCTAAAACTGCAACGGTATATATTCCAGCAGTTACATTGGCATTCGTTGCATTTGTATCGGCGTTGATCCACAAATATGTGTAAGGTTTTACGCCACCTGTCATGGTAACGGCTGCTGAACCATCGTTACCTGCAAAACAACTAACTGCCACTGTTACACCGCTACCGTCCACGGAGTAATTGGCGAAATTGTATCATAAAAAGGTTATTTAACTGGATAGGTTATTCCATCGATGCTATACACATACTACTTTAACCAGATAAGTGGTTTATCTCAGAATTTCAATACGGCCTTTTTTTTTGTTTGGCCGAATCAAAAAAATAGATCTCTTCACAGGTAAAAAATAGTCAAACATCCCTTAGCATCATTGACGTTACCTACATACCGAAGTTAATCATATTAATCTCATTTTATCAAATATTGGGACCTGAGATAAATCATTCATTGACCGATGAATCTCATACATTCAGATTTACGTCTTAATGGGTCTCTTAAAATAACCCTATCAAAAAAGTGTAAATCCCTAATAACAAGATGGATACTGGTTGTAAATTCATTGACCTGACCTTGTACATTATGCCGTAGTTGGGACGTAAAAAATCGCTCTTTGATAATTGTCATATTTTAAACCAGCGTTTATTAATATTATTAAGGGTTTACCAATATGGTGGGGAATCTTAATGATACGAATAGCTTACAATCAATTGGTCATGTATATTCTAACCGTTTTTGACACATTGAAAACGAACAAAGAAGTTATTAAATACTATATTTGGTTTCAAACTAATTGTAACTATTACTTCAACATCACCTATTCAAGTATCTTATCATGAAATATATTTTATCGACGTTATTCATTTGCTTTTACCTTGTCACGCAGGCTCAAGAATTCACTAACCTAAACACCCCTGTACCCATTTCTAAAGACGTCAAAATCGGAACACTTGAAAATGGCCTGACCTATTACATCCGTCATAACGCCAAGCCAGAAAACAAAGTTGAATTAAGATTAGTCGTTAATGCCGGCTCCATTCTGGAAACAGATAAGCAACGAGGATTAGCTCACTTTATGGAGCACATGAATTTTAATGGCACCAAAAACTTCCAACATAATGATTTGGTAGACTACCTTCAAAGCATCGGTGTAAAATTTGGCCAGCATTTAAACGCCTATACAAGTTTTGATGAAACTGTCTACATTTTACCAATCCCATCTGACGATTCAACGAAGCTGGAAAAAGGTTTCGACATACTTGAAGACTGGGCATTTAACAACCTCCTTACACCAGAAGAAGTGGATAAAGAAAGAGGTGTTGTTCTTGAAGAATTACGCTTAGGATTAGGTGCAGAAAAGAGAATGATGGAGAGATATCTCCCGTTGCTCATGCACAAATCCCATTACGCCGACAGACTGCCAATTGGACTAAAAGATGTTATAGAAAATTTCGACCATGTTGCACTTAAAGATTACTATAAAACTTGGTATAGACCCAATTTGATGTCTGTTATAGTTGTTGGAGATATAGACGTTGACGAAATGGAACAAAAAATTAAGTCTCATTTTGGCAGCTATAAGAATCCGGAAGTTGAAGTTAAACGCACGGAATATTTCGTCCCTGATCACAGTGAAACTTTTGTCGCTATAGAACATGACAAAGAAGCTTCTTTTACGCGCGTACAGCTTGTGTATAAAGACAAAGGCACCGCCAAACCGAATGTAACATTAGAGGATTATAGGAATTCAGCGATTATCAGTCTATTCAACAGCATGATTAACGAACGACTAGAAGAAATATCGAATAACCCTAACCCGCCTTACACTTACGGGTATTCTTACCATGGTTCTGGTTGGAGTAGAAACAAAACTTCTTATCAGTCGTATGCCATGACCGACCCTCAAAATCAATTGAAAGCCTTTGAGACAATTGTTGAAGAAAACGAACGCGTTTTTAGATTTGGTTTTGTAGAAACCGAACTTGTCCGTGCCAAAAAGAGCATGCTGTCACGTTATGAAGCCATGTTCAAAAACAAGGATAAAACAGAATCAGGGAGACTGGTTTGGCAATATGTAAATAATTTTTTGGAAGGAGAATTAATCCCTGGTATCGAATGGGAATATCAAGCCACCAGTGCACTGTTTAAAAACATAACCATTGAAGATGTGAATGCACTGATTAAAAGGTTCATCCATGATGACAACCGAGTTGTCATATTTACCGGTCCTGAAAGTGTTGACAATCCCCAGATTACTAAATCACAAATTTTGTCAGTTCTGGATGATGTTAAAAAGAAAGATCTACAACCTTACGACGATGGCGTTGTGGCAACTTCGCTGATCACAACAATGAACGATCCTGGGACAATTGCTTCGACTGAAAAAATAGAGGCTTTAGACTTAACCAAAATCGTTTTATCAAATGGTGTAACAGTCTATTACAAAAAAACAAACTTCAACGACAACCAAATCTTAATGCGGGCCTATAGCCCAGGCGGGACTTCAGTCATTACACCGGATGAAGATTACATCAATGTAAAACTCGCTTTTAGAGGTCTAACCGAAGCAGGTTTAAATGGCTTTAGCAAAAATGACATGTCTAAAATTATGGCGGGTAAACAAGCTTCAGCATCACCATATATTTCCTCCAACACTGAAGGATTTAGTGGTCGATCAGTGAACAGCGATATTGAAAATATGTTTCAATTGATCTATCTGAATTTTACGGCGCTAAACAAGGATGAAGTCTCATTTCAAGCCTTCGTAGACAAGCAAAGTGCCTTTTACGGCAATTTGCTTAATACCCCTCAATATTGGTATTTAAATGAAAAGCTAAAAGTGACGCAAGCGCACAACCCTAGATTTACCAATGCAATTCCTACAGCAGCTGAATATGCCACTCAAGATTACCAAAAAGCCTATGACTTATATCAAGATCGCTTTGCTGATGCGAGTGACTTCATTTTCATTTTTGTTGGCTCTCTTGATGCAAGTGAAATTGAGGCATATTCAAAAAAATACTTGAGTTCATTACCCGCTACAAATCGCAATGAGTCGTATCTAGAACATGACTTTGAACGATTGCAGGGAAGGCATGAATTCATTTTTAATAGAGGAGAAGACCCTAAAAGTAGTGTGGAAATATCATTTAGGACTGAAGCACCATATGATGCAAAACAAGCCTACTTCCTAAAATGTGCTGGTGAAATACTGACCATCAAACTGGTAGAGAATTTACGAGAAGGTGAAAGCGGTGTTTACGGTGTTGGAGCCTCTGGATATGCAAGCAAAATCCCTTCAGGCGTATATAGTTTCACAATCTCTTTTCCATGTGGACCTAAAAATGTTGAAAAGCTCAAACTAGCGGCATTAGAAGAATTAAACAAATTGTTATTGGAAGGTCCAGAACCAAAAGATTTAACAAAAATCAAGGAAGCGCAACTGTTGGAACTAAAAGAAAAACTAAAGAGTAATAGATATTGGATATCAAATATTCAAAACCTATTGTACTATGGTATGAATCTGGAGGAGATGTTGGGCAAAGAAGAAACGATTCATGCCCTGACAGCAGCAGATGTACAAAACGCCGCCCAAGCTTATATCAGTGACAATGTGATCATCACTATACTCATGCCTGAAAAAAAATAACCTTTCTTACTAGAACCCGTCGTCGCATTTTAGGAATGATTTCGAGTTATAGGACCCCAGCGTATTGGATTCCTGTCAGACGATGCATGTCATAGTCTAAGGTGACCAAATCACTAGATTTAAAATCTTGGATGTTTGCATAACCAATTGACCTCGCAATCACCTTTACCAGATCGTTCGACGCCATAAAAAAATTGTTTAGTCGGTTTGCTGATTTATCTATTTCTTGCCGCGCTCTTAAACTTTCCTTTTGGGTTGCAATACCCACAGGGCAATTATTAGTACCACAGGCACGCATCCCCAAACACCCGATAGCTTGTAAGGCTGCATTAGACACTGCAACTGCATCCGCACCTAACATCAGCGCTTTTGCAAAATCTTCTGGCACCCGAAGTCCACCAGTAATGACCAACGAGACATCCGTCACGCCTAATTTATCAAGATGTTTTCGTGCTCGCGCTAACGCAGGAATGGTTGGGATATTTATATTATCTCTCAATATCGTTGGTGCAGACCCCGTGCCACCACCTCGTCCATCTAGGATTAGATAGTCCGCTGAAGCTTCTAAAGCAAAATCTATATCTGCCTCAATCCTACTCGCTGCTAATTTAAATCCAATAGGTATTCCTCCAGTCTTTTCTCGAACCTCATCCGCAAAAGCTTTAAAGTCCGCTGGTGTATTTAAATCACTGAATGTAGCTGGACTAATGGCCGTTTGACCAACCTCTAAACCTCTTGCCATCGCTATGTCTTTGGTCACTTTGGCTCCAGGCAAATGTCCGCCTGTCCCAGTTTTGGCACCTTGACCAGCTTTAAAATGGAATGCCTTACTCCCTTTCACTAAGTCCCAACTGAATCCAAACTTGGCAGAAGCCAATTCATAAAAATATCGTGAATTGTTTGATTGTTCTTCTGGAAGCACCCCGCCTTCGCCAGAGCAGATACCTGTGCCACTTAATTCAGCGCCTTTAGACAAAGCAATTTTAGCTTCTTTACTCAACGCACCAAAACTCATGTCAGAGACAAAAAATGGAATATCTAATTCTAATGGTTTTTTCGCTCTGGGTCCAATGACCACTTTGGTCTGAACTTCATGGTTATCCAACAACGGTTTACGACTTAATTGCCCTGGTAGAAATTGAATATTTTCCCACTTCGGTAACAGGTTTCGGTCTACACCCATAGATGCTGACGGACCATGATGCCCAAAGTTTTTAAGACCGTTCTTAGCCAACTCGCTGATATAACTTGTATATGGTTCGGTTGATTCTGGATGCGTATCTGCATAAGCACCTAAATATTCGTCTCGATTAAATGGTTGTGGGTGGATCTCCTCAAATGCAACGACATCCGCTCGGTCTACGAAGACCTTTCCATCACGTATTTCTGCTTTAAATTTGTGTAATACCTCTTTATCATTGTATTCGCTTACGCCGGTATCGATTCGATAATCCCAATTGTGCACACCGCAAATTATATTATCTCCTTCTACTCTTCCGTCCGACATTAAGGCACCCCGATGCAAACATCGACCGTATAGCACAGATACCTTCTCATCGTATCTCACTACGACTAAATCTGTATTTTCAACCAGCGCATGCTGTGGTTCACGATTTGGCAATGCCGAAAAATTAAACAGGAAATGTGGGTCTATTAATGTTGTCATGGGTAACTTTTGATACGTTCTTAACTTATTTTAATTGCATTCCATAAATCTAAGATGGTCTGAATTATATAAACGAATATAGGACGCTTGAAGCTACCAGAACTGGACAATAATAATTTACTGAGCAAATCCTGTCACATATTTTACTGAGATTAAAAACAATAAAACGTGATGACCTTGCGTTGACATAACACCCTCCCTATTAACATTTTATCTATGAATAATTTAAAACACTCCAGTCAACTGGTATGCCTATTTTTTACAGTGCTATCACTTCTCGCATTTAACACAAGTGCCCCGCCTATCTCAAATGCGTTAAAACCTTTAGGCCATTTTCTGAACTCAAATTCGATTAAAGTCGAGGTTATCGGTCTGGGTGGACATAGAGAGAGTTGCGTACAATTGACGGTTAAAAATAGGACTAATCGCACGATAAAAACATTTTTAGAACCTGGACGTAGATTGGTTTCTGACGATGCAGGAGAACAAGACATATTCATTGTCAAAAAGACGCTCATCACAATAGCGCCGCTTGCCAGTTCAAAGGTTCAAGGTTATGGATTTTGTTGCCAAAGTAGTCTTCATTCTCCTGCAGACGGATCTGGATTTAGTGTTGGTTTTATGGCACCAACGGCATGGCTAGAACTGGCTGACACCATTGATAAGTACGAATTTGACGCGAGTGCTATTCAAAGTGCTGTTTGGGCTTTAAGTGATCATCACTCGATCTCCTCGATTTATTCACTGGAAAGAAGTAGCATTTACCCATTGCTTCAAACTGTCGCCACACTGCGTAATGAAACACTACCCTGGTATTCGTATACTTATGTGGAGGATACTACTTTGTTTTCAAACAAGATTGATCGGATACACGGGAAGTTTGACTATTACATAAAAAACAACGCGGCTGTTTCTATCGTTGTAAAAACCGCCAAAGGCAAGGTAATGACTACATTGAAGGCTGGTGGAATATACGGTCATGGCAAGCAAGCTTACGATGTAAATTTCAAGGTTAAAGATTGGCCAAAGGGCGATTATGACATTTTAGTCATAGAAGATTTTTCAAATATTAACACCTCAATTCGCTTCAATATATAGGAGAAACATGCTTAGCGTTTGATCTGAATTACCCAGACTCGTTAAAAATTTCCCACATTATTTTGACATAAGTGTGATATTCCCTATCTTGAAGCCATGGTAAAAAGCTATGTTGGCCCAATTCGGCAAGAATCAGTTGATACTAAGACAGATAAATTCATATCTGCTTACATGACCACTAAAGTAATCTCGTTTCATCCTGACTTATCGATTTACGAAGCCATGCAAACGCTGTTGTGGAACAAAATATCTGGTGCGCCAGTAATCAATGAACATCAAGAGTTAGTTGGCGTGTTGTCGGAAGGAGATTGTTTAAAGGAAATTGTTAAAGGAAAGTACCACAATGCAATTCCTGATACTGGTACGGTTGGAGAGCATATGACAAAGAATCCAGTCACCATAAAAACAAACATGACCATATTAGATGCCGCACATTTTTTCTTAAGTCAGCGGTTCAGAAGATTCCCTGTGACTAAAAATGGTAAGTTGGTAGGTTTGTTAACGCAAACGGATATCATGCGTGCAATGAATGAGTTGTAAGTATCATTAGAATCCTCCCTTTCGGTATTTTGCGCCGATCATAAAAGTGCCTGTCTTATTGATAAGATTGGACGACCCTCCAAGTATTGTCTGAACGCCAAAACCACGTCTAGCATCAAAACCTATCGACCAATGTTCACCAACAACGCGATGCACCCCGTAAGGCACATAAAACCGATTATACACAACTGGTTTTGCTAAAAAGCGTTGCGTATTCTCTTCAAAACTTTCTTGGGTGGATGGATGCGCACCAGGTTCAAAGTACTGGCCTTCAATCAATAACATTTCATTTGACAAGGAAACACTTGTGTTGGCACCGAGACCCCAATACCAGATAAATTTCTTTTTTGCGCCCCATGTACCACTCCAGACATATCCAAGTTCGAAGGTGAATTCACTATGTAGATTGCAATAAACAATGGACGTGTCTAATGCTTTGTTTTTATACGTAATCATAGATTCTTTTGGACTGTGTAATCCAATACCCACACGAAGAGATTGATTAGACAAATAGGCCCCTTTTTCTTTACTCCATGGTGCATAGCTTCTATTGAGGTACAAACCCAAACCAGCTGTTGATGTGGATATTTCTTCCGTCATACCAGACAAATCTCTTTCCAATACCTCCGGGTTTTCTGCAAAAGCTTTTAGGTTACTTAACGACATACGATGATAATGGTCGTTGTCAACGCCCAGTCCAAAATCAAATTGCTTGTATTGCCATTTTTCAATTTTAGTTGTTTGGGCTATGGATACAGTAGCTGAGAGCAATAAAAATGTCCCAGCGATAAGATACATGGAATTGATTTTGAATAACTTCATAACGCAAGAAAAAGTAAAGTTACTTTAATTTTCTTAAAGTGAATCTCTCATACAACGCACACCACTTCCACGTATTCTTTTGCTAGGACCTTTTTCAACTTCATCTACCGTGATAGTAAAACCAAAGCCAATACCTTCGTTGGACCCATTTATTGTAGAAGACCAACAACCACCATTAATATCTATATTCCCAAACGACCCATAAGAAACATCTCGTTGTCCATTTCCAACAACAGTAAATAACAATTCATTCGTTGCTGTCGGGTTATGGACCCAATGTGCCGTACCTGACTCTTTTAATTTTGTGCCCGCTACATTTAATCCTCCTGCCGTATCAATCAAAGTGGACCAGTCATCCTCAGTTCCAACATGCCATCCTTTAGGACACAACTTACTATTTGTTGCTGCGTACTGATTATAAAGTGCTCCGTAAGGGTCTTTATAGACCTCATTATTTTCATACCAACAATAAGCATCCGTGGTTAAACCAGTCCATTCTATACTGTCTGTCACTTTTTTTATCGGTGTGCCGTCATTATACCTTGTTGTCTTCAAATTACCCACCATCCAATCTTGATCACCAATTCGAACAATGTTATATGTATTCTTGTCAACATCGGATACAGTTTCGGTCTGAGCCTTTACAGTAATAGGCGAACCTCCAACCGCATTCGAGGAAGCCACCCAAGTGGCTTTGATTTGCAGTTCATTTTCTCCGAATCCACCCAACGTCCATTGAACTCGGTGACCCAACACATCTGGCATACGCACAGTTGCCATCGGTTCGGAAACACTTCCACCACCTTTGATGATTACATATTCTATAAGTATATCACCCGTATCACCACTAGCCAAGCCACTCGCTTCTGATAAGGTTGTAATAATATCTTTTGGAAGTGTGCCTCTTGCGGGTGCCGTTTGTCCATTTCCAGACTGCAAGCTTATGGTTGCTGGAACTGGGACTGGTGCTGGGCCGCATCCGAATAATTGAACAAAAAGAACCAAAAGAACAGAAATGATTATAAAACCTAGAAGTTGATTCTTAAAACGTGACATGATATTTTCCTTTACTTCGCTCAATTTGTTATTGTTATTTCATCTGCTTTCAGAGATTCTTTCCCGTTATCATCTCTAGCTTTAACCGTATATCGATACGTTACGCCTTTTTGTACATCCCTATCTAGATAGGTCGTAACACCTGAGAGAACAACATAAGTAGTAATCAAATTATCACCGATGGCACGATAAACGATAAATTCATATTTCGTCGATTGCGCATAGGTTATATCCAATCGAATACCGTCTTTTTTCTCTTTCGAGGCAACCAAGCTTGGTGTTTTATCTAAGTAAAATGAAGAGCGGGCGCTCAGGTGCAAATTCTTCGGACATACCGTTGCGTTTCCTGCATCATCAATGGTCGTTAATTGATATTCGTAATATGTACCTTGAACTACGTTTTTGTCGAAGTACGTTGGTTTGGTTTGATCAAATGCATTTATGGGTTCCCAGCCTTCACCTTCTGCTTTACGCGATAGCACAACCGACTCGACATCATCACTGGTACTTCGATTCCAATATATATATATCCCATCAGATCTAACTTCATAACGCTTAAATATGGAGGCGTTTGGTGGGATGATATCTGGCTTTTTCACTTGTAATATTTCGGATGCTTTGGATGCATTATAACTATTGTCTACGGCAATTACATAATAGTAAATATCTTCAGACAAAGTGTTAAGCGTCATGGTTTCTACATAATGCGTTTGTTTTAAATAACCACCAGATTGAACGACATAACTACCATTTCTGGTGTTGCTAAAATGAACCAAATAACCCCTTATGTCTTTGTCCTTAGGGGCGTCCCACTCTAGTAACAAACCACCAGTTGTATCAATTGTCGCTTGCAAATTGGTTGGAGCCCTTGGTGGTGTCACATCCGTAATCATGGCAAAAACAACATGAGACCGTGCTTCATTCCCCTCCTTGTCGAAGGCAGAAACTATATAATAGTTGGTCGATTTAGTATCCGGTGTTTTGTGCGTAAAGAATCGGGCATCTTTCCCTAAAGATTCTGCAATTACTTTTTTGTTTTTCTCCTCCTTGATAAAATGATACACCTTAAAGCCTGCAAGGTCTAATTCTTCTCGTGGATAGGTCCATTTTAGATTAACTGTACTACCCGGACTTTCGGCTGTTTCCAGTTCAGTTATTGCCAAGGGTGGCGTCCGATCTCTACCCATCGCCTTTATGGCTTTAGAAGGTTTACTTTCATCACCAAAAGCATCCAATGCAATCAACCTGTAGTGATATGGTACATAATTTTCAGGGACAGAATCACTATAACTCATCATGTTTGCATCTTGAATAAGGTTTGTACTAATGTCGATGTATGGGTTTTTATTTACACGTTCAAAAGTCTTGCCTCCATCCGAAGAACGCTCAATATTATAAGCTGTATTCACCCTTCCCATATAATGCTTATCCCAATACAACACGACTTCATGTTCATTTTCAGAATGAGTAATTTCATTAGGACCAACAAAGTCATACGGTACGCCCACCACCACATATTCAACTGTGGTATCTGAAACTGGGTTCGACAGGGAGTCTAAAACGTAAATTCGATAAGCAATAGTGACCCCACTTTTTGTCCCTTTATCGGTAAATGACAAACCCGAGGCCTCCGCGGCTCTTTTATCAAGATCAGCTGACAATAGCGCCATTCCGAACTTGTTATTTAAATTTTGGTCAGCAACTGCAAAACCAGTTGCAGGTTGTTTATCTTTTCCATGAATAGCCATTGCAGCGGCAGCCGCGTATGGGTGTTCCCCATCGGCAATGCTTTGCCAATCATTTAAGGGCCATGGTTTTATAGCCTGAGCCATTGGTCTAAAAACTGGCTCTTCATTCGTCATCAAAATAGCCTTATCGAGTTGGTATCCATATTTGTTACCCATAAGCCAGATGCCAGGATTGGAAGGCGCCCATCGTAGCTTTACTTCGTTTTCCCCGACCTTCAAAAAGATATAAATATCCAACGGGTTAACTGATTTTTCTTGACCGATACTATCTTGAGGAATAGGAGTTTCATCTTGCGCTTTTACACGAGTCAAAAACAAAACGACACAGACCGCTACCAGCGTTATTTTTAATTTCATTTTAATCTATTTTGGCGGTACAACTTTAAACATAAGGCGGACTGGTGCTGAAGGCACCTGTATTTTCTTATTTCCTATTATTTCTGGATGGCTATAATACCCGCTAACGTGTAAATAGCTTTGCGTTGTTGGATAAGCAATTAGTTTTCTTGCTGGGTAAATAAGTTCACCCCAGGGTTTAGGCAACTTGTACGATGTCGACATCATTGAACACTTGTACTTCTCACCGGCAACTTCCATTTTATCTCCTGAAGGTTTATTTACAGACTCAACCAGTCCACCTGCAACCATCACAACTTCTCCTGAAACAAACGTGTACTTGCCATCGGGCATGCCTAAAGGACGATATCTTTCTGTATAAATGTCTATAGCTACACCAGCAGCAAGGTCACCACTCCATCTAACTAAAGAACTGTCAGGTAGGTACGCTCGACAGACAGATGTGGTCATACTTGCTAGAGGCAGTTTGGTTTGAATTTGAGCATTCAGAAGTACAGACGACCCGTACACTCCGTCACTCATGGGGAACATTTTATAGCCACCAAATGCTCCATTCCCCTTAATACTAGATAGTTTACGGTCGTCAAATTGCGGCTTAAACGAATTAAAATCATAATTTCTTGGGGTGACATATCTTCGCATATTCCATGATTGATCAGATGAATGATAATACCATATCCATCTGTGTTTCTTTCCCCAATCTATCTGACCAGTGGAAAAATTTGCAAGTATTGTGTGCCATGTGTTAAATAAATCTGTGTAGTATCCCTTAGAATAGTCTTCTTTAAAATGCACGTTTTGGTCAATTGGATAGTCTCCTATGCGAATTCTATTTCCCATCATTTCACCACCGCTGAATGGTTCACCATATTCAGTGGAGAATCCAAAGTCATACACCAGTCGTTTGTAAGTGTCTGGATAATACTCAGCATCTTGTAAATAAACCTCGTTGAAGGTCCCAGACTTGTCCCTATAATTTTGGATTTTTTTACTAAAAGTATTGAATTTACTGGTAACAGTTACAAACGACCATAATTCTTCACTTTCCGGGGATTTATCAGATAATGGGTAGTTGGTGTAGGCCTTCCCTTTTCTAACTATGGTGTCACCTATGTTCCCGACCTTTTCCCCTAAACTCTCTGATTCGAACTTGAACTTAGGGTTCCTATAGTATTTCCGGTTAAAGTCTATTTGTATCATGGTGTTGTTCGGAAGATTCTCTTCTGGCAGTTTGAACACTAAAAAGTGCCCTTTCCCACTAACAATTTTGGTTTCGCCTAAATCAGAATAACTTCCAGAATCAAATGACCGAAATACAGCAACTACTTCTGACCACCAAACAGATTCTGGATCATTCGTTTTTTTGAACAGATAATCAGTTGTTCTCTTAAACTGAATAAAACCCTCTTTCTTTTTATTCTCGCTTTGAAGATACCGGTAGTCTGGTATATAGGTATTTTCACTAAATACCAAACCTGGATAACAGGTTACCAAATTATCATAAACAATCTTATTTGGTAAATCGCCTGTTGCAAAGTAGCGTCCTTCAGTGACGCTCCATAGTTTTTTTGTTTTTTTGTTTCGAACTGGAACCCATTTACCATTTTTCAACTCATCAGCCACTAATTTAATTTCGAAATAGTAGTTGGTTTGCGGCAGAAGTATCTCTTTTGGAGTAAACTGTAGCTCGTAAATATTCGGCCTTTCTTCCTTACCTTCTGCGTACAATTGCCACCCTTTACTTTGTCGTAGATGAAAAGAATCTACACGAACACGATACTTGGTGATTCTCTTTGTATTTGGTTCTTCGAAAATATAAATGGCGTTTTCCCCAACTTTTTCATTGAAAGAAATGGTGGGTTTTGCATAAACTGACACTTTCTTCACTACGCCTCGTCTTTCATCACCAGGCGTCATGCTCGCAATAAAATCTATTCCCGCAAATGGGTCAATAACTTCTTCAACACATTGTGTTCCCATCGACATATTAAAACTAGTTCGTCCCTTGATCAATCCACCCAAAACATTGTAGCCCATAGAAGCTGTCCCCTTAACATATGTTGGGTTTGGTGTTCCTCCTTCAATGAGCATTCCAGCATTCAGAGTGACCAATGATATTTTTCCTGAAAAAAAGAATATATCGACATACAAACCCATATCACCACGAAAACCAGCGTAGACTTGTCCCTTCCCGTACCAGCCATCAACCCCTAATGCTTTTGGATTTCCGTCGCCATCTAGAAAATTAGTGCACTGTATACTCCTTTGTGTAAGACTAAGATCAAACCCAAGCATCGCTCGGAGGTCAGCATATAATATAGCGGCCCTTAACGACATGCGGTAATCTAATTGTGCGCCAAAAGCAACACCCTTTCCATCGGAACCTCTTGTGGTCCCAGACGAATCCGTGGCTAGACTTTTAGATCTAAATCCCGAATTTGAAGCTCCCAACATAGTTGATATGAAGGAGGGTACGGTAGCAGCCTCCATATCTTCTGTTCCCATCATCAAATATCCATTTATACTAATTGATCCAATTGGAGCAGGTAAGGTCATTACTCCTTTCCCTTTGTTTGATGGCTGCCCTACCCAAAACTTCCAATTATCTGGTGTAACATTTAACGTTGCGGTTGCGAGCGTAAACTTTGGCTTACCACCCATGTCTCCCTTAAAAAGTCCGTCCTTAAGGTAAACTCGGACATCCATCGTAGAGGCGAGGTCGAAGTAATCTTCTGCCATATTTACTTTGGCATCCAATATAGCTTCAACACCATCCACCTTGCCAGATTCATTTGGTGTCATCTCACTCTTCATAAAATAGGCATTCCCCGATAATAATATGCGCGTGGTGTCACCAAATTCCGCCGATAATTCAGCATCCGCCCAAAGCACTTCCGGCTCAGTTACAGACAACGTAACAGAAGCCTTTAATCCTAAATCTATACGCTTATTCGGCGTATAACGTCTAGTCGCGTCTTTGCCATTGTCCGTCATGTGGTAATATGCTCCACCACCAAAACCCCACAATTTTAACATGCTTGGAGTACCTTTCTTTGGCCAAATTGGCGATCCCGGTTTTTTACCCGTTTCAGCTTTTCCTACTTTCCCATACACGTACCAATATTCGTAATCTTGCTTATTTCCAAAAATGGCTTCTAATTGAACTTCAACAATTGGTGTCTTTACATTTAGGTCTCCTTTAAAACCATCGCCCATCACCTCATCACCCCTGTAAAATTCAACATTCCCTTCTAGCCTAATAGCACTAACATCAACATGTATAGACAAGGCATCAACCGTTATTTCCTTATACTTAAAGCTCATGTCTTTCGGTTGGTTTCCAGATATACTGCCGAGAATAGTAAACTTTCCCCTTGCCGAGATACCTTTACCTTGACTTGTGTTTTTAGGATCCGTTTTTACTAATCCAACCTCCGCATCTACACTTAAACTAAAATCACGCATTCCACCCATTTCGAGTTTTAGCTTTTTAACTTGAAAATTAAATCCGGTCAGTTTACCTTCAGGAGCCTTTTCATCTGGATTTGTTTGGACATCGTTGCCTCCTTCACTCCTACCTTTTTCCCTTTCACCTGTAAATGAAAAAACTGGACCCGTAAATACCAACTTACCGTTGTTTGGATCCGCTTTGGCTTGTACTGGATCTTTGTATGTCATTTTCTGTAATTTCATACCTGAAAACTTCAACCCAGGTAAGTCAACCATATTTTCAGTCAAAGATGCCTTGACACTAATCACACCATTCATTTGGATATCCATTCCTTTCTCCAACCCATCGTTTTTAAGTAAGAAATAAGTTGAGCTATCAAAGTCAATGTGGGCTTTTAACCAATCAATATCATATCCTTTTTTGTCAGGTGTTATCGTATACGCGATGCTCAACGGTTGTTTTTGATTGGCAGAATCTGCCTTCGGTTGATCTACTGACCCTAAATAATCTAAGTACTTTCCATCTGGCAAAATGGGCAATCCAATTTGGCCAATCGTGGTTACAGCTTGGAACTTGCTATTTAGTACGTGTAAAGTCACGTTATCTATTGAGAATGCAAAGCCCTCAACTTCACCTTCTTTAATATCTAATATGTTGTCAATCTCTGCTTTTAAATGAACCCCGAAATTGTCTTTAATAAAAGAAACAGAAGCGCTCGTTCTACCTTCTGTTTTGGACGAGCCACCCCAATCTCTTGGCGCACGTATCTGGGCCTTAGAAAACCACACACCTTTCCATGTAACATCTGACCCTTTGGTTGGATGACCTTCTGGAAACTTTATGTTTGGTGGATTTTCTACATCAGAATTATCATAAAATCCATTTTCAAGATTGAATCCAAAATCTGGTAAACTCGGGAATTGGAAAGGTGCAATTCTGGCTTGAAGAATAAAATCATTAGACGCTTTGAAACTTCCTGAAACAAAAAGTTTTACGGTTTTACTTCTATCTATAACACCTGCAATATTTTCAGAATAAAGCTCTTTGGTAGAAATGCCAAATTCTGCAGAAAGTTGACCTTTCACAAACCCAGATTTGTTCATTAATACATAGGTACCTTCGGTTTTACCTTTGCCATCATTTTTAGACGCTTTCAACAACATGTCTCCACGTAATCCGGGTACCGTAAAGTCGTTTACTAAATACAATCGCACATTGTCACCGGGTCCTTCTGGTGTAAAACATATTTGATCTGCACCCAATACCGGTATATGCTTTCCCCATGATCGGTTTGTCATAGTAAACAGTGCCGCCATGGTCGCCCTTTCAGGTGTTAATTGCATATCCACGACACTAACAATCATAACTTCTGAACCAACTCGTTTTCCGATGCCTATTGGTAGGTTAACATCCTTGTCTTTTTTTATGCGTTCGTTTTTAACTTCGTTTCTGCCATAGGTATAAAGCTTCATGATGTTTGCAGAATCCATTCCTGTTACTCCTTGCACAATAGCATTCATATCGCCAAGTTCTTTTGCCAAATCATCTAGTATTCCACTACCTCGACCTGCTATTACGCGCCCACCTTTATTGACTTTAAGCTCTAAAAATTCAATATTGACTTTAACATTTTGATCGCCCAGCTTCACTTTAATAAAGCCTTTACCTGTATATCCATTCTCGATACCGCCATCTTTTGAAGTTACCTCTAAAGTTAATTTTCCGAATTGGTAAGCCGTCTTCTTTTCTAGTTTTACACTTACTAAACTGTCTTTGTTCTTAGGCAATTTGGTGAGTAACTCTGGATCACAATTACCTTCACTTGGTTTCGTTTTCTTCGTCTTGTCCGGTTTCACCTTAGCCACTTCTGGCTTTTTAGGTTTCTTCTTTTTAGGCTCTTTTTCTTTTTCAACAGTTACTCCATATTGGACGGAGACCAGCCCACCCAAACCATTTACAAGAAATTCAACTTCCTCATCCGAACTGGACACTTCTATTATTACAAAATAATCATGACCTTCAATCCATTTCTCTCCGGATGTATTAATTATTGTATCAGTTGACTTAATTGCTGTATTGACAACGTGCTCATATCGTCCTTCAACTAGGTCTTCATAATTGATGCTATATCCACCTTTAGACTCCGTTTGGTCGATGATATGCAACCGATAGGAAAGCTTGGAAGCGTCCTCTATATCATGTTCCCATTGAATATTAAGATTTTCTCCAATTGCAAGCTCTGAATCGTACGATGGTTTAACTAAACTCGGAACCGCCCATTTATTGGCATCTTCCTTTTCTCCGTATGTAAACACCACAATTTCACTGTGTCCGCCGTATTGATACAATACTTCTTCTTGTGGATCTAAAGCTGTAATCCGCACAGCATATACATGGTCTTGCACTAATGGTAAGTCAATAAAATCTTGAATAAATTTAGATCTTGTTACTCCAACGTTTTCTTCAAAATCGGGCGAAATTCCAGGATCTAAAAACGCATTTGGTATATTCTTAATTTCCTGCTCCGTAACGTCAATAATCTTGACGCTATACTCTGTTCGAGCCAAGGCATCCACATTGGTCAAAAAGTGGCTCCACATGATGTTAAAACTTCCGAGCGCCATAACGGCCTCTTCCTGAATGGGTTGGTCTATGATTGGCCGTTCAGCATAATACACATCAAAATACGAACATCCCATACCAAAGGGATCTGACAATAACTTTTGATTCTCATCATAGGCATACAAACAAAGCGTGTAACTACCTTCTGGCAACTGCTTGTTGACAATCATTGCCTGTCTTTGATCGGCGTTTAAGCCCGCAGTAAAAAAGTCTTTTTCGGTGACATTTGAGAAGATATCTTCAATGTCCGTTGGCGTTAGAAAATTGATTCCTGGTGTCAACTCAAATCCTTGCGTTACGTCCAGAGGAGATGAAATACTTACACGACCATTGTTCTCTTTAAACACAAGCTTGAAATACACGTCAAGTGGGTTTAAGGTTGTATTGTTAATTTGAACAAAACCGTTGCTTAAATGATCCATATAAGCATCATAGTTGGTCGGAAATGGCGCCGACATGTTCAAGTTAATTTCAACCGGATAGGTTTGCGAAACGGCTACTGACCAACTTCCACCACATAACAAGACAAGCGATACTAGTTTTATAAAACGACCCATCATTTCTTTTTGTCTTTTTTAGTTGTGAACTGATAAGATATTTTAAATGTCCCTCTGTACTCTTGGTAAGATTGTATGTTAGAATCTCTGAACAACAGATTGGTATTTAACCCCACTGATATCTTCTTTTTAATCTTGTAGCGTAGTCCTATATTTCCAGTAAAGGTGATTCCATCGCCAACGCCATTCATACTGTTTTGAGTGAAGCCAACTGTTGCATTCGCTGATATAAGTTTCTTGTAGATTTTTTTTGACCCAGTGATGTTCGCTCCGATTCTACGATTTTCCATCAAGCCAACAACGTTTTGATTGAAAAGTAGGCTTGACCCCAGTGACGTCTTGGTTTTATTATTCGTTCGTCTGAATGAAAAATTCCCAGTGTAATTGTCAACCCCTTGATTACCTTCAAGATTTAGACCCAAATCAACCATTTTTTGATAGTTCACCATGGCACTAAAGGTCTTTGTATTGACTTTCCCTTTCATGATATAAACAGGCATTATGCTGTACGTTTCACTCGTCTGTGTAAACTTCAGACTATCATTCAGTGTGGTTAACACTGGCGTTCGGTTACTCGTAAAGTTAGATGCTCTAAATGTGATGTTAAACTTACGCGTAGGAGCTATATTCAATGTCGCATTAATGATTCTTCGTGTTCTTGTGCTCTCTCTTAATT
>JBLHOC010000017.1:0-29928 GCA_047620825.1 Bacteroidia bacterium | reverse complement strand
ACATATCCGAACATATTTGCTAATGGTACTGTACATTTAATTACTTGAGCACCTGCTCTTTCATCAACACCAGCCATTTGCCCTCTTCTTCTGTTCAAATCACCCATGATATCTCCCATATAATCTTCTGGGGTTACCACTTCCATTTTCATGATTGGTTCCAAAAGAACTGGGTTTGCTTTTTTACATGCTGTTCTAAATGCAGACTTAGCAGCCACCTCAAAAGACAATTGATCCGAATCCACCGCGTGGAAAGATCCGTCAAACAATGTGATTTTAAGATTCTCTACTTCGTAACCAGCAAGAACACCATTCTTCATCGCTTCTTTAAACCCTTTCTCTACAGAAGGAATAAATTCACGAGGGATATTACCACCAGAAATCTTATTTACAAACTGTAATCCGGTTTGACCTTCGTCCGTAGGACCCATTTCAAACTGAATATCAGCGAATTTACCACGACCACCTGTTTGTTTCTTATAAGTTTCACGATGTTTAATCGTTTCTTTTATTGCTTCCTTATATGATACTTGAGGAGCGCCTTGATTTGCTTCTACTTTAAACTCACGCTTCAATCTGTCAATAATGATTTCAAGGTGTAATTCACCCATACCACTAATAACTGTTTGACCCGTTTCGTCATCTGTTTTAACTTGGAAAGTTGGATCTTCTTCAGCCAACTTAGACAATGCCATTCCCAATTTATCAATATCCGCTTGAGTTTTAGGCTCAATAGCAACACCAATAACTGGATCTGGAAAATCCATTGACTCTAATACGATAGGTGCATTCTCAGCACATAAGGTATCTCCAGTACGTATATCTTTAAATCCAACAAGTGCTGCAATGTCACCAGTATAAAGCCTATCAATTTGATTCTGCTTATTGGCGTGCATTTGGAAGATACGAGATATTCGTTCTTTCTTACCTGTTCGTGTATTTAACACATAAGAACCTGATTCTAAAACACCAGAATACGAACGTGCAAAACATAAACGACCAACGTAAGGGTCTGTAGCAATTTTAAATGCCAATGAGGCAAAAGGCTCATCTGCACTAGGTTTTCTGCTTGTTGGCTCGTCAGTTTTTGGGTTAATACCGTCAATCGCTTCAACGTCCATTGGAGAAGGAAGAATTTCCATCACCATATCAAGCATCGCTTGAACACCTTTATTTTTAAATGCGCTACCACACATCATTGGAACAATCTTCATTCCGATAGTAGCACCTCTTAACGCAGTTAAGATTTCTCTTTCTGTAATAGATTTAGGATCTTCAAAGAATTTCTCCATCAAAGTATCATCGAAATCAGCAATTGCTTCTAACAGATATTCTCTGTATTCAGCAACCTCTTCCAACATATCTTCAGGAATAGGTACTTCTTTAAAAGTCATACCCATATCGTCTTCGTTCCAAACAATCCCTTTGTTGTTAATCAAATCAACAACACCTGTAAAGTTATCTTCCGCACCAATTGGCAACTGAAGAGGAACCGCTACACTGCCCAACATTTCTTTAACCTGCTTACACACCTTTAAGAAATCGGCACCTTGACGATCCATTTTATTTACAAAACCAATTCTTGCAACATTATAGTTGTTAGCAAGTCTCCAGTTTGTTTCAGATTGTGGCTCAACACCATCCACGGCACTAAACAAGAAAACCAAGCCATCCAACACACGAAGTGATCTGTTTACCTCTACGGTAAAATCAACGTGACCTGGTGTGTCAATAATGTTAACGTGATATTCCTCATCACGATAAGGCCAGAATACGGTAGTAGCAGCAGACGTAATTGTGATACCTCTTTCTTGCTCTTGCTCCATCCAATCCATGGTGGCAGCACCATCGTGAACTTCCCCAATTTTATGAGAAACACCAGCGTAATAAAGTATACGCTCAGTAGTGGTCGTCTTACCTGCATCAATGTGTGCAGCGATACCGATGTTTCTAGTATATCTAAGATCTCTAGCCATTACTATCTTGCTCTAAAATGTGAGAATGCCTTGTTGGCTTCCGCCATTTTATGCATGTCCTCTTTTTTCTTAACAGACGAACCTTCACTTTTTGAAGCAGCTAAGACTTCTCCAGCTAATTTTTCCGCCATTGATTTCTCATTTCTAGCTCTAGCATATTTAATCATCCATTTCATGCCTAAAGCGATTTTGCGCTCAGGATGCACTTCTATTGGAATTTGGAACGTAGAACCACCAACTCTTCTTGCTTTCACTTCAACAGCTGGCATCACGTTATTCAATGCTTTTCTAAATACTTCAATTCCTTCCTCTTCTTCGGACTTTCCGTTTACAATTTCTATTGCATCGTAAAAGATTCTTCTTGCCAACTCTTTTTTGCCACCCCACATCATGTTATTAATAAAACGGGTAACCATTTTATCATTAAACTTTGGATCTGGCAATAACGGCCGTTTTTTAGCGCTCGACTTTCTCATTATTTCTTAGGTCTTTTAGCTCCGTACTTACTTCTTCGCTGTGTTCTTCCATCTACACCGGCAGTATCTAACGCGCCACGAACGATGTGATATCGTACACCTGGCAAATCTTTTACTCTTCCACCTCTCACCAATACAATACTGTGTTCCTGCAAGTTGTGACCTTCTCCTGGAATGTAGGCATTCACCTCTTTTCCATTGGTTAATCTCACTCTCGCTACTTTTCTCATAGCCGAATTTGGCTTTTTAGGCGTTGTGGTGTACACACGTGTACAAACACCCCGTCGTTGTGGGCACGAATTCAATGCAGGCGACTTACTTTTAGCCGTACTTGAAATCCGTCCTTTCCTTACTAATTGCTGTATTGTAGGCATATTATTCTCTGTCCGTATTTTTAAAAGGAGTGCAAAGGTAGTTTTTTGACACTAATAATCAAACGTTGTTAGATAAATTTTCAAAAGGTTTTCCTACTTTTTTTAAGCACCTTTTTTTTGCTCAAAAAATTACTCTAAGAATGAATAAGTGAAAGCAGATTAATGAAAAGACCGACACTTTTCTTTGCCTTTAATTTTAGCAAAGAATCGGCCAATTTTTGATGAATTTGCGTCTCACTTGCCAATTCCCCTACTGAAGGTGATTTGGACAAAGCTATAATTGTCGTTGTTTTTTTTGGGGTTCCGACGGCCAGAAAAATTCACCGCTGGTTTGTCAAGATTTCTATCATTTAAAGAAGCGGCGATTTCACCACGTTCTTCTAGCAATGCATCTGTATCGTAATAATTCTTACTCACATCGTCGATATAATCTGTAAATGATTTACGCATGGATAATTCAAATCCAACATAAGTTCGTTTGCCAATATTTTTTCGATATCCGAATCCAAAAGGCACGACCCAAGACTGAAGGTTATACAGCTGTGTTCCAGGCTTTAATCCTTGACCTTCTGTACCCAATGGCTGCAAGTCATACCAAACTCCATCGTATTGAGCTTGAGGATTGAATTGTAATATCCCGAATCCAGCAAATCCGTAGATCTCAGATGTCGCTGTCTTTTTATGACTAAAGTTGCCCAAATTAACGAGAACAAATTCGGGTGTAAATGTGAGCTCATAAATGTCAGTCTTAAAACTCAGGTTACGGTTGAACCGACCAAGATCACCACTATAGGCGTCACTTCCAACAATTTGCGCGTAACAAATATCCGGACGCACCGAAATTCGATTTGTTAAATTAAACTTCAGACCAAATGACGTATTGGCCCGCATTGACTCTACATCAAAGTCAAAAAAGCCATCCTTCGTTCTCTATGGCTACCACCTAAATCACCGAAAAAGAAGGTACCACCTACTCCTGCCTTAATTTCTAGCGCGTTTCTTTTATACTTAATAACTTGCGAAAAAACCTGGGAATAAGAACTTACCCCAAGCACGAGGCATAGTGCCAAAACCTTTGAATAATTTTTCATCTCAACAAACAAATAGTAGTAGTAGTAGTAGTAGTAGTAGTAGTAGTAGTAGTAGTAGTAGTAGTAGTAGTAGTAGTAGTAGCATCTCTTTCAAAACGCAAGGCAAAAATAAAAAAAAAGATATTAAAATGCTAAAACAGAACGCTTTAGCCAGAAGTGCGGTCTACTTTCTGTAGGTCACTTGTTTCACCGCCTCTACAATTCTACTTACATTTGGCAAGTAAGCTTCAACTAAAGTCGAGGCATAAGGCAACGGAACATCTCTACTTGTAACCCTCGCTATTGGAGCGTCTAAGTAGTCGAATGCGTGCTTTTGAACACCATACGTAATCTCAGAAGATATACTAGCCAATGGCCATGCTTCTTCAACAATTACCAAACGGTTCGTTTTTTTCACACTTTCGATAACTGTATCAATGTCTAAAGGCCTTACAGTTCTTAAGTCAATAATTTCGGCTGAAACACCGTCTGATTTTAATGCTTTATCTGCATCTTCTAGAACACGCATCATTTTACCAAAAGACACAATAGTTACATCCGTACCTTCTTGAACAATATGTGCTTTTCCTAGAGGTATCGTATACTCCTCTTCTGGCACTTCCCATTTCAAGCCATACATCTGCTCGCTCTCCATAAAGATTACTGGGTCATTATCTCTAATCGCAGATTTCAATAAACCTTTGGCATCATATGGATTTGACGGTACAACAACCTTTAAACCTGGTGTATTCGCATACCAATTTTCAAAGTTTTGAGAATGTTGTGCCCCTAATTGACCAGCACTACCCGTTGGCCCTCTAAAAACCATTGGACATGTAAACTGCCCTCCACTCATAGAATTCATCTTTGCCGCCGAGTTAATTATTTGATCAATTGCAACCAATGAGAAATTGAATGTCATGAATTCAACAATTGGACGTAAACCATTCATCGCAGCACCCACAGCAATTCCTGCAAAACCTAATTCGGCAATTGGCGTATCAATAACACGTTTCTCACCAAACTCTTCTAACATACCTTGGCTTACTTTATATGCGCCATTGTATTCCGCAACCTCTTCACCAATTAAGAAGATTTTTTCATCTCTTCTCATTTCCTCAGACAATGCTTCTCTAAGTGCTTCCCTAAATTGTATGGTTCTCATATTCCAATAATGAGCGGCAAAAATAAGAAATGCCGAATTAGGAACACAGTAAAATATAAAGACTATTGGAGAAGTAATTATGGCTTTAATTCCACGGATTAAATTTCATATTTGCACTCTTCATTCACTATGCGTTACAAAATCACTATTACTCTCATGCTTATGGCATCATTAACTACAAAGGCCGAAATAAAATATGATGTCTCTTTCCCAAATGCATCTGGACATTACGCCCAAATATCCATCACCACGCAAGTAAATAAAGGTGATACCTTGCGTTTTAAAATGCCCGTTTGGACTCCAGGTTCCTATAAGGTTCGTGAGTTTTCTCAAAACGTTGACGAATCTTGGTATGCAAACAATGGTTCACGTTTACACCCAACGCGCGCGGATAAAAACACGTGGATTTGTGCCGCAGTATCAGACGGAAACTTAACATTTACGTATAATGTTTATGCTTTTGATTTAGGGGTACGCACAAGTTATGTCGACGATAACATGGCCTTTTTACACGGCGGAAGTGCGTTTATGTACATTGAAGGCAGCGAGCACCTTCCATTGGTTGTTGCATTTGAACCTCGAAACAATTGGTCAAATGTGGAAATGCCACTCTCAAGAATTACTAATTCTACAAGTTACAGTTGTCCGAGTTTTGATCTGCTAGCAGACAGTCCTGTTGCATTGGGCAACTTTGAAATAAGTACCTATGAAACAACTTCGGTTCCACATAAAATCGTGATGATTGGTGATGGGAACTATGATTTAGAAAAAGTCACTGAAGATTTTAAAAAAATTACGGATCAAGAAGCAGACATGTTTGGTGGAAAACATCCAAGCAACGTATATATCCATTTCATTCAAAATGTCAACGCTGGTGGGGGCGGATTAGAACATCTGAATAGTCAGACCAGTCAGGTTAACAGATGGGTGTATCAAGATGAAAAATTATACCTTAAGTTCCTCGGCCTTATTTCTCACGAGTATTTTCATTTATGGAACATTAAGAGAATTAGACCTATTGAGTTAGGACCGTTCGATTATAACCGTGAAAACTATACAGACATGCTTTGGGTGGCTGAAGGCATTACTTCCTATTATGATGATTTAATTTTGCGAAGAGCCGGATTTCATAACGATGAAACATATTTCACTGCCATCGCAACAAACATTACAAGGTTGCAAAACCAACCGGGACGAACTGTAATGTCTTTAGATGAATCAAGTCAACTGGCATGGATAAAAGCATACATGTCTAATGAAAACAGCAACAACAAGACCATTTCATATTACAACAAAGGCATGTTGGTGGCATGGATGCTTGATGTTGAAATATTGAACAACACGGGAGGTAAAGGTCGGCTAGACGACGTTATGGTTTTCCTATTTAACGAATACTATACAAAACTGGGACGTGGATTTACACATCAGGAGTTTATACAAGCATGCGAAAAGATAGCCGGCTCCAGTTTAACTTCATTTTTCGAGGAGTACATTTTTGGAAAGACACCACTTCCATACAATAAATACGCTGAGTTACTTGGTCTAACGATAAACAATGACTTACCTGAGTCAGCAAGTTTAGGGCTTAAAACCAAAAGCGAGAATGGCAAACTGATGATTACATATATCGAACCTGAGGGATCTGCATCGATTGCAGGATTAAGTGTTCATGATGAAATCATTTCTATAAACAACTGGAGAATAGGTGAAGATATAAATAACAAAATCCCTGGTTTCGATATTGGAAAAACGGTTGTAATCATTTACGTTCGAGATGGTCAGATGTTTGAAACAAATGCAACACTTTTGTCTAGCTCAGAAGTTAAATTTACTGTGGTCGTGTCTGACGAATTGACCAAGCAGCAGGAAGAACTATTTCAAATCTGGTTGGACTAAACGCCTACAATCCCTCTGAATACCGGATAACGCAGGTGCTCTTTTTCATAACGACTACTGTGTTTGTATATCCAGTACAATTGTGCTTGCGGATTATTCGCAAACTGGGGTTCGTTTTGCTTCTTCACTAAGAATTCCTGTTTTAATCCTTCATCGTTTTTCAACAAATCAGCCGCCTCGTCTTCAAATACGTATGCAGAATACCATTCCTTCTGCTGCAACACAGCATCAAAAAAGTTCCAATTAAAATATGAATCAGGACCAGTTGGCTCCAACACCTCTATAATAAACCGGCGGTGTAGGTTGTCAATTTTGATCAGCCAATCAGAAGAATGAATAGCCACTTTTTGGATGGATGATGTGACATGTGTATTGTAATGATAATAGTGTTTTTCGAATGGTTTTGTGACGGTCGAAAATGTATCAATGTGATAAACTTCCATATCAAATGTTGTGTCTTTTCCGAAAGAAACAAGCTTAACACCGTTCGCTCGCAATCGTTCCTCAACATCCTTAAAGCCCTTTTTTAGAATATAATAATCTGGGGCAGTCACCGTTTTTATGGGCTTCAAAGCTGGGTAGTAGGATATCTTACCATTGGTCGGTGTTTTGCGATCATAGTACAACCGCTGCGCACCAGTTACCTCACTTGTTTTATAGCTTGCTTTGTACCCTTCAAATATTTTCTCTGTCACTTGAGTCGAGTCAAGTGACCAGTCTAGTGGAAACTCAGCTTTTGTTTTAACCATTTTTCTAGATTGATCTACAACAGCCCTAACACTTGTTCTTGCCAGTAATTCAACCCCAGCCATCAAGAACTCATAAGTCGCCTCTACCCTCTTTTGATAAGGCTTTAACATATGTGTTTCTGTAATATAACCAGGTGTTTGACGTAAGGACAAGAACCCAGTTGAATAGCGTGGCTTATCATAAAAAGTGCCAAAACCATTTTCTGGAGATACCCCATGGACATTGATATATGGATAAATCTTAAATCCGGACGACGCAACTCTTTTGGTAATAAATGGGGTCCATTCCGTTCTCATATGGCTGCCTATTGTCAGGCCAATTTTATCTTCTTGCGATGGGATATATGTAATAGTATATGGATAGTCTGCGCCGTTGCTGACATGGGTTTCAATATATAAATCAGGATCCAACTCATTGATGAGTGTGGCAAAACTCAATGCATTCCGAGAGTCACATTTTACAAAATCACGATTGAGATCTAAATTTTGTGCATTCCCTCTAAAGCCATATGCTGCTGGGCCATTTTGATTGGCTCTTGTTGTTGAGTTACGATTAAGTACACCTCCAATGTTATAGAATGGAATGATGATAACCGTTGTATGTTCTAATAATTTCTTCGCTCTTGGTTCTGTCATTAGCGCGTGTGCCAATAGCATGGACGCATCAACACCATCTGGTTCACCCGCATGTATGGCATTTGAGATTAACAGTGTTTGTTTCATACTTGTCTTGTATGCGCCAAGCGGCATAGGCCGTTCACCATCTATAACAGCAATATGTAAAGGTAAACCTGCATCTGTCGCTCCATATTTTAAGATTTGAATCTCAGAATAATAATTAGACATTGAATCCCAGAAAGCAATGCCTTCCTCATACGTTGGGGTTTCGTTCTTCGTTTCCGACAGCATGAATGGTGGTGTTGGAGCCTTGTCTTTTGACGACGAGCCACATGACCACAACAACACAACTGAAAAAACAAAAGCAACAGTTTTATTCATGCGGCGAAAATACATCGTAAGGATGACACATTGTAGGCTTAGTTGTTTCTTCAAAACGGACAACTTAATTAACTTCGCCCTATGCAATTTGAAGGGAATTTAAGGAAAATGTCGACCGAATTAGGCGATACCGTTCAGTACGGACTGCGACTGTACGACAAATTGGAAGCAACAGCTCCTATTCCATTAAACAAAGCCGTTGGACACTTTATTCTAATTGAATTTTTGCACGAAATAAACTGTGTTGTGACAGGCAAAAAAATTAAAAAGTCATTCGGTGAGGGCATGAGTTACGACGCGTTTATGAATTCACCTCAAGCATCTCCGAGCATCATTAGACCAGAATTAAGCAGAATTCATGAAGGCGTTGCGCTTCGAGATTTCGAATGGGAGATGAAAAATCATATGACACCTCATACCGTTTATTTGGCTCAAACCGCTGGTGTGAAAGTAGGAGTCACTCGGAATACACAAATCCCAACGCGATGGATGGACCAAGGTGCTGTACAGGCCATAAGGTTAGCCGAAACGCCTTATCGACAGGCCGCCGGGCTCATCGAAGTTGCATTAAAGGAATTTATATCCGACAAAACGAGTTGGCAAAAAATGCTGAAAGGGGAATTTGAACCTCAAGATATGCTTCAGTTAAAAGCTGACATGGCAGCTCACGTACCACTTAAATTTAAACAGTATATCACGTCAAACAACGACTTAGTTAAAATCAAATATCCTGTTATAGCGCATCCACCCAAAGTAACAAGCCTAAAACTAGATAAGGTCCATGTACTTGATAAAAAGTTGATGGGTATCAAGGGGCAGTACCTCTTATTTGACGACGGAACGGTTATGAATGTTCGCAGCCATAGTGGTTATCGAGTACGTATTTCCTTTTGACTTTAATTTGCAAATCAATAGGGATTTACCTTTTCTGTCATTAAGGTATTGCCCTAGAAAGCTAATATGGGTTCCGATATCACACGCATGTAAACCCAAAGTTGTCGCTGGTCAATTAAAATTTTTTACCGCCATACAACGTTTTTAGCTTTGGCAGACCCTTTATAGTACATGATGGCAGAATCAGTTACAGCTCATATGACAATTTCTGATACACAAGCCTCCACAAAAACCTTGCTGCAGCGATGTTTGGATGGTGAGCGGGTGGCACAGAAAGAGTTATACCACACCTATTGCAAAGCGATGTACACGCTGGCATATAGAATCACAAACGACCCAGACCAAGCAAATGATGTGCTTCAAGAGGCATTTATTGATGTATTTAGGAACTTAAAGTCCTATAAAGCTTCAGGCACCTTGGGGTCATGGATTAAAACTATCGTAGTCCGTAAAGCAACCAAGCAACACATGTTCGATCAGCGGTTCGAGACTTTTGAGGCCAAACATGATGTTGGCGTAGACTATCATCAATTCACATCCACAGTACTAGAGAAAGAAATTTTCAGATTGCCTGAAGGTTACAGAACGGTTTTTACCTTGGTTGAAATTGAGGGATACAAACACGCTGAAATTGCCAAAATGTTAAACATTTCAGAAAGTACGAGTCGGACTCAACTGTATCATGCGAAGAAGACATTACAAAAAAGATTAAAGGGAGAAAGAGCAATATAAATTTTGCTTATATAAAGAGACATTAAAATGGAGACAAGAAATAAAAATACAGAAAAAGGTTTAGACCATCTAAACCAATATGAGCCCAAACCAGCAGTATGGGACAATATAGAAACCGTTTTGAACGAGGACGATAAGCCAAAAATCATTTACTGGCGTTGGTTTACCGGTATTGCTGCAACCATCGTGTTGATGCTTGCTGTAAACTGGATGTTAAAAAAAGAGTTGGATACCCCTTTGGTGGAAGTTGAGACTGAGACTCAAATTGAGGTAGAAGTTAAAAATACCGTAGCAGACACGACTCTTGTTGAAGTAAAAATGGCCATACCCGAGCCTGTTGACGTTAGAAATGAAGCCCCACCAACTACAGGGCCGTGGGATGGCAAAGCAGGACAACACCCGGAACACACCTTGGCAACCGCACCAAACGTCTACAACGTAACCTTAGATTCAGTTTCACAAGGTTTCGGCACAGTGACTTATCAATGGACTTTTGGTGATTCAAATACAACTTCAAATGGAGCTGAACACACCTACTCCACGGCCGTACCTTATTTATATCTCAATTCGGATGTTGCACTTACAGGGACATTTGATGTTCAAACGAACTATTCAATATCTGACAATATGGGTTACATGGATCAGACGACCTCTGGAAGTTATTCTGCACCGCTGTATCAATCCGGTGAGGTAGGAAAGAACCCCTCAGAACGTACGACTATTGTAGATGCTCAACGCGTGCAGAATGTGGAGGTAGACCAGATTAAAAAGTCGTTCGACTCACAGGATATCGTCTATCTTGGTCAAAGAAGCGATGAATCATATACCGCTGGTGTCGTGAACACCACTCGAGCAAAAATGAATCTTCAAAATTCCGTTGGTAACAAATCAAGAAGCAGTAATAAACCTCCTTCACCCGGTATACCTGTTCCCTCAAAAAGAGTGTTGGAAAACGAAAAATATCAATGTGTTGTAGTGGATTCTATTGCAGGGTTTTATAACAATGGGGCTGATAATTATCGTGAACCAGTAAACACAGAATCTTATTTCCCTTTAGTTGAAAACGAGTATTTAACACCCACGCAAGAACCACTGTCAACATTTGGGATTGACGTAGACAATGCCAGTTATACCGTCATGCGGTCAAAAATAAATTCGAATCAAATTGTGCCGAAAGATGCCGTACGCATTGAAGAGTTTGTCAATTATTTCGATTACAACTATCAAGAACCAACAACCGGTGAACCCTTCTCCATCAACCTAGAGAATGCCGCTTGTCCATGGAATGCTAAACATCAGCTGATTCGAATTGGTCTAAAAGGAAAAGACATCAACTACAATGAACTTCAGAAAAGCAATTTGGTCTTCTTAATTGATGTGAGCGGTTCTATGGATGCAGAAAATAAGCTGCCATTGGTTAAAAAATCTATGAAATTATTGGTTGACCAAATGGGTCCGAAGGATAGAATAGCGGTAGTAACCTATGCTGGTGCTGCCGGTCTTGCACTGGAATCTACAAGTTGCAGTAATAAGGATTTCATTAAAAAGAAAATAGACAAGTTAGATGCTGGAGGTTCAACCGCTGGTGGTGAAGGCATTAAACTGGCGTATAACATTGCGCTCCAAAATTTAGTTCCAGACGGGAATAACCGTGTCATTATGTGTACGGATGGCGATTTTAACGTTGGCCAGAGTAGTGATACGGAAATGAAAAACTTGATCATCAACAATAGAAACAAAGGTATCTTCATTACCGCATGTGGATTCGGAATGGGGAATTATCAAGATTCCAAAATGGAAACCATTGCTGATAACGGTAACGGCAACTATTTTTACATCGACTCATATCGTGAATCTGAAAAGGTATTTAACCGTGAGATACGTGCTACTTTATTTACGATTGCTAAGGATGTCAAAATACAAGTTGAATTCAACCCAAAACACGTAAAGGCTTATCGCCTGATTGGATATGAGAATCGCAAAATGCCACCACAAGATTTTAATGATGACACAAAAGATGGCGGAGAACTTGGTGCAGGTCATACCGTTACAGCGTTATATGAAATTATTCCCGCCACGAGTGATGAGGCGGTACCAGGGAACATTGAATTGAAATACCAAAAACCTGTAACCACAGAAGCATCTGCATTTGGAGACGAGCTGTTAACCATTAAATTGAGGTACAAACAACCCAATGGTAGCGTGAGTATGTTACTTGAAAAGAGTTTAGGAATAGGAAGTCAATCCTTTGAACAAGCGAGTTTAGATTTTCAATTCGCTACAGGTGTGGCGCTATATGCACAGCAATTGCGTCAAAGCAAGTTTATTGATCAAGAGGACTTCAAATTAGCCTCTTCGATAATTAAAAACGCTTTAGGTAGTGATGTTAATGGAGATCGTAAAGAACTATTAACACTTATTAAAAAAGCATCAAACACGTACCAGGTGTACACTAAAGAATAAATCACATTTCATATCCTAATTGTCTGAATGGACAATTCAATCCCGGGGGTCATGCCTCGGGATTTTTTATTATACGGCTTACCAACACAACCTGGTTTTTATTTCTGTCTGACTACCACTCACTACGGTTCACGTAAGTCAAATTTTAATACACGGCATTCAGAGCGCAGCGAAGAATCTCTCGATTTTAAACCTGAAATTAGCAATGCAGATTTCATTTATGTTGGCCTACAAAAATGAAAACCGGGTTATAGGGCTGGTAAGCCCTATGAAATGAAGATGTACTTTTGCATCAAAGAGATTATTATTAAAAAAATCACAATAGTTGGAGGCGGTGCCGCCGGTTTTTTTGCCGCTATTCACGCAGCAGAACGACACCCAAATGCACAAGTGACTATCTTAGAAGGTAGCAATAAGGTATTGTCAAAGGTTTTGATTTCTGGTGGAGGACGCTGTAATGTGACCAATACCATTTGGAAACCTGAAGTATTAGTAAGTCATTACCCACGAGGCCATGAAGTCCTACTTGAACCGTTCCAAATCTTCAACAGTAAAGACACGCAACTGTGGTTTGAAAATCAAGGCGTAAAACTAAAGACTGAGGAGGATGGTAGAGTTTTTCCGGTCTCTGACGACTCAAAGAGTATTGCAAATGCGTTGATGTATGAAATTGAAAGATTAGGGATTAAAATCAACTATAAATGTAGGGCAGACTCGTTTGAACAAACAGATGATTCGTGGAAAATCCACACGAACAACGAAACAATTGACACAGACATTTTAATTATCACAACCGGAGGTGGTCCCGCAGTTTGGAGAACCTTGGAGATGTTAGGTCTATCAATCGTTCCACCAGTCCCAAGTTTGTTCACTTTTCATTGCAAGCACCCGTTGCTACAGGATTTGGCTGGCATTAGTTTTCCAAATGTTTCTGTGAAAGAGCCCAATTCGAAAATTGAACAAAGTGGACCTATGTTGATTACGCACGAAGGTCTATCTGGACCAGCGATCTTAAAATTATCGGCATGGGCCGCGAGAGCACTTCACGATTTGAACTATCGATTTCAAATTAAAGTCAATTGGTTAGGATTGACGGCAAAAGAGCTAAAGGCAGCCGTTCAAGCTGGACAAATTGAGCATCCAAAAAAACATGTCATCAATCAACCTTTGTTGAATATTCCCAAACGATTTTGGACCAAGCTATGCGAAGTCAGTGACATTCCCAATAATCGCAATTATGCAGAAATTGGTAAAAAACAAATTGCTAAACTCTCAGAGAATTTGCTTCAATGCACCATAGAGGTAACAGGTAAAAGCACAAACAAAGATGAATTCGTTACGGCAGGAGGTGTTGATGTAGACGAAATCGACTTTACATCATTTAGTGCGAAACGATTCAACAACATGTACTTAGCTGGTGAGGTTTTAAACATCGATGGTGTTACAGGTGGTTTTAATTTCCAGGCCGCATGGACTGGGGGATACCTCATTGGCCAGTCAGTATAAGCATGCCCACAAATTACGATCGATTGAAATTGACCTTTATCCAACGTAAGCTGTCAAATTGAGTAACATTTTTGACTTTTCGTTTTACACCATTTCCGTAAAATATCCCGAGGGAGAGTATTATTTGCTTTCCGGCTTATTTCTTTAAGGACACAAAATACATCTCAATTTCCCCTTTGCCTTTCGCTTCAATTTTACCGCGACTTTCAAAAGCAAATTGCGAATCGTTTTTTAGCAGTTCGTATGTTGCCTGACTGATGTTTACTTTTTCAATAGCTCCACTGCTTTCCATACGGGCGGCTGTGTTGACCGTATCACCCCAAATGTCGTATTGGATTTTTTTTACGCCGACAATTCCTGCAACGACTGGACCGGTATGTATACCACAACGCATCTGGAAGGCATGTTCTCCTTTCGCCTCTTTCTCTAAGTGAAGTCTGGTAATAAAGTCTTGCATTTCTAGGGCTGCCAATACCGTGTTTTTAACAGAGTCATCCGTTTGTACAGGGAGACCACCAGCGGCCATATACGCGTCTCCTATTGTCTTTATTTTTTCTATTCCATACTTGTGCATGATGCCATCAAAAGCTTCAAAACAATGATTGATGTTTGCCACTAAATCTTGAGCACTCATGTTTTCAGACATACTTGTAAAGCCTTTAAAGTCTGTAAAAAGCATGGAAACGTTGTCAAAGTCACGCGCTTCAGCTTTGCCATTTGCTTTGAGTTCTGCGGCAATGTCTGCTGGTAGAATATTCAACAATAAATTGTCCGATCGATCACGCTCATTTTCAATAATGTCTTTTGATTTTCTAATGTATCGATTACGACCGTACAGACCACCAGCAATAATTAGTAAGAGGATTCCACCGCCAGTTAGTATGTTTCTAGTTTTGTTCTTTTTCTGAACCTCGTCTTCGTGTTCTTCATTTAGGCGACGCTTTTCCTCAACCTGCTTTACACTATCCGCCAACATGGCTTTGGCGAACTCCATTTTTTGGAGGTTTTTATTGGTTTCTTCAGCATGCAGGCTGTCATCAATTACGTTTATTTTTTCAAGGTATATTAAGGCTTCATTACCTTTCCCCAAGGTTTTATAGGTATCATACAAGCATTGACAGGCGTTCTTTTCTTCAACAAGCGCTTCAATTTCTAAACTGATTTTAAGCGCATTTTTACAGTTGGTCAATGCTTTTGCATATTGGCCTTGATCTTTGTGAATATTCCCAATGTTGGTTATGGCATTAGCGCTGCCCTGTTTGTCTCCAAGTTCTTGTCTAATTTTCAACGCGCGCCTGAAATAAATCAGTGCAGTTGATTTGTCGCCTTGGCGGTCATAGACATTTCCAATGTTGCTGATAGCTATAGCACAGCCCTTATTATATCCCAAGTCTTCGCTAATCTTCAAACTACGTTTGTAATAATCTAGAGCGTCTGGGTAATTGTCTTGAAGCATGTAGACAAGTCCTATGTTACCTATGATACTACTTGTTCCTTGTTTATTTCCAATTTCTTCGAAAATCTTCAAACTGCGCTGAAAGTATTCGAGTGCTTTACGATAATCACCATGCTGTTTGTAGATAATTCCAATGTTGTTTAATGTGTTACCCCCTCCCTTTTTGTCTCCAATTTCCTTGTATATCTTCAAACTTCTTCGATAGTAGTCGAGCGCCTTGGGGTAATCACCTTGTTGACTGTAGATGATCCCAATGTTGGTCGAAGTGCTAGCGCTGCCCCTTTTAAAACCAATTTCTTGGCTAATGTTCAAACTACGCTGGTAATAACCCAGTGCTTCAGGATAATTAGACTTTAACCAACTGGAGACACCCATTAAGTTGTATGCAAGCGACTTTGCTCTTCCGTTTTGGTTCTGCTCGCCAAACTTTAGAAGATTTTGCATTAAGAGGGTCGCAGAGTCAGGTTTAGAGTACAAAAAACCATCCCAGATGTAATCTTTATATGCTTTAACCCGATTAGTGTCAGGTTGCGTCTCGTCTTGCCAAATGCCATATAAGGAGTCGAGATTCGTTTGGGCTTTTGTGGCAATTGTTGCCACACATAGTAAAAGGGTAAGTACTATTTTTAACATAGACTGTTTAAAGTGGTAAAATCGATTGCGACATTATAAACGTTGGGAAGTTAAGTCAATAATTGATTGTGTATGCCGCCAAGTGTTTCAATTCGTAGGTGGTCGGATGTGTAGTTTGGTGAGGTGTTAAACATCGATGGTGTTACAGGTGGTTTTAATTTTCAGGCCGTTTGGACTGGTGGTTACCTAATCGGAAAATCTGTATAGCCTCTCGCAACATCTAATTGCGATTAAAGTTAAACTTGATACCAAAGTTCATTGTCGCAATTGTGTTATTAGCGGTTGTGGTGCTAATCCACTGCGGACCTTTTAATCGTCTTTTGTACGGAACAAGTGTGATTCCGTTACTCCCAGACAGCGTTAGCCATATCTCACCGTATTTCACTTGCCACACCCTAAATTCATAATAAAATGTTGGAAACAACGACCATGCTTTGTCGTGAATACTTAAGTCTGAATTTGTGTAATAATAAATGTGTTCAGTGTCTAGTAACTGATCTACATACACATCTGAAAAAATGTGATATTGACTCCGCAAGACAATGTTAATGTTCAGGCCAACTCCAAAACGATGTGCCAAATTATGTTTCTTTATATCTTGTTGGATAAAATAAGACGGTTCAAATGACAAGTTGTTGTAAGTCACTTCGGCATTCCCCGGTCCGTGCTTACTTCCGCCCACAAATCCTCTACTTCCTTCAATCATATCTGAGTAACGCAACCTGCTTAGATCGTCGGTTTGTAAGACTACATTAAACATATTAAACCCTATGTGCAGTCTACCGTTTTGATTCACCCATCGGTAAATCCCAAATTCAATCAAATACTTCAACTTAGGTGGATTCGGAAACATTTTTGAACCAACTTCAAGTAATTCAAATTCACTGGCTGGAAGTGCATCCCATTTGTCATAATAAATGTTTGGAAAGTTCCAAACCATTAGCGCTTTCTGACCGAAAGGTTCTACTTGGCTAATACCAGCATATGGCATCCATTTAGTCTTCATTTTGGTTTGACCAAAACCAGTCATAGCAAGAAGACATATCGTAAGGATCAGCAGATAACGCACGAATCAAAAATACTTCAATCTAGCCATTTGCCTAAATTTACTTTGACATGAACGATATCACGCTGTGAGGTATCGACAAGGTGGTCAACACTTTGTAAGGATTGAATCCCGATGGTTCCAAAATATTTTGCCCAAAAACTGACTATGTACAATTCATGCTCTTTATCGATCAGCTTAAGGAAGGCACTTGAATCTTGCACCATTACACCCAACTGTTGAAGTGTTAAGGACGTATCCACATTACTTAGATAGTCATTATAAAGCCTATCATCCTTCAAAAAATCGTCAATAAATCCATAACAGATAGACCAGTTGTATACTGGTCGCCCTACACTGTCAAAACTCCGGACTTGAAATGGTCTTACTTCCAGTGTATCATTTGTCAACAATGGAAATTCTGTGGTCCAAAATCGGTCTGCAGACTTCCCTCTTAGATTGAACATGTAACTGGTATCAATGTCGTTTTTCAGGAGATACTTGATCTGCTTCTGTGGCTTTTCATTTGATGGTCTTCCTGATTTGTATTTGACCTTCATATACAAACCACAAGATGGAAATAACAGGCATAAAATTAAAGTCAGTTGAATTGGTTTCATAAGCGTATAACGCCAATCAACAGCATTCGTTACATATGAAATACCCTAATTAAGCTATTTGGATTCCACATCCGTGTCGTTCACCTTCGCCTCTGGCTCTGGCTCTGGCTCTGGCTCTGGCTTCTTCTTATTTGACTTCTTAGCATACAGGTATAAAAGCACTGCGCCTAACATCATACCGACTGAAATTAGTTCGGCTTGTGTGATATCCATACCACCAATTTTATAGACTGCATTCACTCTGATTTTCTCAATCCAAAACCGCTCAAATCCGGCTAAGAATAAATACACACTAAACAAAACACCAGGCACTGTTATCCGCTTTCGAAGAGACCACAGCACAAAAAACAACCCAGTACACATGATAGCTTCGTATAATGGTGTTGGCCAAACTGGTAAAATCAATTCTGGAATTTGACCTGGAGGGCATCCAATGTGCGCTTCGGCATCACAGATACCTGCAACATTATTTGGATAAGTATAAGCCCACAACCAATCTGGCAAAAATCCAGGTTTCGCCAAGCTATTGACTTGACCCCAATCTCCATCGCCTGACATATGACATCCGATACGACCAATACCGTATGACAACATCATACCAGGTCCACCTACATCTAACATATGCTTCCAACCAATGTTGTATTTTTTAGCCAACCACAATACAGCTGCGCCACCACAAATTAAACCTCCATAAAAAGTTAATCCACTAAATGGATCAAGGAATGCATTTAATGGGTTTGCAATAAACTCATCCCAATGCTCCATATGGTCAAATATTTTCGCACCAAGTAAACCAGCAACTGCAGCTATAAGTGTAATGTTAGCCATTCGCTGGTATGGATGGATGGTGATATCCTTTAACATTGGTTTTGGATATTCTTTAGACACTTTTTTTGCATCTAGGTATTTCAGCCCTATTGCCACACCTGCACCAAGGACACCTAAAAGTATTGACCCTTCACTACTTAATATGTGACTTTGTGGATCAGCGAAAAAGCTCTTGGCATTGAAAAACAAATGCAAGAATTTCCAACCAAACACGAACCCTAAGGCACCATTTGTAATGTAATCCGTTACGGATGGCAATCGCCCAAACCATTGTTTTGCCGGCATTCCAACCAACAGGCCTTGTTCCTCCTTACGTTTAAGTTCCAAACGCATGACATAATTGGCTACCAAAAATGCAATCGCAACAAAAAATCCAAACGTATTGATAAATACAAAAGCATGTATTTCGATACCAAAAAGATCTTTGAAAAAATGATAAAAATTTGGAAACATAGGATTTCTTATTCAATGCGAAATAGCTACAAAAATGTGGATTTAGCTAATTACATTTAGGTTAGAACGCTTGTTTAATTGACGAACGAACATAAGTTCGACAAGTCGCTGTCTGAATCGAATCGTCTTTTTATTTTTGGACCAAACTCATGACTTGAACCCTAACCGTTCCATCGTCACGAATAGAATCTAGCTGCACTTCAACCAATTCGTTTACCAAGCTTGGATCAAAAGGTACAGCTACTTTGATATAGTTATCGGTAAACCCATACATCATACCATCTTTGTTTTCACCTTCAAACAAAACGGTTCTGATTTCTCCTATGTGATTTTGGTAAAACGCCATTCTTTTTTTCTTCGAAAGGATTCGTAACATTTCTGCACGTTCTGTTTTCTCAGTTTTAGGCACCTTCTCTGCAAGCTTTTTGGCCGTTGTGTTGGCCCTTTCAGAATATGGGAAGACATGCAAGTAACTGATATCCAAATCCTTTAGAAAATTATACGTTTCCAAAAAGTGGTCATTCGTTTCTCCTGGAAAACCAACGATCACATCAACGCCAATACAGGCATGAGGCATTACCGTTTTTATAGCAGCAACACGATCTACATAAAGCTTACTCAAATATTTACGTCGCATTTTTGCCAATATTTCGTCATTTCCACTTTGTAGTGGCACGTGAAAGTGTGGTACAAAGCGTTTCGATTGACCAACAAATTCAATAATGCGATCTTCCAACAGGTTAGGTTCAATGCTACTAATTCTGAAACGATCAATTCCAGTTACATCGTCCAACGCGACTACCAAATCAAAGAACGTTTCCTCTGTATCTATACCAAAGTCACCAATATTAACACCTGTTAAAACAACCTCCTTCACTTCATTGGCCGCTACTTCTTCAGCAACCTTAATGGTTTCAACAATTGTATTGCTTCTGCTTTTACCTCGTGCAAGGGGTATTGTACAAAATGAACAGAAATAATCACAACCGTCTTGAACCTTCATAAAACTTCTGGTCCTATCCCCTACCGAAAACCCAGGAATAAAAACGTTAGTCTCCTTTATGTTGGCATTCAACACAAGTTTTTGATCATCTTGAAGCTTCACTAAATGCGCCATCAAATTAAACTTCTCTGCAGCACCGAGTACCATATCAACACCGTCAATATCTATAATCTCTTGTGGTTTGAGTTGCGCATAACATCCAATCACAACAACCGATGCCTGTTGATTTTTCTTTTTAGCTTCTTTAACGACAGTCTTACATTTTTTATCCGCATTTTCTGTCACAGAGCATGTATTGATCACGTAGATATCAGCTGATTCAGAAAAGTCTTTAACCTCAAATCCATCTTTTTTCGCCTGTCGACCGATTGTCGAGGTTTCCGAAAAATTAAGTTTGCACCCAAGTGTATAGAACGCTATGCTAGGCATGACACAAATTTAGTGGTTTGCGTGATTAGGAGTTGAATGATTTAAGCATTTAATTCAGTTAAGACTGTTGCGCGAAGTGTCTCCAATTCCAGTTTGGATTTAGACCATCGACGAGACATCTTGAATTGATCCCAAAAATCCATACAATGCTGATAGGGAATGGACAACCATCTATAAATAAACCAGCCTAGCAGGCCATACCAACCGAATAGAATTCCAAATATGGTATACCCAACCATGACTAGAATCCAGTTGTAAGCCAAGCCAACACCGAAATACACGCTTTCATATAGTTCGTCTTTTTTGATTTTAGCATCTACCACTTTTTGCCCAAAATAAAGGCCCCAGCCCATAATTAACCACGACAAAGAAGAAGGGATGATAAAAATAAACCAGAATATATATTGCCAGATTTTCAATTTCTTCGAACCGACTTCACTGACATTATTGCTGTCTAACGTGTTTTGATATTTCGTTAGTGCCAATCGTAATGCACTATCCTCAGCGCTATGCTTCACCTTGTCAGACGCAGCAATCTCTCTTTTCAAACGTTCATTTGAATGGAACCAAAACCCGACTATTGGTTCGCTTTGTTCTTGACGGACCAATCTTAGCGCCGTCTCTGTAATTTTCTCGTCGCCTTGATTGATGTCGACCATTTCTGATTTGATCCTTCTGCCAACATCTTCGGTCATATTATTATAGGCAATGCGTTCATTACCATCTTCACCCAAGTAATCTTTTAGATAAATGGGTGTAGAAAAACTAATCATAATCTCACTTCTATGAGATTTATAATGGGTATAGTTCAAGCCCAATGGCACAACAGCCACTTCCATATCACGATCACCTCTGGATTGCATATCCACAATCATGCGTGACATCCCTTTTTTCAGGGGTCTTAATCTTTTTTCAATTTGAGCATCCGCTTCTGGAAAAATCAGGACAACCCTATTCTTTTGAAACTCTTTATAAAGTTGATCAAAACTGGCATTGTTGCCAATCGCATTTTGTCGGGTTGCTCCGTCCCGAGCTCTGAATATTGGTATAAGCTTCAAGCCACGAAGCAGGAAGTTCGCCCAACCTGGTCCAAAAACGTCGCCACGAACAAAAATTCTAGTTGCTCTTGGAAACAGCAAGCTACTAACCATTGTCCCATCCAAAAACCCGTTACTATGATTTGAAGCTAAGAAAACTGGCTTATTTTTTGGAATATTAGAGGCTCCAGAGATATATACTCTTTTGAAATATATCCTCGTATACAAAAGCAGGCTAAACTTAATTATATAGTACAGCATGTATAAACCTATCGATTATTAGTGGTACAACATTAAGGCGCACATCGGTATATCAAAAAAAAATAGTTGATTTGCACGAGTACAAAAAAAGAGATTTCAATATATTATGACAAACAAGATTGTATTAATTATTACAGCAGCAGTTGGATTGGCTTCCTGTGGCCCCAATAATGCTCATACCAAATCCACGGAAATAAAGGCTGACACTACTACTTTTGATGTAAAAGTAGATCGCTTTGCTGATTTGCAAATACTTAGATATCAAGTCCCTGGATTTGACAATTTAACTGTTAAGCAAAAAGAATTGGTCTATTACTTATCACAAGCTGCTTTAAGTGGACGAGATATAACCTATGCCTCAAACTTCAAACACAACATTCAAATTCGTCGAACATTAGAGCATATCTATCAAAATTATTCTGGTGACAAATCAACCGAGGACTGGAAAAATTTTGACATTTACCTAAAACGTATTTGGTTTAGCAGTGGTATTCATCATCACTATTCTGAAAAGAAAATTATACCAGCATTCACTTCTGTCTATTTTGATGAATTGTTGACTAATTCACCCAATGCTACTTGGCCATTAATTGAAGGCGAGACTGCGGAAGACATGATCAGTAAAATTAAACCTGCCATGTTTGACAATACTGTTGCATCGAAAAAAGTGGTTAAAGACAAAGGTTTTGACAAAATCATGTCGTCTGCTAACAACTATTATGGTGATGGCATAACAGAAGATGAAGCGATTGCACATTACAAAAGTCAAATGGTGGAAGGGAATACAGAGCCTATAGAGTACGGTTTGAATTCTCGATTGGTCAAAGTTGACGGTGTGTTAACGGACATGACTTACAAGGTTGGTGGACTTTATTCTGGAGCCATTGAGAGAATGGTGTACTGGTTAGAAAAAGCTGTAACGGTTGCAGAAAATGAGAAACAAGCAACACATTTGGCTTTGCTCGTTGAATACTTCACAACAGGTGATCTAAAAAAATGGGATGAGACAAACTTGGCTTGGATCAATTCTACAGATGGTGACATCGATTTCATCTTAGGTTTTATAGAAGTGTATGGCGATGCTATCGGGTATAAAGGGGCATTTGAAGGTGTTATTCAAATAACAGATTTTGAAGCTTCACAGCAAATGCAAATTATGAGCCAGAATGCTCAATGGTTTGAAGATAATTCACCGATTATGGACAACCACAAAAAAGCCAATGTAGTTGGCGTAAGTTACAAAGTGGTAAACACAGCTATGGAAGCAGGTGATGCTGCACCATCTACTCCGATTGGTGTTAACTTACCAAACAGCAACTGGATTCGTGCAAATCACGGATCAAAGTCCGTTAGTTTAGGTAACATCGTTCAGGCATATAGTGATGCTTCTGGAAGTGGTTCAACTGGAGAGTTTTACTTAACAAAGGAATCACAAGATAGAATTAAGAAACACGGAAAGCTAGCTGGCAAATTACATACTGCGATGCACGAAGTTATAGGTCATGCATCTGGTCAAATTAACAAAGGCGTAGGAACACCTAAAGAAACACTTCGAAACTATAGCAACACATTGGAAGAGGCCAGAGCTGACTTAGTGGCGTTGTACTACATATACGATCAAAAACTCGTTGAATTGGGATTAATGGAATCCTTAGACGTTGGTAAAGCGGAATATGATAGTTATATCATGAATGGCATGATGCTACAGTTAAGAAGACTTGAGCCAGGTGATAATGTGGAGGAAGACCATATGAGAAATCGTCAACTTATTGCTGCATGGTGTTATGAAAAAGGGAAAGAAGATAATGTGATAGAAAAAGTAACCAAAAATCATAAGACCTATTTTGTAGTAAATGATTACGATAAACTTCGTGCGCTGTTTGGCGAATTGTTAAAAGAAATTCAACGACTGAAATCTGAAGGTGATTTTGAAGCAGCTGAACAACTCGTAGAAGGTTACGGCATTCAAGCGGATCAAGACTTGATGGCTGAAGTTGTAGCACGTTACGAACAATTTAACCTGGCACCTTACAGTGGTTTTGTACAACCAACACTTACTCCAGTGATGACAGATGATACATTCTCTGATTTAACGATTACACATGACCAAGGTTATGTTGAGCAAATGTTATACTTCAGTAAGAATTATAGTTTCTTAGGAAACGACGGAAATTAATTCTGAAATACGATATAAAAGCCCAACAAGTTTAAATTTGTCGGGCTTTTTTGTTTATGAAATCATCTCAGGTTAAGAAAATAATCGTATTAATTGTGTTCCTTACATTATTGATTGCTTCAGCGGTCTTAATGTATAACACACTCGTTAAACCAAGCCCTTATTACCCTCAACCTGAAACGGTAGATGAGTAATATACCTGGTCAATTAGAAGCTTCTTGGCTAAACGCTCTTGAAGAAGAATTTGACAAGTCATATTTTAAAGACCTCAACACTTTTTTATCTGATTCAAAACAATCAGGCAAAATCATTTATCCTGATGATTCTAAAATTTTCGCCGCCCTTGACGCATGTCCATTCGACAAAGTACGCATTGTAATCATTGGCCAAGACCCATACCACGGGACAAACCAAGCAAACGGACTCTGTTTTTCTGTTTCTCCTGGAATGAAAGTCCCTCCGTCATTGGTTAACATATATCGAGAGATTAATGCAGACCTTGGACTACCAATACCTGCTCATGGAGATTTATCATACTTGGCAGAGCAAGGTGTTCTTTTGCTTAACGCAACCCTAACAGTTGAAGCACACAATGCCGGATCTCATCAGAATAAAGGTTGGGAAACGTTTACAGATTCAGTTATAGAGTCATTGAATGATAAGTGTGAAAATATTGTATTTTTATTGTGGGGAGGTTATGCCAAACGAAAAGGAAAGAAAATTGATAGATCGAAACATCTTGTTTTAGAAAGTGGTCACCCAAGTCCACTTAGCGCGAATATGGGACATTGGTTTGGCAACAAACATTTTTCCAACTGCAACGCCTATTTGATTGAAAATGGGTTTATGCCCATGGATTGGCGGGTGGGATAATATCCAGCCCGTGTGAGGTATTGTGCGTACCAGACAACAGACCCGGTGGCAATTCAGGTAAAAGAATGGAAAGCATTTAACGAATCACCTAAGGACTACTTTACATCTCTACTCGTATGAATAAAAGAATTTTTATCGGACCAACACTCTTTTAGGTTGGTAAGGTTTACCATCGATAACGATGCCAACATAATAGATTCCTTTTACCCACTCAGACACATTTATTGTTTTGGTGTAGTTGCTATTCTCAATTTGATCTGTGTATACAATTCTACCAGCGCCGTCTGTAATTTCTACGATGCCTTCAGGAACATCTTCTACAGCTATTTTCATAGTATCTCTGGTTGGATTTGGATAAACAGTGACAAACTTATTTGACTCAGTCATTTCAGTTGGTACACTTAAACGATCTGCCTCATTCACACCAAAAGCATACTGCCCCTTGCGTACATTGTGTATGGTAAACGATCCGCGTTTGTCGAATTTCGAGCCCATCTCCCAGCTGTAATCGGTGCACAACACCCATTGCGCTGAAGGATTCGCTCTATACATCAACACCATGTTTTCTTCTGTCTTTCGAATCAAGTCAACATCTAAATACCCAATCAAATAATTGGTACCTGTTACTCTTCCAAAATATTCAATTGTGGCGTCTGCCTTAAAATCTTTATTCCAAACCCCATCAACATTCCAATACCTTTCACGTGATACAAATGGCAATTTCCCATCCGTAAAAAACGCATCAGCACCTACCCAGTTGTGTTCAACTCTTACCAGCGACGAATCAGAGCTTTGCTTGACATGCATAGTCATCATTGCATCTCCAAAGTCAACCAAACCAGTGTCCTTAACCATGACCATGTCATCCGTAATGGCGTCACTAATTTTTTTATTAATATCCAGTGCAACGAATGTTGGAACGAAATCGGTACTTAACACCAGTTGCTGTCTTTCTTTACCTAACTCTATTCTATAGGTCTGAGTACTAAAATCATTCGCATAGAATGTGACATCCATGGGTACTTTTTCAAAATAATCTGGCGCAAATCTCAAACGTTGTCCAATATCAACCCGAGTTAAAAATTTCGAGGCATCCGGTTTAGAGGAATAGCCCAACACACTGAAATGTGGAAATCCACGGTTATACACCCAATTATTAAAGAATGACTTCAGGTCTATCGGAGTAAAATTCTGAAGATGTTTTTCTAAGTCTTGGCTACTCACATCTTTGAATTTATACGTCTCCAAAAAGCTTTGAATCCCTTCAAAAAAAGAAGAATCTCCCATATAGCCTCTAAGGGTGTGCGCTACATCAGCGCCTTTATCATAGACGTGACTTCCGTATGTTTGGGTGTGACCAATTCCAGATATTGCCAATGTATCTCCATCTCTTAAATGCGCATAATGCAGAACGGCTCTGTGGTTTGATGAGATATCTTCATCATAGCGTTCTTTACCATAAATCCATTCTAGAAATATACGCTCAGAGTATGAGGCCCAACCTTCGTTGATCCACATGTCTTCAGCTGTTCTACACGTAACAGTATTGCCCCACCAATGGTGACCTAATTCATGTGCGTATAGCGTTTCATATGTGCGAAAACTGTCTATGGCGAAAATCGGATAAGCAATGTTCGTGGCATGTTCCATGGCTCCACCACTAAAGGGCACAGCATTAAAGCCAATCCTACTAAAGGTGTGGGGTCCGTAGCGAGCGATGTAGGCATCAATACAACCATTTAGATTCCTGAACGATTCTACCATATTTAAGGAATCTTCAGCCAAGGCAGTTAATGTGACAGGAATCCCGTTGTGTGTATATTGGTTTACTGTATAAGGAGCAATCGCCACACTTGCTAAGTATGTTGGTATAGGTTGCGCCAACATCCAATTGAACGTTGTTGTACCGTCTCCGTTAGACACTTCTGAAGTTAGTTCGCCATTACAAAAAGCCTTTTTATCTGATGTGCAAGTAATTGCAAAATCATATTGAGCACGATCTGTAAAATTATCAACACAAGGGAACCAAATACGTCCATAATTGTGTGGACTTGATGTGAATGCCACACCAAGATTAAACGCATAATCACCCGAGTAATAAAATCCACCCCAAGAGCCATCTCTTTTGGGTTTTCCATGATAATACACGGCCACAGTATCTGTCTGATTTTTAAGCAGCGTACCAATCAAGTTTATGGTTAGATTAATCTCATTTCTGCTGTAAGTCAAACGCTGAGATTTGGAAATTACACTATCAACAGTTAACCCTTCAAACTGGAACTCAAGCGTATTAATATCAGCAGAAGCCACATAATCAATTTGGGTAAACCCACTTACACTTTTGTTTGAAAAGTCTGTAAAATCCAAGTTAATATGGTATTTGACGACATCAAAGTCATTGGCTTTTTTCTGAGTAAATTGTGTTTCATGATGATGATGGCCACAAGAGATATATCCAATTGGCTTTTGACAAATCCCAACAGTAGATAAGCCTAAAAGAAATAGAATAAGGCTGCTTTTCATATACAATTTCATATGTTAAATTTCAAAACTTTAAATTCGTACAGTTCTAACCAATAATTCAACAATGTTACGCATTTCATTCCTTTTCCTTTTGCTCTCCGCCGCTACGGTTTACGGTCAAATTACAATCAATAAAAATCACATGCCAGGCAGTGGGGATAATATTGAATTCTCTACCGCTGTACCTGCCAATATAAACATTAGCAAAACTGGCGCAGACGTGACTTGGGACTACACAAAACTTATTAATTTAGGTGATGGCGTTGAGGCATATATTACAAGTCTGAGAACGCCATATTTACTTAGTTTTGGGTTTACCACTTTTGGTAAAAAACTAATCGACACAATTGGGTTCAGCCAATTTCAATTCAAGAACATTTACAGTTTCTATCAAAATAGTAACGCAAGTTATCGAGACGTAGGAATGGGTTTTCAATTCGCGGCATTACCCCTTCCTCAGACTGGAAAACACACAGATCCAGATGAAATATATGTTTTCCCGTTAGAGTTTGGGGACAAGGATTCGACAACCTTTAACATTGAAGTTCCTATATCCTTGGTCATAAAAATTGGATCATTCTTCCGTGTTGGAAACAGGGTGACAACGGTTGATGGATGGGGTAAAATATCAACGCCATATGCTAAAAATATAGATTGCATACGGGTTAAAAGTGTAATCACTGAATTAGACTCCATTAAGGTTTCGACACCAGCGTTAAATTTTGGACAGACAGTGACACGCATAGAATACAAGTGGCTTAGTACCACAGAAAAAATTCCTTTGTTGACTATAACAGGCAATGTTTTACTTGGCAATTTTGTAGCATCTAGTGTCCAATACAGAAACGAATGGTCAAATGTGGAACCCATTACGGTTGATTTTGAATCGGATCGAGTTAGTCCAAAACAGGGTGTGGTTGTCAGTTTAACCAACAAATCAGTTGGAGATAATCTGACGTATAATTGGAGTCTTACGCCAACCACCGGTTTTAAATATGTTAATGGGACTTCCGAAACAGCGGAAAATCCAACATTAGTTTTTCAAGACACTGGCTGGTATTCGGTCTCTTTAAAAGCTGCTGACAAGAATGGTGATAATAATCTAACCAAGCTGAACTACATCCATGTCAGAGATAAGAACTCATCCATCTCAAACTTAAATGCAGTTGGACTGAACGTTTACCCAAATCCTACTAGTGACTATGTGACTATCGTAAACAATGATCCACATGCCAGCATGTTGGTTGAATTAATTGATTTAACTGGAAAAACAGTTTTACAGCAAACCGGGTCTAACCAGTTAACATTGACTTTGTCTCAGCAAACGGCAGGTATTTATATGCTTCGTGTCACTTCAGAAGATATGACGCATCAGATAAAACTACAAATACGCTAGTTTTTAACACCGTTATCTAACCAACATTGAATTTGTTGAATTTCTGTTGAAGTTAGCTGTCCACCAGAGGGAGGCATCCTGTTGCAATTGTCACTCCAGTTTATCACACAACTTAATCGATGCGGGACAACCTTAGCGGCTTCTTCATATGTCGAAAGATCAATACCGTAAGCCGGTTTGGGTCCAGAATGACACCCCGTACACTTGGCGTCTAATATGCCTTTAATGGTTTGAGCATAAGTAATGGTTTCGTCGCAGGTGATTGTTACTTCTTCCTTTTTGTCTACCGCTTTTTTCGTAAGATTACAAGAACTAACTATCGCTACCAAACAACCTAAGGCAATGGTTGAAATTATTTTATTTGTTTTCATATTGGCCTCAAATATGTAAAAAATTAGAAAACAATTAGTGTAAAGAAACGTAAGCAATTACTCTAAATCCAATTAAACTGGACGGTTTGGTTGCCGATTTCTCACTTTCGATACGAATATCAAAACCGGGGTCTAACCAGCTTCCGCCTAAAGCGATTGTATCGTCGGCAATCATTTCCGCCACATTACCACACATGTTGTAGGTCCCAAACTGGTTAGGCCAATATGACTTTACCTCTGTTGTAATCATTGCTCCGTCCTCAATCTCACTTTGCAGTAAATTTGTCCTTGGCACGACCATATATTGCCTTGTCCACTTGTCCATGTATATGTTCTGACCTCCAACGACTCTATGATTATACATAAAGAGACCTTCTTTGTTCTGCAATTTTGGTTTTGGCATGGCATAAAACTGTTGCTTGTGATCACCACGAGCAGCCCTTATCCATTCCTTGCGTATTGGTAGTCTAATATCCACCTCCATTTCTGGGTTAGAACTATTCAATGAATCTGTCAACCAACTA